>NZ_JBEYCG010000005.1:0-457795 GCF_040632645.1 Nocardia sp. NPDC019219 | reverse complement strand
CGGAGTTTGATGAATTCGGCGTCGTGGGGGATTTGGCGGTCGTCGTTGCGGGAGAGGTCGTCGATGACGGTGACGTTGTGTCCGGCGTCGAGGAGGAGCCGTGTGACGGTGGCTCCGACGAATCCTGCACCCCCGGTGACCAGGATTTTCATCTGACCTGCACTTTCATGGCGAGTAGGTGGTCGTGGATGGCCTGTTTGTGCGCGCGGAAGTGGTCTTCGGGGCTTTCTCGGTGTGCGCTTCCGGTCCAGCCGGTGATGCGTTCCCAGGCGCGCTGCTTCACCGTAGTCAATGCGGTCGGGTCGGGTGTGCTGTGCCATGCGTCGGCCATGGCGCGTGCGAGGGCGTGGACGGTTTGGTGGTGGCGGGCGACGATTCGGCCGCTGCTGGTCACGGCGTAGCGCGTGTAGTTGACCGCGTCGGAGCGTGGTTGTCCGAACTCGGCGTCGAACCGGGTGAAGGCGTGGTGGAGGTAGGTCCAGAATCGTCCCGGATCCATCGGCGGCTGGGTGGGGTCGGCTCGCCAGCGCAGCTCGGCGCGCATCTGTTCGGCGAGGTGCGGCGCCATGTGACCGAAGTCGTGGTGGGCGTAGGCGCCGTCGAGCATGGCGGTGGCTCGCAGGATCTTCACGCACAGTCGGCTGATGAGCAGGTGGAAGTGTGTGGAGGCCGTTCCGGCGGACCATTGGTCGTGGAGGCCGAGCCAGAAGTAGGCCTGTGTGTAGTAGAGCAGGATTTCGTAAGCGTCGCGGATGTCGAGTGTGACGGGGTGGTGTTCGGGTAGGCCGCGGTCGGTGACGGGCAGGCCGAGATTTTTGAAGTCGTGCCCGAGGGAGGTTTGGATGGCGCGGTAGTCGCTGAGCGGCAAGGTCATCAAATCCACTGTGGTGAAGTGTTTCTCGGCGAGGGACACGAGTTCGTGGATCTGGGTTGAGGGGTGGTCTCCGTAGTGGACGTATAGGAGGTCGACGTCGCTGATCAGCAGCGGCTTACCGTCGTGGCGGATGAAGGTGGGTTCGCCGCGGGCGAGGGAGCCGCCGACGATCAGCCAGTCGTCGGCGGGTACGCAGTGCCCGAGCGTGCGGAGGTCTTCGGCGATATCGAGGGCTTCGCGGGCGACGGCGGTGGCGTGGGGGAGTCGGGCGGTGATGCGTTCGGCCAAGGCGGTGTCCACTTCATGCCTCCGGTTCGATGGAAGGCGTGGGCATGGGCAGCAGAACGGGTCCGGGCTGGTGGGCGGGGACAGGTGTTTCCTCGTGGACCTTTTTCGCGGTGATGTGCGGGCACAGCGAGCCGCAGATGGTGCAGGGCGCGCCTTTGCGCAGGCCGTGGGTGATGAACGCGTTGCCTGCCAGGCCGGGGTAGAGGGCGTGGCCTTGCTGGATGTCCCAGTCGTTGGCGCGGCGGGCGACGCTGATCGCGCGCTGTCGTGCGATTTCGGGTTTCCAGCCGCGTACGAGGTCGAGCGCTGTGATCGCGACACGGACCATGCGGATCGAGGTGGCGGTGTCGGGCGCGGTGGGCATGGCGTAGTGCTCGTTGTGGGTGATGGAGGCGAACATGTCGCCGCCGCACTGTCCGGCCGCCGCGACACCGAGGGCGTTGACGGTGTCGTCGAGGGTGACGCCGTTGTCGATGACCATCGGTCCGGCCAGCCACAGCGGCGCGCCGCCGAGCGCTTCTTTGTAGGCGGGGATCAGTTCGGGAATGCGGTGCAGCGGCATGTGTCCGCCGCTTTCGCACAACACCTGCACTCCGGCGCTCAACGCGTCTTTGCGGAGTTCGGCCAGCAGGTGGATTTCGCGCCATTTGAGGTCATCGCCCGCATCGGCGGTGGCGCCGGGGCGGAAGATGTCGCCGAGGTCGAGGACGACTTCGTGGCGGCGGCAGATGTCGAGGATTCCGTCGAAGTACTCGATGAGAGGGTTGTCGCAGTGGTGGACGCGCATGTAGCGGGCCAGCAACCCGCCGCCTCGTGAGGTTGTGGGCATGATTCGGTCGGATTTCTCGCTCATCTGCGCGAGGGCGGGGTTGATGCCTGCGTGGATGAGGACGAAGTCGACGCCAGCGGCCAACCCGAGCTCGAATCGGTCCAGGAATTCGTTGCGGCTCAGTTTCTTCCGCGGGTCAGCGAACAGGTCGTATGTCAGGCATGCGCCGAGCGGTACGCCCATGACTTCCTTCAGATCCGCGCGCAGCGCCACCCCTTCGGGGTTGGTGGTCAGGTCCATGACAGCGTCGGGTCCAGCGGCGAGGATGACCGCCATGCTTTCCACGATGGTCTGCCGGTCGCGGTCACGCGGCCCCAGTCCGACGAGAGCGGCGACTTTGCGGCGGGTGTCCTCACCGACGAGCAGCGGTTTGAAGGCCGTCATGTGCCGGCTCGCGTGCGACCGCAGGAACACCAGGGTGCCGCTTTCGACCCGGCGGGCGGCGGTGTCAGGGTCGATGTCTTCGGCCTGAGAGGTAGCGATGAACTGAGGATCTGTTGCGAGGGTGAACATTTGGCGTGTCCTTTCGATCAGGGACGTATCGGAGTGGTGGGCCCGGTAGGCCGCGGTGGGGGCGGTTGGCCGTCGACGACTTCGGTGATCAGGTCAGCCCAGTCGACCGCCAGGGCACTGACGTGGATCCATGCCTCATGCACGGCGGGTTCGGAGGCGTGCTCGGCGGCCGCCAGCGTCAGTTCGGCATCGACGTACGCGGCGGCCAGGGCATCCACTGCCGGTCCTATGCGTTTGGTGCCGCGTCGTGGCTGAATGTAGATGCTGACCCAGTTGTCGATCAGCGTGACGACATCGTCTCGGCGTCGGTCGACTTCGGCCGCGCGGTCGGGGATGACGCGGCGGGTGCGGTGCAGATGCGCCAGCGCCTGCGCCCACCGCGTGATCAGATGGTCGCCCGGGTTGTGGCCCGTCACGCCGCGGAACGCCGCGCATAGCTGGTGCCAGTCCGGAATCCGAGGAAGCCGAGAATCCGGCCCGAAGAGCGAGGCATCCTGTCGCACAGCCGTTGTCATCTGCGATGAACGAGTGAGTATGGATGTGGGGCGTTCGGGGGGCATGCTCGGGCTACACCTCGATTCCGAACGAGTAGGCCATCGCCGCGAGGTAGGGAAGACATCCGCCCCCGTGGGCAGCATGAGCGTGGAGAATGAAGCGGGCGCGGTCCAGATCCAAATCGATAGGTTCAACCGCGCAGTCGCGATACTGCACGGCCCACAGATCCCGTGTGTTCTGCGAAATTCTCACGACAGCTCCCTGACAGTCGGTGGGTGGGCACGCCGATGCCGGGCCCAGTCGCGCGCGCCCGAATCCGGCTCCGCCCGTTGCTGATTACTTGCAAGGGCGGAAGGAAGTCGACCGCATGCCCCGGCATCGGGTGCTGGTCCCAGATTCGCGGCCGCGGCTTGCCGTCCCAACGCCCGACGGGACTAGCCCCACTGGGGCTTGCGCATCGTCAATAACTGGCTGGGTTCAGGCGAAAGGATCATTTGTGCACGTAGAAGCCATCCACCGCATACTGTGAGACAAACTGCGGTCAACCGACTGAGGTGAGATATGAATACTGGGGGACGTATCTGCCGCACATGCCGCACGACGCTGCCCAACAAACACGCTGGAAACCTCTGTGCCGACTGCGCCTGCGCTGCCGGGTTCAAGCACGCGCTCACCGCCGACTTCTTCGACGATCCCACGATCCGCGCGGCGCTGGCAGACCACGACTTCAGCGTCGTGTTCACCGTGATTCGCGAAGCAACCGGCCTCTCACAACTTCAACTGGCCGCGTTGCTCGACCTCACACAGTCCAGAATCTCAGCCGTCGAACGCGGAGAACGCCGTCTCACCAGCGCCAAACTGGTCGCCAGAATCGCCGAAACCTTCGCGATCCCCGCCTCGCTGCTCGGGTTCGGCTCCGGAACTGCGAGTAATCTGGCCCGCGAGGAGGTGACGTGGGTGGAACGTAGAGACTTCATCACCCTGGCAACCGCAGCCGCACTCGGTTCCCATCTTCACCCGCAACTGGACCGGCTGGGCAGCATCCTTCCTGACCGGCTCGAGCCAGTCACCCGACCACACATCGGATCCGCCGACATCGATGCGATCGAAGCCATCACCGACGGATTCCGGCGATGGGACCTCGCGCACGGCGGCGGACTCTGCCGGACCGCGGCACTCACCCAACTGCACCAAGTCCGCGCCCTGGAAGGCGCCGCATGCACCACGGACGTTCGAACACGTCTGTGGATCGCCACCGCCGACCTGGCAAGCATGGCCGGCTGGCTGGCCTACGACATTGAAGAACACGACTCGGCCCGCAAACTGTGGACATACGCCCTGCAAACCGCCCACCGCGGCCAAGACCATCCGCGCAGCACCGACCTGACGGTCAGCATTCTGCTCGACATGGCCCACCAGTCCCTGCACCTGAAACGACCTGATGAAGCACTAAAATTCGTGCAGCTCGCCTCATCGACCGCCGCCAGCAGGCGCCATCCGATCAGCACCATCACCGCCGGATACATCGCAACGGTAATGGGCTGGTGCTGGGCATCCCTGAACGACTCCGCAGCCACCCAGCGCGCCCTCGGGCTATCCGAAGACCGCTACGCAGCAGCCGAACCCGACACCACTCCCTCCTGGGCATGGTTCGTCACGCCCGCGGAAATCGCCGCTCAACACGGCCATGCGATCTATTTGCTGTCGCTCTCCGATCCCAAGTTCGCGCTATCGGCGGTCGAGCGTCTGTCCACCGCGATCCCTGGCCACGCCAGCGAACATGCGCGCAGCCGCGCCGTCGCCTTACCCACCCTTGCCGGCGCCTGTTTGCAGGCGGGTGATTTCGACTCGGCCAACCGGTACGGGCGTGAGGCGATCACGGCGATCACCGAGCTGTCTTCACCCCGCTGCTACGTCCGCCTCCGCGACCTGGACACCATCGCCACCCAGTACGACGGCGACCCGATCGTTGCTGAATTGCGCGGCGATCTGAGGGCGGTCCTCGCTACTGCGGGCTCATGACCACCGAAAGCCAGCTTCCCGGTCGCGCAGCCGTGAGTGTTGCCTGTCAGGAGTTCGGCGTCGACGACCGCGACGCGCAACTGCTGCATCATCGGTCGAACGCAGTGTGGTTGCTGCCGCACGCTGATCTGATCGTGCGCCTGGCGCCCGACACCGCCTACCGGCGCGAGCGCGCTCACACCGCCGTCGCCGTCACACGGTGGCTGGCAGCTGAAACCCAATCCATCGCGCTCACTCCAGCATCCGGAACCCAGCCAGTTATCGCCATCGGCGCAATCGCCACGTTCTGGCCCTACCGCCCCACACCTGAGCCGCCGGGCCCGGCCGACCTCGGGGCACTTGTACGGCGGCTGCACTCGGTGGCGCGGCCGCCGTTCCCCGTGCCGCGATACCAGCCGCTGCGGCGGCTGTTCGAAGCCCTAACCCTCGATGACGAGCGGACGACACCTGCACTCACCGACTCGGAGCGGGCGTGGCTGCACGCCCGCGCCGAGGCACTGGTCGGCCAGTTCACGCAGACCGAATTCCCGCTCGGGGAAGGTCTTGTGCATGTCGACGTCCACAGCGAGAACGCCGTCTGCGATCATGGGCAGTGGGTGCTGATCGACTGGGATCAATGCAGCATCGGGCCACGCGAACTCGACCTGGTGAACGGGTTGCCCGATCACTTCCACCAACCACAACACGAGCGGGCACGCTTCGCAGCCGCCTACGGATACGACCTGCTCGACTGGCCCGGATGGACTTTGCTGCGCGACATCACCGAACTGCACTCGCTCGGCACCTACATCCGGCTCGCACCGAGCAAGCCCGCAGCAGACGAAGAACTGCGGCATCGCCTCGTGTCATTGCGAACCGGCGACCAAGCCGCAGTCTGGCAAGCGGTGTCGTGATCTCGTGCGTCGTTCTCCGCGACCATCGAGGTAATCAGTCCGAGCGACTACCAGCTCAAGAGTGTCCGATTAGCGGCGGATCCGATCCCGGTACTGGTTAGTTTCCGGTCGGGGTGATCCGGCCTTTGAAGGTGATCGCTGGCCAAACGCTCAAATCTACTGATGGAGATCGCCGCAACCACCGTTAGCGAGATAGACCCGAGCGAGCCTATGGCGTGCGATGAACTGCGCCATCGCGTCCGATCGCTAGGCACCGGTCGACAGAGCCGTGGTTTGGCATGCGGTCTCCTGATCGGCGTCCGTATGGTTCGGCCGTCCAGGTGCCGATGACGTCATAGTCCGAAATCCGTACCGATCTGCTGATCAGGAACGCTCACCGATTGGTCGACGTCGAAGTCGTTCTCGCCCGCCATGGCGGGAGCTTGCCGAAGTTGGTCTTCCAGTACCCGGTGTTCCGGGCTCAGTGTGCTGCGGCGGTGCTGTTCGGCGTGGTATTCGGCGAGTTGCCGGCGGAAGTAGGTGGTGCGCTCGCTGGCTTCTTCATCGACGGTGGCTTCGGCCTGGCTTTCGGGAAGTTGCTCATTCGGCGGTGGTTGTGGGTGCCTGGTGAGTTGGTGGTGCCAGTCGTCTTCTGGCCCGGCGAAGAGGACTGCCTCACGGTGAGCGTTGCGGGCGTTGGTGCGGGCGGAGTTGTGATGCCGGTCGCGAATGTTGCGTTCGACGATCAGTGTGTCGATGCGGGCTTGTAGCTGGCGGCGGTGGCCGCGGCGGTAGCGGGGAGTCGCGGCGAGTTCGTCTCGGGCATTGTGTAATTCGGTCGCTGCGGTGCCAGCGGCTTCGACCGCCGCCTCGAGCTGGTGGTCGGCGTGTTGGGCGTTGCGGATCGCCTCCTGCGCGGCGCGGTGGCGGCGGGCGGTGTCTTCGGGATCGGGCTCTTCGTGCCGGTACGTGGCAGGGCTGAAGATGAACGCATCCGTGTCGACGAGCGCAAGTTGCTGGTGGAGTTCGCTGATGTGCTGATCGAGTTCCTCGTCGGTCAGCAGCATCAGGGGGTTGCTCTCCGCCTGCCCTGTCAGCTCTGAGGACAGTGAGTTCTTGGCGTCGTCGTCCGATGGCTGATGGTGGATGACGCCGTTGTCGGAGGTGGGTGTTTGGAGTTGCACGCGTGACCACAGCGCGGCGGCGGGCATCTCGTCGGGGAGGGAATGTTGGTTCGCGGCGTCGGTGAGCAGGCCCATGACGTCGATTCCGCTTTCGTGTGCGGTCTCGAGTTTGGCGGCGAGGGTGGGCCAGTAGGGGTCGGTGGTGATGCGTGGGTTGAGGTGTTGGACGACGGGCGCCCACTTTTTGACCGGCAGATTACGGCCCCCCAAAGCGCTTGTGACACGGCGGTCAAGCCTCTGCTGATGCTCGTGTTCTATGGTGGCGTAGCGGTGTGGACCGGTGGGTCGTAGGTCGTGGTCGGGGATGTGGAGACCGGCTCGCCACACGGCTAGGTCGGCCACCAGCTGCGGGTCGACATCCAACAGTGCGCGCGCCCAGTGGGGTGCGGTGGCGGGTGTCCAGTTGCCGGTGTCGTCGCGGATCTGTTCGGCGAGGTCGGCGACGATGCGGTGGCGGGCTCGCAGTTCTTTGGTGAGGGGATGGTCGTCGAGCGTGTGGGGTAGTCCGCGGGTCCAGGGCAAGGGACCGGTGCCGGTGGAGTGTGTGCCGGACGGGTCGAGGCGCCAGTCGAGGACGGCTGCGGGGTCGTGGGCGGTGTCGAGTTCGCGCGCGGCGGCCGCGGTGTGTAGGGCGGTGATGGGGTCGCGTCCGGTCATCGCGACGAACGCGAGGTGTTGGCGCAGGAGAGGGTAGGCGGGGCTGTCGGTGAGATGCGGGCGCAGGTTTTCGGCCGCAGTGTCGATGCGGTCCAGTCCGGCCGGACCGAGCGCTTCTTCGGCTGCGACCCCGATCGCGTCGAGGTAGATATCGAGGGCACGCCCGATCCGGGTGTGCGGATCGAGCGCATCACGCAGCTGCACGTGCGCGGACTTCTGTGCACTATCGCGCTCGAGGATGGACACCAGAACCTCGACTGCGGTGCGTGGAACGACGGCGGGTTCGCTCCAAAAGGAGGCTTCGCTGCCGTCCGATGCGGTCGGGATGTAGAGGTGGTTGCCATGGACACCACGAGTCATCGCGACATACAACTGCTGGCGCGATTCGCCTCCTGTGAGCGCGACATGGCAGGTGTCGGCGGTGATTCCTTGCGCGGAATCGATCGTCGCGGCATACCCGAGACGCACATGCGCGCGCACATAATCCGAAGGAAAGCGCACACTCCCGCCGGAATCTTCGTCGCGGGAGTGGCGGTGTGTGGCGATGATGCTGCCGTCGTTGTGGATGGCGGTGATGGTCCAGACGTAGCCGTTGCGCACCCAATCGTGGTCGCCGAGACGCAGTCGTGGATTGTTTCGGCGACTGCGGATCGTGTCGCCGACAGAGGCGGTCAGGCCGTCGGCGAGCACACACTCGCCGCCGACTACGCCCCCGGCCCGTGCGATCCGGTCGTCTCGTGCGCGAATGTTCAACGCGCTCACCACCTCGTGCGTGGCCGCCAGCATGACGCCGTCACGGCCGGAGAGATGGTCGCTCATCCACGCGGTGTAGGCGTCCTCGTGGGTGGCACCGTGGTGACCGGCATGCACACGGCCGTTGTCCAGATACCAACCCAACGCGGCCGGGTCGCCGTCGCGCAGCTGCAAGCTGGCGGTCCCTTCGGCCGGCGAGGCGAACCGCACGACGTTCGTGAGGGTCATCGTGTGGTCGGCTGCGGCGACTCGCATGTCGGTGTCGGCGCCGCCGGTTTCGATCGCGGGCAGCTGCTGGTCGTCGCCGATGCAGCGGATCGTCGCCCCGCGCTCGGTTAAGAACTCGAGCAGTCGTAGGCGTTTGATGTTGCTGATCCTGACGTGCTCATCGATGATCACTAACGTTTCCGAGCCGATCTCACGCACCCAATCCGGCAGCGGGGGTGGTTCGAACTCGGGGCTGTCCGCGCCCGGAGTGTGCTGGTTCAAGACGTAGAGGAGCTTGTCGACGGTCTCCACGCGGGCGCCGATCGACCTCCCCAGCACTGCCGCAGCCGATGCGGTGGGAGCGAGGCCGAGGACGTTCCCGCCGCTGGTGTGCCACGCGTCGGTGAGCACGCACATTGCAGTGGTCTTGCCTGATCCGGCCGGGGCGTTGGCAGTATGCACGCGCAAGCCGAAGGTGGCGAAGCCTCCGATGACACCGACCTGCCCGGTATTCAACGGCCGGTCCGGGTGGGTGGTGTTGAAGCTGTGGACGGCGGCGTGGACTGCTTCTGGTGGCAGTTGCCGTCCGCCGGGCTGGACCGACAGCTCGATCAGCCGCCGCTCCACCGACAACACGCGCGCCGAAGTGTAGAGCTGTGCTGCCGGATTCGCGTAGACGCTGGTGTCGTCGCGGCGGCGCAGCACCTGCGGAACCGTGGACAATTCGGGCTCGTCGGCCTGGTCGGGGTCCCCGCGCGCGATCGACCGCGCAGGCGACAACGCCTCGGCAACGACGGCTGTGGTGACCCGTTCCCATTCTCTGCCCGTGACCTTGCCGCGCAACTGTCGTTCGGTTTCGGCGCGCACGTTGGTGGCCCGCCACGTCGAGCGATGCTCCGAAACCACCTCCAACACCTGCTCGGCCGCACGGGCGATCCACTGCGGTGATGGTGTAACCCGCAGCGTCTGTCCAGGATTCAGTGCCGCTGTGATCATCCGCGACACGGTGTCCCGGCCACCGAGCAGCGACAGCGCCTCGGCCCGCCAGCTGGCGCGTTGTTCGGCCAGAGACCGCAAGGCGTGCTTGGCGGGGCGTGTTTCGAGCGTGGCCTGCTGCGCCAGGTCGTACATTTCACCGGGGGTGGGTTCGCGCCCGAACCGCTGCTGGAAGTCCGCCGCGAGTTTGCCCGACCGCAGTTTGATGTCGGCTTCCCGCCGCGACCACGCCTCGATCAACGATGCTGAGACGCCGTCAATTTCCCGAATCGGACGCTTAGCCTGGTCGCTCACCGTGCGTTCAATGAACCGCACACCGACGAGATCCTCGAGGTGGTGCTCCAAACGAGTGTTGTAGATCTCCGAGACGGTCACCACGGACTGATAGATCGCGGCGCCATAGAGGGTGCGCCAACGTCCATCCAACGTGGCGACCCGGTTGGCGACCAGCACGTGGGTGTGCAGGTCCGGGTCGCCGGCACGGGAATCGCGGTGGGTGAACCGGGCGGCCACGATGCCCTCGACATCTACCTGCCGAACACCGTTACGACCCAGACGGGTGACGACCGCGTGCTGTTCCATCCACGCCAGGGCGTCGTCGATCGCGGCGTTGTGGGCGGCCTCGATCTTCTCCGCAACGCTGCGAGGCGCGAGCGCCCACAGCACCGACACCGACTTCACCGGTGAGAATGTGATGTCGAAACCTGCCACCGCGGCGGTGTTCGGGCGTGAGTTCTTCGCCACCCAGCCGGACAACTCGCGCGCATCTATCGGTGCGCGACCGTATTCTTCGGTGAACATTTTTGTCGCCACCGCAGTGCGCATGCGTGCCCGTTCGACATCAGGAATAGCGTCATGCGGATCTGATCCGCGTGAGATATTGTGTGTCTCGAATACGTCCGCGCATCGTTTTCGGAACTCGGAAACCTCGCGATAAACGCGATACGGATTGCCCAACCGTGAGGCTTTGTCCGCCGCTCGCGCGGCATCCTTGTGCTTGGCACCCAGCCGGATCTGCTCGTCGTAGACCTCGGTTTCGATCAGGTCGGCGTTCGGGTGACGACCCAAACCGAACAGGGATCTCATCTGTTCCTCGGTCACTTCATCGCCTGGGGTGATGTCGAGAGCGATCAAGCCGGTGCCATGCCAGACTCCAGGTGCCTCGCCATGCGCGGAGTAATAGTCAGCCAGGCTGGAACGGCCACGCGAGCTGGCATCGTGCGCAGCCACATTTCGCAGATAGTACTGATAGCCATTGCCTTCCACAACTTTATGAATCGTCGCGGTCATACATCTATCAAGCACACATTTCGCGATCCTTGCCAAGGGTTTCCGTGTCTGATTTTGCGTGGAATTCGATGAAATACATGGTCGTTATCAAATCGTTATCCTAGATGAAAGAGGTGTGCTTGAGATGGCGGGCAGAGCGAGCGGTGGTGGGTGTGCTAGTCGAGGTGTCTGTTGGGAGGTGGAGTGCGGTGGTCGAGGCTGGTGTTCGTGGGTCATTGCGGAGTTCGGATGTAGTTCTCGGGTCTTCGGTTTGTGGCGGGCAGATTTCCGTGTTCATGTCGAGCTGAGTGTGGTGCAGATCGGCGTGGCTCCGGCCGCGGGGACAGGCGGTGGTGGTTTTCCGGGCATCTTCGGCGGTCGGGAGAATGCGGGGGTGCTGCTGTCTCGACTCGACCGGTTCAATCAGCGCCATCCGTGGAGCCACAACGACCACTACAGCCGGTGGGTCGGGGCCCAGGTGGCAGCGTCAGGAGCGCGTGATGTGCTCGACGTCGGATGCGGCACAGGCAACCTCGTCGCCCGGCTTCGCGACAGCGCCACTACTGTCAGCGCGCTCGAACCCGAACCCGCAACTGTTCGCGTGGCGGCGCAGCGCTTCGCCGACGACCCTGCGGTGACCATCGTCGAAGCTGACTTCGCCGGACGCGATCACCAGCGGCGTTGAGACGCCGTTATCCTCGTCGCCGTCCTGCATCACCTGCCTTTGGTGCCGACCTTGCGCGAGTTGCGCGACTGTCTGGTCCCGGGTGGGCGACTCGTGGTCGTGGGCTGCTACCGCGGGGCGGGACTCGTCGACATGCTCGCCGATTTACCTGCGATGGTCGCGAACCCCGTGATGGGAATGATCAAGCACCCGCCCGCGCCGATACGCTGCCCCCGCACATGACGGCCCCACCGCGGATCCGAGGGAGACCCTGGCCGACATCCGGGCCGCTGCGGCGCTGGAGCTGCCCGGCGTCCGGATCCGGCGTCGCCTGTTCTGGCGATACACCCTGGTCTACGACGCTCCCTCCGAACCAGGCGGCGATTCCGCAAACTAGGTTATGTCTCCCCATCGACCGAACAGGGTGTTCGGAATACTCGGTGGTGCATCATGTCCGCTCTGTCGAGGCTGGTGGTTGATCGGTATCGGGAGTTGACGGACAAGTAGTTGGGAGTTGCTGTTGCCAAATCCGAAGTGTGAGTGGGTCGTAACTTCGCCAACAACCGGCTGGTAATGGAGGGGATGCTGTACCGGTTGCGCACGAGTTCGCCGCGGCGGAGCCTGCCGCAGGAGTTCGGGCCGTGGCAGACGGCATGGAAGCGACATCGGCGCGATGCCACGGACGGCAGTTGAGCGCTTCCGCCGCACCGGCCGTGGTGGGTGTCGTGTTCCGTGTGCTGGCAAGCAAACCCGACACCACCACCGCAGGCCCCGTATAACGCTGAGGCCTGTGGACTGGTCAGGTCGTGGCCGGATGCAGCAGCGCGGCGAGGTCGGGTGGGGTGGGCATGGGTTGACGCAGGCTGACGTTGGCGCGGCCGGCGTTGCCTTCGGGGTAGCGCCCGGCCAGTGAGGCGGGGGCGGCGGCGATGATGCGAATGACCTGGCCGAGGGCTTCGCGGCGGTCGCGCTGCCGCACGGCCAGCGCGAGCATCGCGAGGTGGTTGCGGGTGTGCAGCCACGGGTCGGGCTGGGACAGGATGTGCGCCCGCTCGAGATGAGCCCACCGCTGATCATCGGCGGGGGCGGACTTCGCGGCCGCCATCTCCTGCTGATAGCGGAGACGGGCTGCGTGCGGGATTCGTGGCATGGCAGGCCCTTTCGCCGGATTCGGGATGGTCAGTCGCAGCAGTCGCCGTCGTGCCCGGTGCTGCGGTCGGTGGTGACGCGTGCGGTCGGCGCGGGGCAGCAGGTGGCGCCTTTCCAGGCGTTGAGGCCTTCACGCACCGCGATGGCGGCGATGACCAGCGCGGCGATGGGGTCGGCCCACGACCAGCCGAACATGCTGTTGAGCAACAGCCCGATCAGCAGGACCGCCGACAGGTAGGTGCACAGCAGGGTCTGTTTGGAATCGGCCACCGCGGAGGCCGAGCCGAGTTCACGCCCGGCCCGGCGTTGCGCGGCCGAGAGCACCGGCATCACAACCAAACTGACCGCGGCCAACGCGATGCCGATCATCGAGTGCTCGGCCTCGCCGATGCCGAGCAGGCCGCGAACCGACTCGACGGTGACGTAGGTGGCGAGAGCGAAGAACGAGAATGCGATGACTCGCAGCGCGATCTTCTCCCGTGCCTCGGGATCGCGTCCGGCGAACTGCCAGGCCACCGCGGCCGCAGAGGACACCTCGATCACCGAATCCAGCCCGAACCCGATCAGCGCCGTCGAGGACACCCGAGCGCCCTCGGTCAGGGCGACGGCGGCCTCGATCACGTTGTAGGAGATCGTGCCCGTGACCAGCCAGCGGATCCGCCGAGCCAGCACCGCTTTGCGGTCGGGGCTCGGGCCGAGCGCGACCGCCGACGGCAGCGAGGGCATACCGAGCGAGGCCATCAGCAGCAGCCCTCGATCTCGGCCGCCGGGCAGCAGGCCGGATCCACCGCCAGCACCAGCCCCAGCAGGTCATCCAGCGCGGCCGCGATGCGCGCGTCGGCCAGCTCGTAGCGGGCGCGGCGGCCTTCGGACACCGCGACCACCAGCCCGCAACCGCGCAGGCATGCGAGATGGTTGGACAGGATCTGGCGCGAGACCCCGATCTGCTCGGCCAGCTGCGAGGGATACCCCGGTGCCCGGCGCAGGTGCAACAGGATCTGGGTGCGGGTCGGGTCCGACAGCGCGTGCCCGAACCGGGCCAGCGCGTCGATGTGCAGTACCGCGGTCGTCTCCATACCTAAATAGTACACAGTAATCTGTATTCAGAAATTAGTGAACCATTGAACGAGTAGCCGGGGATCGTCGTGATTTCTAAGTGGGCAGTGTCTGTCCGGCGATGAGTGTGAGGAGGTGAGGGCGGTGATGATGTCACCGATGTGGATGCAGATCATGGACATGGCGCGCGGCGTGTGGAACATGATTTTCCCGAATATGCCGATGATGTGATCCGCACACAGCGACTGGGCAGACACCGGCGATTCGCCTTGCGTGCTGTCCAGTCGGTCCCGGCCCACCTTCCGCCTGCTTCGGGCTGGCGGCTCAGCTCAGGCGCTGCGAGGGGCGTACATGATGACCGCGACGCCGAGCAGGCAGATCGCCGCCCCGCTCACATCCCACCGATCGGGCCGGAATCCGTCCAAAGCCATGCCCCAGGCCAGCGAGCCCGCGACGAACACCCCGCCGTAGGCGGCGAGGATGCGCCCGAAGTGGGCATCGGGTTGGAAGGTGGCGACGAACCCGTACAGGCCCAGTGCGATGACGCCGGCGCCGATCCATGCCCACCCACGGTGCTCGCGCACCCCTTGCCACACCAGCCACGCGCCCCCGATCTCGGCGAAGGCGGCCAGGACGAACAGCAGGATCGAACGCAACACGGTCATGACCACCGAGCCTGCGAACCCGGGTTCACGACGTGGCGGCGGCGCAGCCGCAGCCGGAACCCACGCAGGCCGAGGCTGGGTCGGTGCCGCCGGTGCACTTCTTGCCGCGGGAGCCCGACCAGATCAGCCCGGCGGCTCCGATGGCCAGCAGGACGAAACCGAGCGGTTGCAGCCACGACAAGCTCACCGAGGTGATCCCACCGCCGAGAACGCCGGCCGCGAGCAGGACCGGCGCTAGACAGCATCCGAGACAGACCAATGCGCCTAACCCGATCGACCCCCACCAGCGCCTGGAAGTGGTGGGGTCATCAGCAGCCACAGTCGCCTCCCACGGCTGTGCCGCTGCGGTGCTCGTCGGTGAATGGCACCGGGCAGCATGGGCTTTCACTGCAGGCGAGCAGATCGTCGCATCCGGACGCAAGCGCCGCGCGCAGGGTGTCGCGCACCGCGGTCAGCTCGGCGAGCTTCGCGTCGACCTGCGCCAGCTTCGCCGCCCCGCGGGCCTGCAGCCCGGCATCAGCGCGACGGCTGCGCCCGAAGCGGGTGAGCGCGAGCAGGTCGGCGACCTCGTCGAGGGTGAACCCGAGCCGCTGGGCGGCCTTGATCACCCGCAGCACTGTCAACGCCTGCTCCGGATACAGCCGATGCCCGCCCAGCGAGCGGTCCGGTTCTGCGAGCAGCCCGCGGCGTTCGTAGTAGCGCAGCGTCTGGGTGTTCACTCCGGCAGCCGCGGCCAGCTGGCTCGTGGGAAACCCAGTCAACGTCGATCCCCGCCGATCGCGGCGTCCACCCGCGCCGCCAGCGCGTCGAGGACTTCGACCTGGCTGCCGGGGACCTCGATGCGCATCACCGGACCAGTGTCGGCGGCCTCGAAGGTGAAGGCGAACAACGAGCAGCACCCGGACTCATGGGCGGCCAGCTCCCGGCCGGCGGCCGCGGCGTCGGCATTCAGCAGCAGCTCCAGTCGCGTGCGCGCCGGGCGATCGGTGCGCCGCACCGACTCGGCGAAGAACCGGTCGAACTCCGCCACCCGCACCGGCTGTTCGGCGGTGGGCAGCGTGCATGAGTCCGGCACCCAGTCCCCGGAAGAAGGCGTAATCATCGTCATGACGCCACGGTAAACCTGTACCCAGGTACAGGATGCAACCCGAAGAGCGGAATATCGAGGAGGAAGGATCGAAGAACCGATCGACCCTCCGACGGTCGATGCGCTGGGGCGGTGTGGGCCGGTCGGATGCGGGGGGTCATGCCGGAATCGCGGCTTCGATGGGCAGTTCGGCCAGGCGCCATTCGAGCATGCCGTCGTTGAGGCGGATGGCGCGGCGGCCGTGGGCGGTGAGCAGTCGGACGGCTTGGTAGGCGAGCACGCAGTATTCGCCGCGGCAGTAGACGACGATCTCGGTGTTTTCGGGCAGTTCGGTGATGCGGTCGGGGAGTTCTTCGACCGGGATGCTGACGGCGCCGGGGATGTGGCCGGCGAGGTATTCCGGCAGTGGCCGCACGTCGAGCACGACCAGCTCACCTGCTGCGGTGCGGGCCTGGAGTTCGTCGCGGCCGAGTTCGGGGGTGTCGCCGGGGCCGAGGTAGTCCTCGATGGCGGAGGAGGCGGCGGGTTGGTGGTTTTCGGCGACTTTGCGCAGGAGTGCGAACAGCTGCGCGACGTCGTCTCCGGCCAGCCGGTAGTGGATGCGCACGCCGTCGCGGCGGGTGGTGACGAACCCGGACTGCTTGAGCGTCTGCAGATGGGCGGAAGCGGTCGTCAGGTTCAGTCCCGCCGCGGTGGCCAGCGCATCCACGGTGCGCTCGCCCTGGGCCAGCAGATCCAGCAACTCGAGGCGTTTGCCGCTGGCCAGGGCTTTGCCGCTGGCAGCGAACGCCTCATATAGGCGGGTCTTCTTCTCGGTCGGGTTGTGCTCCACCATTCCATCCTCCAATAATCTATGGAATATTGTAGCTGATGGCAGGGAGCTCGGTCACCCTTGCCCGGATCGTGGAGGAAACCCGTGAGCTTCGCCGATGACCAGTTGATCCCGCTCGTGGACGCGGGCCTGGGAAACAGTGCCTACCTCGTCGATCTTGGCCAAGGCCGCGCTCTGGCGGTGGACGCCGCCCGTGACCTGCGCGCACTGCGGGCGGCGGCGGATCGGCGCGGTCTGCGGGTGGCGTTCGCCGCCGAAACCCACCTGCACGCCGATTTCGTCTCCGGCGCAGTACAACTCGGACACGACGACGGCGCCACGGTGCTGGCCTCGGCCGCGGGGATGCGCCGCTTCGCCCACAACGGACTCGGTGACGGTGACGAGGTCGATCTCGGCGGGTTGCGGTTGCGGGCGGTGTCGACCCCGGGGCACACCGATGAGCATCTGTCGTTCCTGCTGCTGGACGGCGACCGCGAGGTGGGTGTGTTCACCGGTGGGTCGCTGATCGTGAATTCCGCCGCCCGCACCGATCTGCTCGGCGCGCACCGCACCGAGGAGCTGGCCCGCGCCCAATACCGGTCGCTGCACCGGCTGATCAGCCTGCCCGACGAGGTGGCGGTGTGGCCTACCCACGGCGCGGGATCGTTCTGCTCGGCCCCGCCCGGGACCGAGCGCGTCTCCACCATCGGCGCGCAGAAACGCGCGAACCCGCTGCTGGCGGCACCCGATGAGGACAGTTTTGTGCGCCACCTGATCGACAGTCTCGGCTCGTATCCCGCCTACTTCGATCGGCTGGGCGCGGTCAACCGCGCCGGGCCCGCGGTCATCTCCGCCGAACCGATCCTGGCGGGGTTGACGGCGGCGCGGGTGCGGTCGTTGCTGGCCGAGGGTGCGGTGGTCGTGGATGCGCGCCCGCCCGCGCAGTACGCGGCGGGGCACATTCCCGGCGCGATCTCGATCCCGTTGCGTGGCCAGTTCGCGTCCTGGCTGGGCTGGCTGCTGCCCGAGGATGTGCCGCTGGTGTTCATCACCGACGAAGGCCAGGATCTGAGCGAAATCGTGTGGCAAGCCTACAAGATCGGTTACGAACGCCTCGCCGGGCGCCTCACCGGCGGTATGGCCGCGTGGGCCGCTGAGGGCGGGCAGCAGCGCAGCGTCGCGTTCCTGCCCCCGGGCCGGGCGGTGGGCCGCCCGTTCCTGGATATCCGGCAGGCTGGCGAGTTCGCCGCCGGGCACGTGCCCGGCGCGGTGCACATCGAACTGGCCGACCTTCCCGCTCGCGCCGCCGACGCCCCGGCCGGTGCGGTGGTCGCCTGCGGACACGGGGAGCGGGCGATGACCGCGGCCAGCTTGCTCGAACGCGCCGGACGCACCGATCTCGTCGTCCTCGACGGCGGCCCCGCCGAATACGCCGCCGCGGCCGGTGAGCGGCTCACCGACTCGGCCGCGGGTATCCGGCGATGAACGCCGTCGTCACGCGAACCCGGCCGGTGCGGCTGGGCTTGCGGGAGAACTGGCTGCCGTTCACGCTGCTGGTGATCGTGAACATGTGCGTCGGTGGGCTGGTCGGGCTCGAACGCACCACCGTGCCACTCATCGGCGCCGAAACCTTCGGGCTGACCAGCGATCTGGCGGTGTTCTCCTTCATCATCGCCTTCGGCGTCACCAAGGCACTGACCAACCTCGCCGCCGGAGCGTTGACCGTGCGCTTTCGCCGCAAGCAACTGCTGATCGCGGGATGGCTGATCGGGATCCCCGTGCCGTTCGTGCTGGCCTGGGCGCCGTCGTGGGGCTGGATCGTGGCCGCCAACGTGCTGCTGGGCCTCAACCAGGGACTGACCTGGTCGATGACGGTCAACATGAAAATCGACCTCGTCGGCCCCACCCGCCGCGGCCTGGCCACCGGCCTCAACGAAGCCGCCGGCTACGTCGCCGTCGGCGCCACCGCCCTGCTCACCGGCTACCTCGCCACCAGCTACGGGCTGCGCCCCGTACCGGAACTGATCGGCGTCGTGTTCGTCGCCGCCGGGCTGGCCCTGTCGATCGTGGTCGGCGACACCGCCGAACACGTCGCCCTGGAATTGGCCAACCACCCCAAACCCCCACCCACGGCGCGGGATTCGACACTGCGGGTGGTCTTCGCCCGCACCAGCTGGCGTGAGCCGTCGCTGCGTGGCGCCAGCCAAGCCGGGCTGGTCAACAACCTCAACGACGGCCTCACCTGGGGCGTGTTCCCCCTGATGTTCACCAACCACGGCCTCGGGATCGCCGCGATCGGACTCATCAAAGGCCTCTACCCCCTGCTGTGGGGCATCGGCCAAATTCCCACCGGCCACCTCGCCGACCGCATCGGCCGCAAACCCCTCATCGTCACCGGCATGCTCGTCCAAGCCGCCGGCTTCCTCGCCGCCCTCGCACTCCTCGGGCGGCCCTTGCTGGCGGGGGTCGTGTCGGCCATCGCCCTCGGCGTCGGCACCGCCATGGTCTACCCCGCTCTCATCGCCGCGGTCTCCGACCACGCCCACCCCAGCTGGCGCGCCAACGCCCTGGGCACCTACCGGTTCTGGCGCGATATCGGCTACGCCGCAGGCGCCCTCATCGCCGGCATCCTCGCCGACTGGCTCGGCCTCGAAGCCACCGTCGTCGCGGCCGCTGTCCTCACCGCCGCCTCCGGGCTCCTGGCCGCGCGCTGGATCACCGACCGGGAAACCCCGTAAAAATCCGCCTCGCAACCCTTGCGGAACAGTATTTGAAAGCGCACGCTTACGTACGTGGCTGCTTTCAGAGACACGGATCTGGCGATCCTCGGCGACCCCATGCGGCAGGCGATCTTCGAACGACTCGCCCGGCGGCCGTCGTCGGTCGGTGAACTGGCGGAATCGTTGCCGATCACCCGCCAGGCCGTTTCCCAACACCTACGGGTGCTCAAAGACGGGGGACTGGTGGTGGCCACACCGCAGGGCACGCGGCGCATCTACCGGATCAATCCGGACGGACTCGCCGCGATCCAAGCGTACTTCCAGCGGATCTGGGACGACGCGCTGACCAGTTTTCAGAAGGCCGCGGACGCCGCGGCCGACCCCGAACAGGAGAGCTCATGACCACGACCCTTCCCACCCTGCAAGGCAAAGCCAGTGTCGCGATGCCAATCGAGAAAGCATTCGCCTTCTTCACCGAATCCTTCGGCAGCTGGTGGCCGGCCGCCTACCACATCGGACAAACCGAAATGGCCGACGCGATCCTCGAGCCCGGCGTCGGCGGCCGCTGGTACGAGCGCGGCGTCGACGGCACCGAATGCGACTGGGGCCGCGTACTCGCCTGGGAACCACCCCAGCGTCTCGTGGTGACCTGGCAGATCAACGGCCACTGGCAGTACGACCCCGACCCCGACCACGCCAGCGAAATCGAAATCCGCTTCACCGCCGAAGGACCCAACCACACCAACGTCGAACTCGAACACCGCTACCTCGACCGCCTCGTGGAGGGCAAAGCCATCCGCGACACCATCGCCGAACAAGGCGGCGGGTGGGGCACCCTGCTGGAGTTGTTCGCCAAAACCGCCGAAGCGCAAGGCTGACCCGATCAACGGTGCGACTCGCCCCGACGCCTCGCTCACCGTGGCGGGCCGCACTTGTCGTTCAGCGGCAGCAGTTGGGGTCGAGGACGACACACAACGCCGCCAACGCGTCCCGGCGAGCGCGGTGGAAGGTGTTCATGCCGCGCCGTTCGGACTCCACGAGACCGGCCTTGCGCAACTGGCCGAGGTGATGGCTGACCGTCGACTCCGACAGTCCGACCGCCGTGGCGAGGTCGCCGCCGTTCTCCTCGCCGGCGACGCTGGTCAGCAGCAGGGACAGCAACTTCACCCGCACCGGGTCGGCGATCGCCTTCAACCGCAGCGCCACTTCGAGCGCGGCGGCGTCGTCGACCGGCCCCGCCGCGACCGGCGCGCAGCACACCGGGGCGGACATATCGATCACGGGCAGCGTCTTGGGCATGCGATCGACTCTACCGACTGTATTGACATATGTCGAAAAGGTGGCAGACTCGGCACCGAACCGGTTCTTCGATATATGTCACACAAGTGGAGGTAGTCATGTCCCGCATCCAACTCGCCCTCAACGTCGACGACATCGACCGAGCCGTGTGGTTCTACTCGACCCTGTTCGCCACCGAGCCCGCCAAACGCAAGCCCGGTTACGCCAACTTCGCCGTCACCGAACCGCCCCTGAAACTGGTCCTGATCGAGAATCCCGGCCACGGCGGCAGCGTCAACCACCTCGGCGTCGAAGTCGAAACCTCCGAGAACGTGCACGCCGAGATCGCCCGCCTGTCGGCAGCCGGATTGTTCACCGAAGAACAGATCGCCACAACCTGCTGCTTCGCCACCCAGGACAAGGTCTGGGTCACCGCACCGGATGACGAGCGCTGGGAGGTCTACACCGTCCTGGCCGACAGCGAAACCTTCGGCACCGCACCCGAACCGACCTCCTCCGACGCGGTCCAGGCATGCTGCGGCACCGCCGCCGAAGCCGCGGCCGAGGGCGCGTGCTGCACCCCCGCGACAAAGAAGGAAGCGATCGCCTCCGGCGCCACCTGCTGCAGCTGACTAGGGCGCGGCTGTCGCCGACGAGTTCACCAGGTGTTCGCTTGCCTCCTGTTTCGACACCCATCAATATCGATAGATGTCGAAACGGGAGTTATCGTTGATCGGCGTGCCCTCACCGTCGTGTGAGGTCACGCCCCTGGTCCGCCAACCGTTGACCGCCGAGGCCGCCGCCGAGCTGGCCGGCGTCTTCAAGGCATTGTCGGACCCGGTGCGGTTGCGGCTGCTGTCGGTGATCGCCGGCCACGCCGGACAGGAAGCTTGCGTCTGCGACATCTCCGCAGGCTTCGACGTCGGCCAACCCACCATTTCCCACCACCTGAAAGTCCTGCGTGAAGCCGGGTTGCTCAGCAGTGAGCGGCGCGGGTCGTGGGTCTACTACCGCATCGAACCCGCCGCTCTACGTCAGCTGGCCGAGCTGCTCGACAGCACCGCCCCCGCGGCGGTCACCCGATGACCGACCGGGCGCGGCGGCTGCTGGCGGAGTTCGTCGGCACCGCGCTGCTGGTCACCGTCGTAGTCGGTTCCGGCATCGCCGCCCAACAGCTTTCGCCGGGGGATGCCGGATTGCAGCTGCTGGAGAACTCCACCGCGACCGTGTTCGGGCTCGCGGTGCTGATCCTGGTCTTCGGACCCGTCTCCGGCGCGCACTTCAACCCCGCCGTCTCAGCCGCCGACTGGCTGCTGGGCCGCCGCCACCGCACCGGACTGACCGGCCGGGACCTCGGCGGCTACCTCACCGCCCAAACCATCGGCGCCGTTCTCGGCGCGGCCCTCGCCCACGCCATGTTCGACCAACCCGCGCTACAGATCTCCACCCACCACCGCCTCACCAGCGGCCACCTGCTCGGCGAAGTCGTCGCCACCGCCGGACTCATCGCGGTCGTCTTCGCCCTCGCCCGATCCGGCCGCGCCGCGCTCTCGGCCGCGGCAGTCGCCGCCTACATCGGGGCGGCCTACTGGTTCACCAGCTCCACCTCCTTCGCCAACCCCGCCGTCACCATCGGACGCGTGTTCACCGACACCTTCGCCGGAATCGCCCCCACCTCCGCGCCGGGATTCATCACCGCCCAAATCCTCGGCGCGCTCCTGGGCCTGGCGCTGATCGCCGCCCTCTATCCGACCACCGCGACCGCGGCCGGTGCCGACAACGCTGTCGTCCCCCACGACACCATCACCACGCCGACCGTCACCGACTGAAAGGCCCTCTCCAGCAATGCCGCCCACACCCAGCGTGCTGTTCGTCTGCGTCCACAACGCCGGACGCTCACAAATGGCCCAAGCCTTCCTCACTCACCTCGCCGGCGACGCCGTGGAAGTCCGCTCCGCCGGCTCCGCACCCGCCGAGCAACTCAACCCCACCGCGATCGAAGCCATGCGAGAAATCGGCATCGACATCACCACCCAGGCCCCGACGATCCTCACCCCCGACACCGTCGAGTCCTCCACCGTGGTCATCACCATGGGCTGCGGCGACGCCTGCCCCTACTTCCCCGGCGTCGACTACCGCGACTGGAAACTCGACGACCCCGCGGGCAAAGACCTCCACACCGTCCGCGCCATCCGCGACGAAATCCGCACCCGCGTAGAGGAACTCCTCACCCAACTCCTCCCGCAGCCCCGCCCACCGGCCTGACCCGCCGAATCCCTGCACGACACCTGTCGCTGTTTGCTAACGTCCCACCCAAAGCCGCTGAGCTGCACAAACAACTCAACCAATCAGCTGCCAGCCGCCCGGTCCCCAGAGAAATCACCTTACGCCAATGGGCACCATGGGGACCTGCCCAACCCGAATAGCATGGGATCCCGCCCGGGTCGGTTGGCGCGATGGGCGCCCGGCGAAGCGTCGTTCCGGTAACCTGGGTGCGGGAGAATCGGCGGACAGGTGGTCAGGAGACTGGCATGTCCATGCCTGGTTCATCGCTTTCCGCGCACGTGCTACCAAGCTGGCCTTGTTTCTTGCCGACCAAGCGAGTTCTGAGTACGACCATGCAGTCGCGGGTTGCGGTCTACCGAATCGCAAGGGCTGGCGCGGAACTCGACACGCTTTCAGGTGTAGCTGGCATCACCTTCAGCGGAGTGTGCAGCGAGTTCGTAGGCTCGCCACCGGCCGGTGGTGATATCGATGCTCGTTCAAACTATCCGGGCGCGCATCGCAGCCATGGAGACGAAGTTCGGTCGCAACGTCGGCTTCCTTCCGTAATAACCTGCAGAACAGAGTTTTTCGCGCTCGATCGGCTGGCATCGGTTTCCGGTGCACGCTTGTGCGCTGCTGGGGCTGGTCCGCACATCCTTTTTGCGGACATGCGTGGAGGCTTCCGAGCCGACCCCGCGCATTCCGCCAGCTTCAGTCCAGTACTGAACGTTGAAAGCGCGGGGGCACAGCATGTCTGCTGAGACGAGCAATCGGGGGGTTAACAGAGAAGGCGATGAGCCTGGCATCATCGGAGTGGTTTGCCCCGACAGCCCACCCGCGCTGACCGACGACGCGGCCAGGGCACTGCTTGCGCTTCTGCTTCGACATTCCCGCGAACACTCCGGCGAGAGGGACGACGATGCCGACCGAACCCAACGAATGGGCCGTCCTCGACGAACTGCTGGGACTGGTCCCCGAAACCGTCGAAAGCGCCGGTGATCAACGGTTCGCGTTCTATGGGCGCTGCTCGACCGAGGACAATCAGGATCCGGAGACCTCGTATCGGTGGCAGCGGGGCAACGCGGAGAAGTTCGTGTCCGAAGCGTCGATCGTTGCCGATTACTTCGACATCGGCCAGTCGAGGTCGGTGCCCTGGCATCGCCGCCGGGAAGCCGCGCGGCTGCTGGCCGACTTGAAGAATCCGGGTCGAGGGTGGACGGCCATCGTTGTCGGTGAGGGGACTCGGTGCTGGTTCGGTAACCAGTTCAGTTTGGTTGCGCCGCGACTGCAAGCGCATGGGGTGGAGGTGTGGGTGCCGGAACTCGGCGGGCGTTTCGACCCACGGAATGTCACGCATTCGATGATGATGAGCATGCTCGGCGGGCTGAGCGAGTCCGAGCGCCAGCATGTTCAGCAGCGCACCCGCGCGAGTATGGACGCTCAAGTTCTCAACGAAGGTCGACACCAAGGAGGTCGTCCGCCCTACGGGTATGTGGTGGTCGACGGTCCGCCGCATCCGAACCCCAACCGGGCCTCCGATGGGTTGAAGCTGCGGATCCTTTCCCTCGATGTGAGCACAGCCCCGGTGGTGCAGCGGATCTTTCGTGACTATCTTGCCGGCTGCGGCGATAAGGCGATCGCCATCGCTCTGAACCGGGAGGGTGTGCCGTGTCCGTCAGCGCACAGGCCGGACCAGAACCGGCATCGCGCCAAGGACGGTTGGCAGGCCGGAACGGTAGCCGCGATCCTGCAGAATCCCCGATACACCGGCTACGCGGTGTTCGGGCGATGGACCAAGCACGAAGAACTACTCGATCCCGACGACGCTGCTGCCGGTAACGTCACCCGGTTCCGGCGCTCACCGACACACCGCATCGTTCGCTCGAAAGGCCCCGCGCATCCACCCGTCATTTCGGTAGAAACCTTCACCGAAGCTCAACTGCTGCGGCGCCAGCGTGCAGGCGGCGGCAACCGCACTCGCGCCAAGCTCGAACGCAACAGAGCATCCAGCGGTCTGCGCCCGTATCTACTGAGTGGCCTCGTGCGCTGCGCGGGCTGTGGTCGAAAGATGCAGGCGGAGTTGGTTCGTGACGCCGTGTACTACCGATGCCGCGCCAAGACCATCGCCCCCGGGAGTCCGGTCTTGCAGGACCATCCCCGGACAGTGAACCTGCGCGAAGATGTCGTCGTCGGGCCGATCGACAGCTGGCTGGCGAGCTTGTTCGATCGCGAGCACAGCGAAAAGACCATCGCGGCTCTCGCGGCCGCGCAAGACACCGATGACACCGACCTTCAGCGGCGCACCCTTCGGAAACGCGTCACTGATGCCGAGGCCAGACTCGCTCGTCACCTCGCCGCCATCGAGGCCGGAGTCGATCCGCAAGCCCTCGTCACGGCCATGAACGCGGCACAGGCGGGCAAAGCGGCAGCTCAAGCCGAGTTGAAGAGCCTGCCCAAGATCAACCTGCTCACAGAAACCGAGATCCGGAAGTTGATCGAATCCCTTGGCGATATCCGCGCGGTGCTCGCTGCGGGAGATCCGGCCGATAAGGCCCGGTTGTACCGAGCCTTGGCTTTAGAAGTGCGCTACCAGCACCAACAGCAGCGCGCGATCGTTGGTGCTACCCCCTGTGGGGTTAGCACTGGTGTCCGGAGGGGGAAAAGGACACCGAAACTGCGGCAAATATGCACACTTTTCGTGTACATGGCTTCACCATACACGTTCTCCGTGTCCAGGCGGTCGTTGGATACCATTCCGTGGCAGGAGTGCCCAGCTATGCGGATAAGCGAAGCGCTTTGTGCTGCAACGCTGTTGGATCGAGTGGGTAAGCGCTGCTGCGTTGGTGCGAACACCGCAGGAGCCGAGGATATGATCCGAAGCACATATACACGGCCGAATGCCATTGCTGTAGTTGTCCCTACAGCTACGTGGAGTCGGATCATGCTGCCCTGACACAGTTTCAGCATTGCTACATGCCGGTACTTTTGTCAATGGTTCAAGGTCATCCAGCTAATATTGACTTTGACTAGTTCACGAATGTTCAGTGATTCGATGGCTGAGGGATGACGGTATTCCGCCTCTGGGGAGATCACGGAGCTGCAGCGGTGCCACTCGGGCGGAGCTAGTACTGCAACGGCACTCAGGTGAGTGGGTGTCCCCGTTGGCGGTAGTGGGATAGGCGGGCCTGGTGTTGTCGTCGGCGTCGCCAGTTCGACCACGCCCAGACCGTACTGGCGCAGCGTAGGGCCGGTAGGGCCAGGGCGATCGTCAGGCGCCGGATCTCCGGTAGCGTGAGGGCGATCATGTCTTGATCGCGGTCGCTGATTCCCCTTTTATGGCAACGGCTTTGGATCCTGTGAGCCAGGCCAGAGCGAGCATGGACAAGGTGATGTGGGCATACCAGGCCCGCCAGCTGCGGACCTGGTAGTGGTCGAGGCCGGCTTCGTTCTTGGCCTGCTGGAAACACTCCTCGATGCGCCATCGAGCCCCGGCGATCCACGCCAGATCGGCGATCGTGGACCGGCGTGGTCCGTAGCAGACGTAGTACGCGATTTCGGCAGGGTTGGAGATGCTGCGTCGTGCCAGTAGCCAGTGTCCGCGCCCGGGTTCCCAGAGAACACGGATAGGGACACGGGCCCAGTCGTAGTCGCGTGGCCCATGTGCCCCGGCACCGGCAGAGATCCGCTGCCACGCCGTGGCCGGGAGCGCGGCGACGAGTTCGTCTGCGCGTGCCTGGGTCCACCCGGTCGTGACCAGGGTGTCGTTTCGGCGGGTGGCCAGCACGTGGGCGATATCGTGCTGTTCGAGCCAGAACCGCAGATACTTCACCGCACCATAGGCTTCATCAGCGGTGAACCAACCAAACGGCACCTTCGCGGCCAAGGCCCGGGCGAGCATCGCGATCACCAGCCGCGGCTTGGTCGCGAACTCCACCGCATCGGGGATCCCGGCGGCCCGACAACGAGAACGGTCTTCGGTCCATGATTCGGGCAGATACAACTCCCGATCCACCAGCGCGTGCCCGCGCGCAGACGCATACGCCAGAAATACTCCGATCTGGCAGTTCTCCGTGCGCCCAGCCGTGCCAGAGTACTGGCGTTGCACCCCAGCCGATTTCACGCCCTTCTTCAGGAACCCGGTGTCATCGGCGATCAGTACCGCGTCCTGGCCACCGAGTCGTTCGGCCACATAGGCGCGAACATCGTCACGGACACCGTCGATATCCCAATCCGCCCACCGCAACAACCGCTGCATCCCGTCCGGACTCACCTCACCGGCCCGCTCGGCCAATGTCCACCCGTTCTTACGCTCCAGCCCGGCCACCAGTCCGGTCACATACTCCCGCACCCGCCCCCGCGGCTCCGACCGGGTGAACCGGCCCCCGATCCGAGCACACAGCGAATCCAACTCCGCTGCAACAACATCCACGACCACGCAGGCACGATACTCGAACCGAGTGCCGTTGCAGTACTAGGACTCGGCGGTGCAACTGAGCAGCGCACGTTCCACGATGCTCTGCCACCATTGCCGACCGCTAGCTGTTGCAGAGTGACTGGCATGGCTGTTGCAGCACACCGCCCGCACCTCCCTCGTCGAACGGGACATCGGAACGTCGTTGATTGCGCACGATTGAGGCAGGTGCATCCACAACGTGTCTCTGGTTGCTGCGTGGGTGAGGGCGATCATTGTCGACATGGAGCGATGAGGACCGGGATGCTGCTGGCTTGCAGCACTGCTTGACTGACGGAGCCGAGCGCGGCGCCCGCGACTCCGCCGCGGCCACGACTGCCTAGTACGACCAACTGCGCGTACCGGGAGGCCTCCAGCAGCCGCTGCGCTGGGCGGCCCTCTACGACGACTTGATCTACGCGAACGTCCGGGTACTTGTCGGTGATGGCTGCCAGGCTTTGGTCGAGCAATGCCTGGGCTCGCTCCTGCACTGCGTCGGGTGCACCGTTTCGACCGGACCATGTCGTCACGGCCACAAGCCCTACTTTCCGACTCGCCGCTTCATCGAAACCAATCTCTACCGCGCGTGCGCTACAACGCGACCCGTCTACCCCTACCAGGACCGGAACATGAGACGAAGGCGGCACCGTTTCGACAACAGCCGGAATGACGGCCACTGGGCAATCGGCGTGCTTCATCAGCCCGACGCCGACCGATCCGAACAGCACGCGCTCCAACGGATCCAGACCCCGAGCGCCGATGACGATCAACTGGGCCGCCGCTGACCGAGCGGCCAAAGCCGCGACCGGTGAGGGCAGATCGAGGAAGGTCTGAACCTCGACGTCCACGGGGAAGCCATCCGACTCACTGACGATGCTTCGTCCGTTGCCGAGTGCGGCCTCACCTATTTTCCGGTATGCGCCGATGTCGAACAGCAAAGAGCCGATCAAAGGCAGGGCATGGACCGGGACGCCGATGGCGTGCACAAGATGCAGCGGTGCCTTACGGCGGGCAGCCACCGCCGCGGCCCAGCGAATGGCAGCGAGCGACGCCGGCGAGCCGTCGACTCCGACAATGATTGGGCGACGCGCGATCACAAACTGCGGCCTTTCGGATCAGGATGTGCGGTAGGCAGGGCGGGTGCTCTCCAGGTGTCCGGCTCGCCACTATTTTGATATATATCAATATAGTCGCCCGTCGAAATCGCTGCGCCGATCGTTCCACTGTAGGACAGGGCGCCTCTGTTGATCGTGTGGGATCGCCTGTTTCGACACTGTGCTGCTCGAACGCCACTCACCTATTCGTATGCCGCCCGGCCTGCTGTTCACTTGTTCTCGGATTTCGGACGATCGATACATCTGCTGACGCGGGACACTCCAGCGCCGAGCCCGGTTTCCGCGCCGGGGCGTTCAGCCGTAGGTCCCGCACAGGGGTGACGTCCGCCCCTGGTCACCGGGCTTGTGGCGCGCAGACGCTGAGGGCATGGCGAATTCGCGAGGTGTGTCGGTCACGGGCACTTCCATCGCCCCGGTGGTGGCCGCGTATCACGGGCTCACCGCTCACGAGGTGGTACTGCTGCTGGAGAGCGACCAGCACCGAGGACTCGGTGAGCAGCAGGTCGCCGAGCGCCGGGCACGTTTCGGGCCGAACGTGCTGCCTGAACCTGCGGGCGCCGGAATGCTGGTCCGCGGTCTGCGCCAGTTCCACCACCCCCTGATCTACGTGCTGCTCGCGGCTGGTCTGATCACGGCCGCGCTCGAGGAGTACGTCGACTCGGCGGTGATCTTCGGTGTAGTGGTGATCAACGCGGTCATGGGAATGGTTCAGGAGTCGAGGGCCGAGGCCGCGCTGGAAGGTCTGCGGTCGATGACCACTACCAACGCCCGGGTGATCCGCAGCGGGCAGGAGCGGACTGTGCCTTCGGCCGAGCTGGTGCCGGGTGATCTCGTTCTCGTGGAGGCGGGTGACCGGGTGCCGTCCGACATCCGGCTCATCACCGCGGAGGAGTTGCGGCTGGACGAGTCCGCCCTGACCGGCGAATCCGTGCCCGTCGTCAAGGACAGCGGCGTGCTCCCGGAGACACTCGAGGTGGCCGACCGGCGGAACATGGTCTACTCGGGCACACTGGTCACCTCGGGCAGCGGAGCCGGGATCGTGGTCGCCACCGGTGCGGTGACGGAGCTGGGTGAGATCCATCGGCTCGTCGGCGCCGCGGAGACGCTCGCCACCCCGCTGACCCGAAAGCTGGCCAGCTTCAGCAAGATCCTGACCGTCGGCATCCTCGGCCTTGCCGCAGCGACCTTCGCCGTCGGCCTGCTGCGCGGACAGGATGCGGTAGAGACGTTCACCGCGGCGATCGCGCTGGCGGTTGGGGCAATACCCGAGGGGCTTCCGGCAGCAGTGACGATCACTCTGGCCATCGGGGTGTCGCGGATGGCGCGACGACGGGCCGTGATCCGGCGCCTGCCGGCGGTGGAGACACTCGGCAGCACCACGGTTATCTGCTCGGACAAGACCGGCACCCTCACCGAGAACCAGATGACGGTGCGGACCGTGTGGACCCGGGACGGCCGGTTCGAGGTGAGTGGGTCCGGCTACATCCCGGTGGGTGTGCTGCGGGATATAGCCGGCGCGCCGGTGCCAGCGGACATCGACCGGGCGCTGCGGTGGTCGTTGCTGGCGGGTGCGGCCTGTAACGATGCCGCCCTCACCGAGCGCGACGGCCGCTGGGACGTCGTCGGCGACCCCACCGAGGGTGCGATGCTGGTGGTGGCCGCCAAGGCGGGACTGGACCCCTCGCGGGTGCACAAGATGTTGCTCCGGCAGGCGACGATCCCGTTCAGCTCCGAACGTGGCTACATGGCCACTTTGCACCGCGACACCACCGCCGCTGACCCGTCGGCTCACGTGGTCCTGGCCAAGGGCGCCGTCGAACGGCTGCTCGACCTGTGCGACGGGCAGATGGACGCCTCCGGCGCCGTGCAGTTCTTGGACCGCGCCGCGGTCCTGCAAGCGGCCGATGACCTGGCCGGGCAGGGTCTTCGGGTGCTGGCGACCGGGATGCTGGCTTCGCGCGATTCGGTCGGGTTCGATGCCGCAGAGCTGCCCGGTCACCTGGTCCTGACGGGGTTGCAGGCGATGTTCGACCCCCCGCGCGCCGCCGCGAAGGAGGCGGTGGCGGCCTGCCGCAGCGCAGGCATCTCGGTGCGGATGATCACCGGTGACCACGCGGCAACCGCCACCGCGATCGCCGGTGACCTCGGGTTGCTCGATCACGCCGACCGGAGCCGGGTGCTGACCGGTGCCGAGCTGGCCGCATTGCCCGCCGAGCAACTGCCGGAGGTGGTGGACCGCACCGCCGTCTTCGCCCGTGTCTCACCCGAACAGAAGCTACGGCTGGTAAAGGCATTGCAGTCCCGCGGACACGTGGTCGCTATGACCGGCGACGGCGTCAACGATGCTCCCGCCCTTCGCCAGGCCAGTATCGGGGTGGCGATGGGGCGCAGCGGCACGGAAGTCGCCAAGGATGCCGCCGACATGGTGCTCACCGACGACGATTTCGCCACCATCGAAGCCGCTGTCGAACAAGGCCGTGGCGTGTTCGACAACCTCACCAAGTTCATCACTTGGACCCTGCCGACCAACATCGGCGAGGGAATGGTCATTCTTGCCGCGATCGTCGCCGGTGCCACGCTGCCGATCCTGCCGACCCAAATCCTGTGGATCAACATGACCACTGCCGTACTGCTGGGCTTGATGCTCGCCTTCGAACCCGAAGAAGACGGGATCATGACCCGCCCGCCGCGCGATCCGGCACAGCCGCTGCTCACCCGCGCGCTGATCGTGCGGATCCTGCTGGTCTCCACCCTGCTGGTTGCCGGCTCATGGTCGGTGTTCGAATGGGAGCTCGCCCGCGGAGCCGACCTGGCCGAAGCCCGCACCGCGGCGGTGAACCTGTTCGTCGTGGTCGAAGCCTTCTACCTGTTCAGCTGCCGTTCCCTGACGCGGTCGGCATGGAGAATCGGCCTGTTGTCCAACCCGTGGGTCATCGCCGGACTCACCGCACAAGCGATCGGCCAGCTCGCTTTCACCTACCTGCCCGCCATGAACACCGTGTTCGACACTGCGCCCCTCGACACCGCCACCTGGCTGCGCATCCTCGCCATCGCGACGGCCGCAAGCGTCGTGGTCGCGGTAGATAAACGTCTCCGGCGCTGAGGGCACACCGGCGCTGGAACACGTGGGTTGTGTGGCGGCCCGCCGCCTCGACCATATGCCCCGCTGTTCGAGACGCCGGTAACTCCGTGCAGCATCTCTCGGTCGGAATGGATGCCAGGTGCGGGAGGATCTGCCACCATGACATGAACATGCCTGGCATCGCTGGCATTTCGCCCCGACGCGCGAGTGCGGAGCGTGACTCGTTTGTCCCTGCATGGGGCGTCCGGAAGCAGCCGGATGGCTGTCGCGGGCTCACCTGTGATCGGAGACGACACCCGCGCTCGCCTGTGTGTTCTCCGCAGCGCCGAGGCGGCGGCGCAGGTTGGCGAACTGCCGCGCCTGCATGATCAGGTGAGCGGGCTGACCAACGAGGAAGTCGGTGACCGCCATCAAAGGGCGGGGCGCATCCCGCCCGATGGTGCGCACCACCAGGCGAGTGCGTCCGCCGGGTAGCTCGATGAGATGGAAGCCCCACACACCTTGCGTGAACATCCGGGGGAGCGGGCCACGAGGATCGAAAGGACGGCCGCTGGGCAACGTGAGATCACTGCGCAGCACCAACGTCGTCGGACGATCGATGATCGCCACCGTGAAATACATGCGTCCGTCGACTGTCGCACTCACACGGTCGCCCACGCACAAGTCCTGCCATTTCGGCACAATCCTTGTCGCGCTGGGCCGCCCGCCATTGTCCAACCGGTCCCAGCTGTACCAACCAGCACGGTCGGCGCCCATCTGAACCAGCCAGCACCAGACGGTTTCCCGGGGCGCCTCGAGGGTTGTGGCCATGGTCGAGCAGCCAGTCGGGGCCGGAACCAGTGTGTCACCGGGGTACTCGGCTGCCACCTCGGCAGGGGTGGCGCCCCAGCGCAACATCCGGTGCCGCAGCGCCAACGCCGCCACCGCGGCCAGCGGAAGAACGAGCCATCGCATATTCGTGCCTCCCGTCGGGGGTCTGTTCGTATGTTCAGCTCAGCAGCCAGGGTCCCGGCAGGGCCGATGGTCCTGACGACCCGGCCGATAGCCTTTCGGCCAGCAGCCGATCACACGGCACGCGTGCCGTGCTCGCGGCATGTTCACCGGCCGATCCGAGCGATGCGTGCACCGACAAGCAGCGCCGTGACAGCGACGGCGCCGACCACGGTGATGAGTCGATTGACGTCGATAGCCGGTCGCCAGCTCAGTCGGCCGTTACGCAGCACATAGACCCCGACGGGCTTGGCGCCCAGGCCGAATCCGACGCCGGAACCCTCCTGTCCGCCCTTGTCGGCGCCCGTGCCGCCGCCCGCACCGCCGGATACGGCGGCGACGGCGATCAGGGTGGTGCCGTCCCGCTCGACGGGCTCGGCGTACACCCGTTGGACCGTCATGGCCTCCTTCGCAGAGTCGAGAATGTCTTCGACCTTCATTGCGTCTCCTCTCTCGCACGCTTGTACGGGTTGCTCCCGTCGGCCAGTTCAGGGTCCAACGGCAGCCACACGCGAACGAGAGTCGATCGGCCCTCAATCGTGGGAGGAACGGCAACAGATCCACCGGCAACCGCCGTGCCGGAGAGTGATTCGAGCATTATCCGCCTGTGTGAGCATGCTTCCCTCTCGCCAGGCATTGCTACCGTCCTGGCCCGCCCTGCGTGATTGGTCCGATTTCATGGCCCGGTTGGAGTCGAGGCCTGCTTGGACGTCCCTCGAAGGCCATATGATTCGAGTCGAGGGGCGTCTCGAGAAGGGTCAGTACATTCTGCGGGCCGAGTTGCCCGGGGTAGACCCGGCCAAAGACGTCGATATCAGTGTCCGGGACGGGCAGTTGACGATCAAGGCCGAACGTGCCGAACGGAAGGAAGAAGGCACCCGTTCTGAATTCCACTACGGCAGCTTCTATCGGTCCATTCCACTGCCGGTCGGCGCGACGGAGAACGCCATCGAGGCCACTTATTCCGACGGAATCTTGACGGTGACCGTGCCGGTATCCGACTCGGAAACTCCGGAAAAGCACATAGAAATCAAGAAGCCAGCTGGAGACAGACACAACTGACTGCCTTGGGGAACCGCTTCGGCGCAGCCACGGAACGCACGCGGCGCCTATCGGCGATGGCCTTCACTTCGCCGCCAGCACTTCATCGAAGAGAATCGCGGCTGACCTGCGGCAGGATCAGCCTGAGTACGGGCGGGTGGAACACCACCCTCCCGTACTTACTTTGCGTGCCGTGATCGAGTGGTGGCGGAGCCGAGGACCGGTCCCAGTCGTAGTGATGCCCCTCGGTCGCGCGCGTGGGCCAGCAGCACCGCCATCTCGGTGGTGATGCTCGCGGAGATCGAATCGATGTCGGGGGTGGTGTCGTAGTCGCCGGTGATGCCGAAGGTCAGGCGGTCCAGGTAGCTGAGGATGGCGATCGTTGTGCGTACCCGCAAGGCGATCGGGATGCAGGGCCACAACTCGGTTATTTTCCTGCCGCCGAGTGTCAGGCGGTGCCGGGGCCCGGGAATATTGGTCGCGAGCGCGACCACGCCGCGCTGGGGGAATGACACTGCCAGTCGGAATACTTCCGCCACGATCCCGAACGGCAGTCGCCGCGATAGTGACAGCAGCGACTTCTCGGCGTCGGCTTCGCCTCGGGATCGGTGCCTGCGGATCTGCTCGTGGACGGCGATGAGGCGTTCGACGGGATGGTCGACCTCGATCGGCAGATGAGCGATCACCGCGGAGACACGGTTGTCCAGTACGAGTTTCGCGTCGGTCGTGCGTGTCGAGACCGGTACCACGATGCGCAATTCGGTAGGGGTGGGATGTTCGCCGCGGCTGAGCAGCAATCGGCGGTAGGCGGCCGTGATGGCGGCGACGGCGACATCGTTGACCGTCACATCGAATGCCGCCGCTATCTCTCGGACCTGCGGGAGCATGGTCCGCGCCAGTGCGTAGCGGCGCTGTCTACCGATGGAGCCGTTGAGAGAGGACTCATCGGCCGGGGCGATCACCGCGTATAGGACCGGCGCGAGGGTGCGCACGGCTCCCACGGCAGAACGCGAGAAAGTCACCGGCGCCTGGACCACTTCCTTCAAACGTTTCAGAATTCCCGTGCGCGCACGTCCTCCGCTCGGACTCCGATGTTCCCCCGCGTCCCCTGCGGCGGGGTCGCAGAAGCTTTCGAGCAGCGTGATCTCAGAGATACCGTCAACCATGGTGTGGTGAGCCTTGAGGATCATCACCCAGCGGTCCTCGGCCAACTGGTCGACCACAACCACCTCCCACAGCGGGTGGTCACGATCGAGCCGCTCGGTCAACTCGGTGGCGATCAGCTCCTTCAGCTCGCTTTCGCCCCCTGGCCCCGGTAACGCGGTCCACCGGATGTGGTGACCCAGATCGAAATTCGGGTCGTCTTCCCACACCGGGGCTTTCAGGTCCAATGGAGTGCGCCGGACCCGCTGCCGCAGCCGTGCATGCCGCTCCAGTCCGCGATCCAGCCAGCCCCGCAGCTCGTCCCTCACCGGGGGCGGTCCCTCGATGATCGCCACTGTTCCGATACCAAGGCTGACCCGGCGGTCGGCGTCTTCCATCTCCATGAAGCCCGTGTCCAGCGGACCCAATTCCGTCATCGCGAACCTGTCCCGGCAGCGGTCGCGGCTGCTGCCTATCGGCTGGAAACTGCCACTGCTACGCAGAAAATCCTCGCGCGACCGAACATTTCGAGTGAGATGCCAAGGTCACCCGCAGAGGTGACGTTGGGCCCCATGCTGCCGGCTTGGGCGATTCGCGCTTCGGCAAGGACGATACCGCCGTAGCCGACCGGGGACCCGCCGCACATCGAGAGCCGGTGACCGGTCGGCGCTTCGGCGAGGAAACCGGTTACGCAGACCTGTTCCTGGCGCTGCTGCTGCCGTGGGCGAGCAAACCAGCCCATCCGGCTCCCTGCGGCATGAGCAGTCAGCTCGCCGACCTGGCGATGATCACCGGCACCTCGGCCGCGTGCAGGACGGCCTGACCGACCGAGCCGAGCGTCATGCCGGCAAAGCCGCCGCGTCCGTGGCTGCCGACGACGATGAGCTGGGCTCTTTCGCCTACCTGGAGTAGCCGCTCGGCGGGGCGGTCCTCGACAACGATGCGCCGCACCCGAACCTCCTGATACTTCTCGCCGTATCCGGCCAGGCTTCGGGAGAGCAGTTCCTCGCCTTCCTCCTGCATATCGGCGCGTGAACTGAAGCGCAGGAAGTCCGACCACGTGTGCACCGCGATCAGTTCGACGCCGCGGAACGCGGACTCGTCGAAGGCGATCTCGACGGCGTGCACGCTGCTCGGTGAGCCGTCGACGCCGACCGCCACCGGGCCGTCGGATGGGGCGGAGGTTTCCGGGATGACGGCGACCGGGCATGCGGCGTGCCGGGCCAGTGCGGTGCTGACCGATCCCAGCAATCTGCGGTGGATGGCGCCGAGCCCGTGCGTGCCGATGACGAGCAGTCGCGCGGTCTTGGAACGATCACGTAGGACCGGGATCGGGGGCGCGTCCACCAGTTCGGTGCTGATATCCAGTTGGGCGATCGGCGCGGATTCGGAGACCGCGACCGCACGGGCGGTTTCCAAGGCATCTCGTACACCCCGCCAGTAACTGTCGAAGTCGAACTGTCCGAGTTCGATACCCGATCCGAAGTTACCCAGGACTCCGATCGCGTAGACGAGGTGTAGCGGCACCTGATGGCGAGCGGCGTCGGCAGCAGCCCAGCGCAAGGCCGCGAGCGCGACGGAGGAGCCGTCGACGCCGACGACGATAGGGGGATTGCTGATAGTGGACATCTGTTGCACTCCTTCCTGCTCCTCGCAGGTACCCATTGCTGATCGACGAGCGGCGCACGGCACCGGATGGTGCGGGCAGCCGAGCCGGGCGACCACGACGGTTACGTGGCCTGCTCCCGTGCCGCTGCCGGTACACAGACGCTATCGACACGCCTACTGCGGTGTGGACGCGGTGGTGAGGTGCTCGGCGATGAGAATGCGGTGGGCTTGTTGGGCCGCGTCGGCCCGGCGCTGGTCGTCGATGTCACTGCTCGGCAATTGTTCGAGCCCGCGGGCGAGAACCGCCACTGCGTCACCTAGCAGCAGCACCCGGTGTTCTATTTCGTCCAGTCGTTCGGTGACGGCGGCGTCAGCCGCGACCCTGTCGCTGCCGGTCCCGCCGCGCAACATTGTGCGCAGAGGTGTCGGCAGCACCCCGGTGCCGATCTTCTCGGCGACGGCGTTGAGCCGTGCGCGCGCGGTGCGCAGTAACGCTGTCAGTGAATCGCTCTTCGGGACCATGGCATCAGCGTCGTCTCGGCAGCCGCGATTCGCCTAGGGTCCGATGGCCCTGAGTGGCGGGTGCTGTCGGCCCCGCTGCCGGGGAACTACTCGTCAGGGGACAACTGCAACCCGTGCCGTCGGCGCACCATGCTCTACACGTGTCCGGGGCACTGCTGACCGACTTGTACGAACTGACCATGGTGGACAGTTACCTCCGCGGGCAGATGACCGCACCCGCTGCCTTCAGCCTGTTCGTCCGGGACCTGCCCACCAACCGTGGGTTTCTCGTCGCCCGGTTCGAAGCCGATCTCGCCGAACTGCCCGAAGAAGCGCGCGACCTGCGCTTCTCCGATCGCCCCGATCCCGGCGATAACACCGCGACTGCGTCTGCTCACCAGTGAAGTCCAAGCTGCCGCACACCGCTTGGCGGGAGCGGTCGAGGACCGGTCGAGTTCTTGCGGTGGTACGGCGCCGGAAATGTAGTACGCACGGCCCGGATCCGTCATCGCGCGCTGAGGCATGGAAGCGGCAACCTGCCGGCGCCGACGCCCCGCGAGAAATCGGGGTGTCAGGTCCGCCCTGCGGATGACCGATAGACGTACGCTGCGCCGAGAAGGACCTTTGCCTGCGACCAATGACCCTACCGTCGGTTCTCGGCCCGTTGCGACGATGAGGGCGGACGGGGACCGAGGAGGTTGGGCCATATGTGGCTGATAGTCGAAGGTCGCAGTGTCGGCGGCACGGTGAAGCCGTGCCGAACCGACATGCGAACGTGGGGGACTGCATCGAGGAAGTGCACGGAAAGGACGGTATGCCGCCTTACCTGGTGCATTGGACCGATACCGGGCATCGGGCACTGACTTTTCCCGGGCCGGACGCACATATAGCGACCCGCGACGAACTGCGTGCGCAGGAAGAAGTCGCAGAGGCACACTTTTCCTCGAGGCACTCGGGGGAGCCGGTCGGCCGCGAAGCCCGCGGGCGCTGAGTAACCGGCACCGATGGCAAATCGGCGGTCCCTCCCCCCGAGCGAGTCGGCGGCGGCGCGGAAGGCGATTGATCCGGGGCGGTCGCAAGGATGCGAAGCGACGGCCGGATGTGCAGACCAATCGGCAAGGATACGAAGGATCTATAGGACAGCCGCGGCTTCCGGGTGAACACGATGACAGACAACACGACGCCACCACGCGGGCAGGTCGATCGGCCGACCGTCGTCGCCGTCGACGGCTCGGCCGTCTCCTATCACGCCGCGGCGTGGGCGGCGGCGGATGCGGCGTTGTATCGGCGCAGACTGTGCATCGTCACCTCGGTTCGGACCGGCTTGGGCGCGAGAGCTCTGTCGGCCGACACCGACGCTGCGCGGAGCCGGGACAGCGAGCGAGTGCTCGGCGAGGCTTTCGAGGTGGCTCGGAAGGCTGCGCCCGACGAGACGCTACCTGTGGAAACCGCACTGATCGCCGCTCCGATCGTTCCGTATTTGATCGATCGTTCGCCATCGTCGGGAATGGTAGTTGTCGGCAGCCGTGGTCTCAGGGCGTTCGGCCGTGGATTGCTCGGATCGGTGAGCGCAGCGGTTACCAGGCGCGCGCGTTGCCCGGTCGCGATCATTCGCTCGGCTCCGGCCACGGATGCGGCGTCCGCGGGCAAGCCGGTCCTCGTCGGAGTGGATGGAACACCCAATTGCGTACCGGCGATCCGCCTGGCGTTCGAAGAGGCCTCGCGGCGCGAGGTCGCGTTGATCGCGCTGCACGCGTGGAGCGATACGCGTGGGACCAATCTCATTCCGACCTGGGACGCCGTGCGCGAGCTGGAGACCGCGCTGCTCGCACAGAACCTGGCCGGGTTCGGCGAGCGATATCCGGAGGTGCCGGTGCGACGGGTGTTGCTGCGCGACAGTCCTGTTCGCTGTCTAGCCGACGAAGCGCGGGACGCGCAGCTACTGGTGGTGGGCAGCCGTGGTCGCAAAGGCGCGACGGGTCTGCTGCCTTGCTCCACCACTTCCGCACTCGTGAATACAGCGCAGTGCCCCATCGTCGTCGTGCGTCAGCTCTGAGGTTGTGTAGGCGTGCCTCGGCGAGTTCTCCGGCCCGACCACGGCGTCGAAGACCGGTGGGATAGGTTGGCCGGATAGGTTGGCCGGTCTCCGCTCACTCGCTGTACATCGCGTGTATCTCCATGGCGAAGTCGCGGAGCACGATGTTGCGTTTGAGCTTCAACGACGGGGTGATGTAACCGTTGGCCTCAGTGAGCTCGGTGTGCAGCAGCCGGAATTTGCGGATGGCCTCGGCCTGGGAGACGGCTTGGTTGCCGTCGTCGATGGCGGCCTGGACGGCGGCGAGCAAGTCGGCGTCGGAGGCGAGGTCAGCGATTGTGGCATCGGCGGGCTTGCCATTGAGCTGCTTCCAGGTGGGGAAGTGCTCGGTATCGATGGTCACCAGGCAGCTGATGAACGGCTTGCCGTCGCCTAGGACGATTACCTCTCCGATGATGGCGTGGGCGCGGATGCGGTCTTCGATCATCGCTGGGGCAACGTTCTTGCCGGCGGCGGTCACGATGATCTCCTTCTTGCGTCCGATGATGGTGAGGTATCCGTCGTCGTCGAGCGTGCCGAGATCGCCCGTGGCGAACCAGCCGTCGCGGAACGTGTCGGCGGTGGCGTGTGGGTTGTTCCAGTATCCGGTGAATACGTTCGGTCCTCGCAGCAGTATTTCGCCGTCGTCGTCGATGCGGACGGAGGAACCGGGGAGCGGCTGGCCGACCGTACCGATCTTCGGCCGGTCATCCGGATTGAACGTGGCGGCCGCACACGTCTCGGTCAGGCCATAACCTTCGAGCACGGTGAATCCGACGCCGCGGTAGAAGTGGCCGAGCCGTTCGCCGAGCGGCGCGCCGCCGGATATGGCGTGCGTAGCGCGCCCGCCCAGCGCGGTACGCAGCCGTCGGTAGACCAGGCGGTCGAACAGTGCATGGCGGATCCGGAGCGGAAGCGGGATTCGTCCGCTGTCCTGGCCGCGGCTGTAGGCGATGGCCGCCGCGGCCGCAGAGTCGAAGATCCGCCCCCGGCCGGCGAGCTGGGCTCGGACCCGAGCGGTGTTGTACACCTTCTCGAAGACGCGCGGCACGCCCAGGATCAGCGTCGGCCGGAACGCCCCGAGTTCCGCGGTGACATCCTTGACGTCGCTGACATGGGCGATGTCGACCGGAACGTACGCGGCCGCCACCTCGGCGATCCGGCCGAGCACGTGGGCCAGTGGCAGGAACAACAGCACCGAGGACTCTCCGGTGCGGAACAGCGTCGGCATCCGAGCGGTGATATTGCCCAATTCGGCCAGGAAGTTGCCGTGGGTCAGCTGACAGCCTTTCGGGCGTCCGGTGGTTCCGGAGGTGTACACGATCGTCGCCAGGGCATCGGCCGACAGAGTGGCTCGACGCTCGGCCACGGCTGTGTCGCTGATCCGGGCGCCCTCCGTGGTCAGAGTTGCGACGGCGCCGGCGTCGATTTGCCAAGTATGGGTCAACTTCGGCAGTTGGTCGCGCACGGTTGCGACCACGACCGTGTGGTTGTCGGTCTCGGTGACGACGGCGACCGCGCCGGAGTCGGAGACGATCCACTGCACTTGTTCGGAGGAGGAGGTTTCGTAAACCGGCACCGTGACCGCACCCGCACACCAGATCGCGAAGTCCAGCAGCGTCCACTCGTACCGGGTTCGGGACATGACAGCCACCCGATCCCCGGCCTGAATGCCGTTGGCGATCAGTCCTTTCGCCGTCGCCCACACTTCGTTGCGGAACTGGGAGGCTGTCACATCACGCCAACGTCCGCCCACTTTGCGGGAGATCACGGTCAGGTCCGGATGCCGTGCGGCGTTGCGCTCGATCAAGTCGGTGAGGTTCGCGTCGGCAGGGACGTGGTACAAAGCCGGCAATCCGAATTCGTGCATGATCGCTCCTCGGCGCCGCTGCCGGGAAGGCACACGGTGCGCTCGACCTAGATCAGCTGCGCACACCCGAGTATGGCCCCGATCGCACCGATGCTGCGATGGCTGTTGGCATTCCTGCCTGAGGACCAAAGTCCTGTGTCGCCAGGGACCCTTCACCACTGCGCCGCGCGGCATCACCCGCGCCGGGCGTGAGTGATGCGGTGGGCGGCCGCCCGTCGTCCCTGTCCTGGATTTCGCGGGACCAACGGCTCTCGGCCCGGCGACGATCGGACCTGCCGTCACGAGGTGAGGAAGGCAACGCTGGACTCGAGAGGAGGTCCGCGATGCTTTTCGATGATCGCCGTGACGCCGGGCGTCGCCTGGCGAAACGGCTGGAGTACCTGCGGGACGAGGATGTTGTCGTGGTGGGCCTGCCGCGTGGCGGTGTTCCCGTGGCCTACGAGGTCGCGCGGATGCTGGACGTACCACTGGACGTGATCGTAGTTCGTAAACTCGGTGTCCCGTACCAGCCGGAACTCGCTTTCGGCGCGATCGGCGAAGATGGCGTCCAAGTGATCAACGACGTGGTCCTCGGCTACACGAGACTCACCCGCGAGGAGATCGCTGAGGTAGAGCGTCGTGAACGCGCCGAATTGAGACGGCGGACCGAGCGGCTGCGGCGTGCTCACCCGCGTATCCCGCTGTTGGGTCGAACCGTGGTCGTCATCGATGACGGCATCGCCACCGGCGCGACGGCTCGCGCCGCCTGCCAGGTGGCGTGGGAACAAGGCGCACAGCGCGTTGTGCTGGCCGTCCCGGTGGCCCCCCGTGACATGCTGGCAATACTGCAGGAAGTGGCCGACGAGGTCGTCTGTCTCGAGATGCCCACGTGGTTCGGCGCCGTCGGCGCCTGGTACCGCAGTTTCGGCCAAGTCGCCGACGCCGAGGTCGACCTGCTTCTTCGTTCTGCGGAAAACCGCAGCGAGCTCCCCCAGATGCCCGCGGACGATCCGCCGTTGTGTGATGAGGACATCCAGGTCCCGCTCGGTGAGAGGGAACTGTCCGGGCATCTCACCATCCCGGAGAACCCGCTCGGGCTGGTGATCTTCGCACACGGCAGCGGCAGCAGCCGTCGTAGCCCGCGCAACCGATTCGTAGCCGAGGTCCTGAACCGAGCCGGGCTGGGGACCTTGGTCTTCGACCTGCTCACTTCCGAGGAGGAGATCGACCGGTCACGAGTCTTCGATATCGAGCTGCTGTCGCGGCGGCTGCTCGATGCCACGCGATGGCTGACCGGTCGACCCGACGTCGCCGGCCTGCGGATCGGGTACTTCGGGGCCAGTACGGGCGCCGCCGCTGCGCTACGGGCCGCGGCCGATCCCAGCGTCGCTATCGCCGCGGTGGTGTCGCGTGGCGGTCGGCCGGATCTCGCCGGGGCGGCACTCGCGGCGGTCCGCGCGCCGACGCTGCTGATCGTGGGTGGGCACGACCATCTGGTGCTGGAGCTCAATCGTCTGGCGGCGCAAGAGATGTCGTGTGAAACCGCGCTGACTGTGGTGCCCGGCGCCACACACTTGTTCGCCGAGCCGGGCGCATTGGAGAAGGTCGCCGAACTCGCCCGCGACTGGCTGGTCGCTCAGCTGGCGCCCGCGTCGGCGGCCGATGGGCGGACGCAGACTGGATCATGACCTCGATTTGCGTTCCTGCCGGGCAGTGCCAACCGCTGGCCGCCGCTGTCGACCTGCTCGATGTCGCGCCCGACGACTCGGCTCGGCGATCCAGCGGCCCCCAACGCCGATCGAAGAGCGCTCGATCGCTCAGCTGCTAGCGGATGCCATCGCTCACCTGCACGCTTTGCGACCGCTGTACGAGCTGCTCAGCCGGGGCCCGACGACGGTGTCAACGGGAGCCGCACAGCACCGTCCGGCGAACGCGGCGACGAACTCCCGCCGTCCTGCGATCGGTTCAGCGCAGCGGCACTTTCCAGCACAGCCGAGTGCCGGGTTTGCCTTCTGGGCCGTTACCTGTTGTGACGGAGAAGTTCCCGGCCGCTTGTTCGGCACGCTGGGCCAGATTCGTCAGACCGCTGGGCGTGACCTCGCCGGGTATGCCGCACCCGTCGTCCTCGATGACGATGGTCAGGTCGTCGGCCACGGTGATCTCCACCGAGACCGACTTCGCGCCGGAATGCCGGACGGTGTTGCTGACCGCTTCTCGCACAACGGCTTCGGCATGATCGGCCAACTCCGGATCGATCACCGAGAGCGGACCGGCGATGCGCACGGATGTTCGGATGTCGCTGTCCTCGGTCTGCTGCCGGACCGCCTCCTCGATACGTTGCCGTACCCGCCCGCTGTGCCCCTCGCCGCCGTGCAGGTCGAAGATCGAGGTCCGGATCTCTTGAACCACGTCTTGCAGATCGCTGATCGCTTCGGTGATCCGTTCGCGGACTTCGGGAACGCGGGTGCGCGGGACGGTTCCCTGCAGGCTCAGGCCGACGGCGAACAGTCGCTGGATCACGTGGTCGTGCAGGTCGCGGGCGATGCGGTCGCGGTCGGAGAGGATGTCCAGCTCCCGCACGCGCTGCTGGGCGTCGGCCAGTTGCATCGCCAGCGCCGCCTGATCGGTGAAGGCGGAGGTCAGTTTCAAGATCTCGTCGTCATAGGGCGCCGACTCCACGCTGCGCAACGCGATCAGGACACCGACGGTGGAGTCGGGTGTCTGCATGGGCAGGACCAGTGCAGGCCCGGCGTCGGGGAAGATCTTGCCGAGATCGGCGCGGCGTGAGTCGTCGAGCCGTTGGGGGGCGTGCAACCGGATCGCGGTCGCGATAGTGCTGTCCCCGGAGGGCAGCTTGACCAGTCGTTGACCGTTGCGGGCGCCTGCGCTGTGGGTGATCACCAGTTCGGTGATCTCCTCGTGGCGGCTGTCTGGGTCCGGTACGACCGCGAGGAAGGTCCGCTCGGAACCGGTGAGCCGACAGGTGTGGTCCACCAGGTGAGCGAGAACTTGATCGGAGTCGGTCGCGGCGAGGAATTCGGTGGTGATGTCGCGGGTGGCTTCGATCCAGGCTTGGCGGGTGCGGGCGGATTCGTAGAGGTGGGCGTTGTCGATGGCGATACCGGCCGCGGCGGCGAGGGCCCGCACGATGACCTCGTCGTCTTCGGTGAACGGCTGGCCGCCTGCCTTCTCGGTGAGGTAGAGGTTGCCGAAGACTTCGTCGCGGATGCGGACGGGCACGCCGAGGAAGGTGCGCATCGGCGGGTGGTGGGCGGGGAATCCGACCGAGGAGGGATGGTCGGCGAGGTTGTCCAGCCGGATGGGTGTGGGCTGGCTGAACAGCAATCCGAGCACCCCGTGGCCCTGCGGGAGATCCCCGATCAGTTCGCGGGTCGGTTCGTCGATGCCCTGGTAGATGAACTGGGCGAGTTGCTGGTCGTGGCCGCGGACGCCGAGCGCGCCGTAGCGGGCGTCGACCAGGGAGATGGCGGTGTGCACGATCGTTCGCAGGGTGCGATCCAGGTCCAGCCCGGAGGTGACGGTCAGCATCGCCTCGATCAGGCCGTCCATCCGGTCGCGGGCGTCGATGATCTGCTCGATGCGATCCTTGACCTCGCCCAGCAGCTCCCGCAGCCGCAGTTGCGAAAGCGTATCGCGGACCGAGTACACGCCTGCTGACGTGTCATCGGTCATATCGACTGCTCCCGAGTCCCAAGCTGTCCAGGGCAGGCGGCCATGCTGCAAGCCTATGCTACGGGCCGCGAGAAAAATGTCCGGCACGTCCGGATGGGCATTCGACGGCGGCCGGTGCTCGAGGCCGCGTCGGGACGATCGGATTCGGCAAGCGCGGTTGTCGAAGTTCCGCTATCAGAGACCGGTAAGGCTGACGATGATCAGAAGCTGGCGCTGGACCCGGACGGCCGGGATCGGAGTTTGGAGGCGTAGACGGCTGCCTGGGTGCGCCGCTCGAGGCCGAGCTTGGCCAGCAGCCGGGAGACGTAGTTCTTCACCGTCTTCTCGGCCAGGAACATGCGCTGGGCGATCTGCCGGTTGGTCAGTCCTTCGCCGAGCAGGTCGAGAAGTCTGCGTTCCTGCTCGGTGAGCGCGGCCAGCGGGCCGTCCTCGGTGTTCGCGCGCAGCCGCTGCATGAGGGCAGCCGCGGCGCGGTTGTCGAGCAGGGAACGCCCGGCGCCCACCTCCTTGATCGCTTTCGCCAACTCCATGCCCTTGATGTCCTTGACCACATAGCCGCTGGCCCCGGCGAGAATGGCGTCCAGCATGGCCTGCTCGTCGGTGAACGACGTGAGGATGAGGCAGCGCAGATCATCGAGTTTCGACAGCAGATCGCGGCACAGTTCGATGCCGTTGCCGTCGGGCAGGCGCACGTCCAGTACGGCGACGTCCGGCCGCAGCGCCGGAATCCGGGCGAGAGCGTGGGCGACGTCGCCCGCCTCGCCGACGACGGACAGCTCCGGGTCGTCGGAGAGCAGGTCTACGAGACCGCGGCGGACGATTTCATGGTCGTCGACCAGAAACACCGTGATCATGGTGGTGTCCAATCCCGGGGAGCAGTTGCGCGGTCGACACTACGCAACGGGCAGGCCGCTCGGTACCGACCAAGGTCCCCCTTGCAGGCGACCCTTCGTCACACCACCGTCGCCGTGGTCCTTGCGCAGCCTCGATCTGGTCTTGTCCATTTCTCGAGTCGATCCCCGGCTCGTCGGACGGCTGACCTTCGGCGTGCCGCGGGCCGGCGGTCGACGCAGGGCCGATCGTGGCCAGAGTGCCCGGTATTCGGTGACCTTCGGCCGTCACGCATGCCTGTTGGTTCGCGCGATGCTGAATTCGGAAACAAGTGGGCACAGCCAGCTGAAAGGATCTTGATCGCCATGGCCGGACTCGAAGGCAGAAGCGCGGTCGTCACCGGCGGTGCACGCGGCATCGGCGCCGCCGTCGTATCCGCCTTGGCCAAGGAGAACATTTCCGTCGTCATCGGCGACCTGCTCGACCGTGAGGGCAGCGCGTTGGCGGAGTCGCTGGGCTCGGGTGTGATCTTCCGTCGGCTGGATGTGACCGACGAGGGCGCGTGGTGCGCGGTCCTGGATGACGCGGAGGCGGAGTTCGGTCCCCTGGCGGTGTTGGTCAACAATGCGGGCATCATCGATTTCGGGGGCGTCGAGACCGAATCTCCAGTGATGTTCCGGCATGTCGTCGACGTGAACCTCTACGGTGCCTGGCTGGGTATGCATCTGGCGGCGCCGCGGTTGCGGGCCGCGGGCGGCGGGGTGATCGTCAACATCTCCTCGACAGCTGGGCTGATCGGGTACGCGGGTATCGGTGCCTATGTCGCCAGCAAGTGGGGTTTGCGAGGTCTGACCAAGGCCGCCGCTTTGGAATTGGGGCGCGCGAACGTTCGTGTGTGTTCGATACATCCCGGTCCCATCCATACGCCGATGACCGGGGCCATGGACGAATCCGTGGCCGCGAATCAGCCGCTGGCTCGCTTCGGTGAGCCGGAGGAGGTCGCGGCGATGGTGCGATTCCTGGTCACCGAGGCCACGTATTCGACTGGCTCGGAGTTCGTGCTCGACGGTGGTGCCACCGCCGGTCAGGTCCTGGGCCTGCCGAACGAATCCCGATGAGAGGCAAGCGATGCCGAAAACACATCCCGATCTCGAGACGCTGCGATCCGTGTTGGCGCTGGCGGCGCGAGCGCCGTCGGTGCACAACACTCAGCCATGGCTTTGGCGGCTCGGGCACGAGACCGTGCATCTGTATGCCGACGAGAGTCTAAGGCTGCCGCACACCGACCCGGATGGTCGCGACCTGCTGTTGAGTTGTGGTGCGGTGTTACATCATCTGCGGGTCGCGGCCCGCGCGGAGGGCTGGGAGACGGCGATCCATCGGCTGCCGGATCCGGCCACGCCGAAGCATCTCGCGTCCGTCGAGTTCCGTCCCGCCGCATTCACGGACGAGGATGTCGAGTTGGCGCGCGCGATCAGCAGCCGCAGCACCGATCGCCGTCGCTACAGCTCCTGGGAGGTGCCGGCCGCGCATATCGAGGCCATCATCGCCGCAGGGGAGGCGACCGGGGTGCTCGTGCGCGACATCGATGCAGAACCGGCGCGGACCCAATTGCTGCGGGCATTCGAACAGGCGGCGTGGGAACATGCTCGTGACCTCGCCTACGGCGCCGAACTCGCGCAGTGGAGTGGCAGGCACGCGGCACCGCAGGGGGTCCCGGCGCGCAACGCGGTGTTGACCGGCGCCGATCCGACGGTGCGTCCGTTCTCGAATCCGGGATTGCCGCAGGCGGTGGTGCGCGATATCGACGCCGCTGACCGGATGCTGCTCCTGAGCACCAGCAGTGACGACCGATTGTCCCGGTTGCGAGCTGGTGAAGCCGCGAGCGCGGTGCTGTTGACCGCCACGACCCTGGGTTTGGCGACGTGTCCGCTGACCGAGCCGATGGAGTTGGCCGGCACCAGGAAACGCATCCGCGCGAACGTGCTGGACGATACCGGATATCCGCAGATCGTCGTTCGGATCGGTTACGCGATCCCGAGTGCCGATCCGGTCCCCGCCACTCCGCGTCGCCCGCTCGATGAGGTGGTTCAGCCCCTGGATCCGTCGGGTTCGTGATGGTTTCCGTAGCCTGCGGTTCGCCTGTGGCGACCGCGGCCGCGGAGCAGTAATCCGCTGATCCGGGTGGAGAACCCCTCGAAAATTGCCATAACGGCGACGAGCGAACCGGCGCAGGTCGCGACGGTAAGCCGGTCGACGAAACGATTCGCAGCGCTCGCTGAATGGCCGAACGGCGCCGGAGCCGACCGACCCGGCAAGGACATAGAAGAAACGGATTCGGGACCGAGGAGAACGCGATGACCGAGAACTCGACTGCACGCACTGGGCAGACCGATCTGATCGTGGTCGCCGTCGACGGATCCGCAACCTCTTATCACGCGGCGGCGTGGGCAGCCGCGGACGCCGCGTTGCATCGGTGCCGGCTGCATATAGTCACCTCCGTCGCCATTCAGCCCGGCTACGGTCCCGGCGCCATACTGACCGAAGCCGATGTGGAGTGGCTGCGCAAGGACGGGGAACGGGTGCTCACCGAGGCCGCTCGGGTGGCCAGGGCGGCCGCGGCGGGTGAGGCGTTGGCCATCAGCACCGAGTTGACTCTCGAGCCGATCATCCCGGACCTGCTGGATAGGTCCAGGCACGCCAGAATGCTGGTCGTCGGCAGCCGCGGGCGCGGAGCGGTGCGCCGTGAGCTGCTCGGCTCGGTGAGCATGGCGGTCACCCGCCACGCGCGTTGCCCGGTCGCGGTCCTGCGCCCGGGTTCGGCGCCCGATGTCGTCTCCTTCGATAAACCGGTTCTCGTCGGGGTGGACGGCACCGCCACCAGCGTGCCCGCGATCGATGTCGCCTTCGAGGAGGCTTCGCGACGCAAGGTCGGTCTGGTCGCGTTGCACGCGTGGAGCGATGCGAGCGGCATCGACCTCGTGCCTGGATGGGATGCTGTGCGAGAGCGAGAGGACGCGCTGCTCGCGGAGAATCTGGCGGGATTCGGTGAACGCTACCCGGATGTCTCGGTGCGGCGCGTACTGGTGCGGGACCGGCCGGTTCGCTCGCTGCTCGATCAGTCCGAAGACGTCCAGCTGCTGGTGGTGGGCAGCCATGGCCGCGGTGGGTTCGCCGGCATGCTGCTCGGTTCTACCAGCGCCGCCTTGCTGCATTCGGTGGAGTGCCCGATCATCGTCGTGCGTGAGCGGTGAGCGCGTTCAGACCGGGTGCAGGTCGTCCGAGGACCGGCGTCTCCGGAGGGGTTTCAGTTTCAACGAGCACCGTCATCCGAGGAGAGCGCCTGCTCGAGTAGCACTCGCCGCTCGGCGGCGGCGATCGCGCGACGGGCCGCCGGCACGGCATCCGGCGTCACCGAGATCGATGTGATGCCCATCCGGACAAGGTATTCGGCGAATTCGGGCCGCGTCGAGGGCGCCTGTCCGCACAGCGAGGACGTGATCCGTAGCCGTCGCGCCGTCGCCACGATCTTGCCGATCGCGTCCAGCACTGCCGGATCGGACTCGTCGAACAGTTCAGCGCACGTGGTGGAGTCACGGTCGACGCCGAGCATCAGCTGGGTGAGATCGTTGCTGCCGATGGAGACGCCGTCGATGCCCAGGCCCACGTATTCGGGCAGCCAGTGCACCACCGAGGGGACCTCCGCCATCACCCAGCGATGCAGTCCACGCTGGCTGCCCAGCGGGCTCATCTCGACCAGGTCCAGGCAGGTTTCCAGCTCCCACCGGGTGCGCACGAACGGAATCATCAGGTGCAGATTCTGGGTTCGCTCGCGGACCAGAGCCAGAGCCGTGAGTTCCAAAGCGAACACCTCGGGTTCGCGGATGTAGCGGTAGCAGCCGCGGTAACCGATCATCGGATTGCGTTCATCCGGTTCGTAGCGTGTCCCGCCTGCGAGATCACGAAATTCGTTGCTCCGCAGGTCGGTCGCTCGGTAGATGACCGGCCGCGGGGCAAACGCCGTCGCGATTCGCTGCAGGGACTGGGACAGCCGTTCGATGAAGACGTCCTGCTCGCCGTGGGCGATCAGGTCCCTGGGATGACGTCCTTCGAGCGCCTGCGTGATCAGCGTCTCCGCTCGCAGCAATCCGACTCCGTCGACCTCGGTAGCCGCGACACGTTCGGCGGCCTCCGGTAGCGCAAGGTTGACATAGATGCGCGTCGCGGTCGGTTCCACAGCGGCGATCGGCGCCGTCGGACGAGGTTCGGCCTGCGCCGGTCCCGATCGCCCGGCCTGGATCTGGCCGGCGGATCCGTCGACGGTGACGACCGCGCCCTCGGTGAGGGTGGTGGTCGCCGTGCGGGTGCCGACCACGCACGGTACACCGAGTTCGCGCGCGACGATCGCGGCATGACACGTCATTCCGCCATTGTCGGTGACCAGGGCCGAAGCTCGCGAGATGGTGGGCAGCCAGTCGGGGTTGGTCATGGCCGCGACGAGCACTTCGCCGGCGCGCAGTGCCGAGCCCTCCGCCGGTGAACGCAGGATGCGCACGGTGCCGCTGGCCCGGCCCGGGGCGGCCGCGAGACCTCGCAGCAGTATCTGGGCCTGGGCAGGTTCGCGTATCGGAGGTTTTGCGGTGGTATGCCCGGCGAGCGTGGTGATGGGCCGGGCCTGCACCAGCCATAGCTGGTGGTCGTCGAATGCCCATTCGACGTCTTGCGGTCGGCCGCCGTGCAGTTGCTGGACCTGCAAAGCCGTCCGGGCCACCGACACCGCCTCGTCCTCGCTGAGTACCTGAGCGGCCGCCTCGTCGTCGCTCAACTGGATTCGCTGGTCGCCGTCGGGCCCGGACACGATGGCGAAGCTTTGATGGCCTGCACGCGCGGCGATCAGCGTGGGCCCCTTGGCGTCGAGCATGTAGGTATCGGGTTCGGTGGCTCCGGAGACAACGACCTCTCCTTGGCCACGGGCCGCCTCGACGACCACGCGATCCCTGCGGCCGGTAGCCGGATCGGCGGTAAATGCCACGCCCGACCTGCGGGCGGCGACCATGCGCTGCACCACTACCGCGATGTCGGGGCGTTCGTGCATTTCGCGGCGGGCGCGATAGGTGAGTACCCGGGGCGTGAACAGCGATGCCCAGCAGTCGATGATGGCATCCATCAATCGGTCATCGCCGCGGATGTTGGTCCGCGACAGATTCATGCCCGCGAAGGATGCGGTCGCGCTGTCCTCGCCGATCGCCGACGAGCGCACCGCGACCGGAACCGAATCGCCCAGCCAGTGGTAGGCGGCCAGCACGGCGTCGTGCACTCCTGCCGCCATCGGTGTCTGGTGCACGAGCTTTCGCATGCGGGTGCACAGCTCGTCCAGTCGCGGTTGGCCCGAGCTAGCGTCCGCGGACGCGGCCTGAAGCGCCTCGGCATGCAGTGTGTCGAGTTCGGCGCCGTGCGGGCCGTGGATGATCACTTCCTCGTAACATGATTTGAGAATCACGTACCCGGGTGGCACAGGCAGGTGCGCCGCCACCAGCTCACCGAGATTCGCCCCCTTGCCTCCGGCACGGTCGGCATCGGCCAGCCGCAGGTCACCGAGGTCGGCCACGTAGTCGCCCATAACGGCTCCGATCGGTCGTACTTCGAACGTCGCGTGTGTTGTCAGCCTCGCTCAGTACCGCGGGCATTCACCACGGCCGAAGGTCCCCTCGTTCGTCCCGTTGGGCCCTGCCCGTAAAACCGGTCAGCGGTTGCCGCCTCGGAGCGGAAGGCCGAGGCCGGAGCGGTGACAAGCAAGGACCAAGTCGGTCGAAGTGGTCAGGCCCGGTGCTCGGTGGCGCGTCCATCGGCCATTGCGCGCAGCCACTCGCGAGCGGTGTGGGCTGCCGGTGCGAGGGCGCGGTGATAGCTCATGGTGTGCGCCTCTCACGGCTGGACCGTGGTGGAGCGGGCTGGTGGCAGCCGCAGACTTTGGGCGATGGTGTCCACCCACGAACGGATCGCTGCCCAGTCGCGCAGGTCCCCGTAGCGTCCTTTGCCCAGTAGCCGGTAGAGGGTTCGAGTCCGCAGTGAAATGCCGTCGCTGTCGTACCGTCCGGCGAACGCCCGGTAGTCGTGCGCCCGGATCGAATCGCGCAGAGCGGCTATTTTCCTCGGGACGATCCGGCCGAGGCGGCGGCCGATCGGGCCGCGCAGTGCCGGGGCGAGCCCCACGCTGAAGAGCCATACGTCCCGTTGCGCCAATTCGTCGTGGTGGGCGTGCACGTAGTCGGCGGCGCAAGGCAGGAGCTTCATGTTGTGAACTGCGCTGCCCAGCACGAGGGTGTCGAATCGGGACAGATCGGGCGCGTGGTCGATATCGGCCAGTTCGACGATCGTGTCGCGACCCGACAGTTCGGTGCTGATGAATTCGGCGATATCACGGGTCGATCCCTGTTCGGTCGCGTAGACGACCGCGATGCGGTGTTTGTCCTGGTCCATGTCGAAAAGCCTCCTCGTGTACTTCCGGCTCGGTGAGAGGCCTCGTGCCCGGGCCGCGGGGACCATGGTCACAGCGGGCGGCGGCTGTCCCATGCCGAGACGGGCCGGGGGAATGCGGACCTCTCGCGCAGACGAATACTCACGCGTGATCCGGCACGGCCGCGCGGCGGCGCAGCAGCCAGCGCCTCGCTTCGTCGGCGCCCCACACGATGAACGGGTACGGCAATGTGAACGCGAGCATGGCGGGCGTCAGCGGGGCTGTCCCGAGCAGGTTGTGCATCACCGGGGCGTAGATGATGATCGCGGCGAGGGCGAGTTCGAAGGCGATACCCCACAACAGCAAGGGATTGGACAGGACGCCGATCGAGCGGAGTGAGGCACGGTCGGTTCGTGCGGCGAACGCGGTGCCGATCTGGCCGGCGACCATACCGAAGAAGGTCATTGTGGTCGCCTGCTGGTAGGTATGGTGCAGCGGCGTGCCCGGACCGGTGGGGTCGCCCAGGTGCCAGCCACCCTGCAGCAGCACGAAGAAGAACCCTGCCATGGCCAGGACCGCGGCGATCACTCCGAGGAACAGCCAGGCGCGCAGCAGCATGGGCGTGCGGATCACCGACTCGCTGCGTTTGCGGGGCGGCCGTTGCATCAGACCGGGCTCGGCCGCTTCCCGCCCGAGCGCCAACGCAGGCAGCGTCTCGGTGCCGACGTCGAAGGCCAGTAGCTGCATCACGGTCAGCGGCAGTGGAACCGCTCCGCCGGAGAGTGCGAACACCAGTAGCGGCGTCACCTCAGGAGTGGTGTGAGCGAAGATGTAGCAGATGAACTTCCGGATGTTGTCGTAGACCCGCCTGCCGGCCTGGATGGCCGCGGTGATGGTGGCGAAGTTGTCGTCGGTGAGCACCATGGTGGCAGCCTCACGGGCCACGTCGGTGCCCGAGCGGCCCATCGCGACACCGATGTCGGCGCGCCGCAGGGCTGGTGCGTCGTTGACGCCGTCACCGGTCATGGCCACGACGTGCCCAGCGGCGCGTAATGCGTCGGCGATGCGCAGTTTGGCCTCAGGGGACGAGCGAGCGAAGACGAGTTCGGCCTGCCCCGCCAGCAGTTCGTCGAGTTCGCCCTCGCTCATCCGCTCCAATTCCGCACCGGTGATCACGGTTGGCGTACCGCGCGTTATACCGATCTGGCCGGCGACGGCCGCCGCGGTCAGACCGTGATCGCCGGTGATGACGATGATGCGGATACCCGCCCCGTGGCACAGCTGCACCGCCTCGGCAACCTCGGGCCGTGGCGGGTCCTCCATCGCTACCAAGCCGAGCAGGACCAGATCCTTTTCCGCTTGCTCCCGGTTCTGTGGCGCTGCGGAACCGGCGAGGTCGCGCGCGGCGACAGCCAGCATCCGCAGACCTCGGCGGGCGCGGGCGTCGACGAGTTCGGTGAGCTGCTCGCGGCGGGACGGATGCAGAGGGCGGATGCCTCCCTCGATGCCGAGTTCGGCGGTGCACAGTGGCAGCAGCGATTCCGGCGCTCCTTTGGTGTGCACGTGCAGCCGACCGGTCTCGTCCGCATCGAGAGTCGACATCCGTTTGCGTACCGGGTCGAAGTGGAACAGGCGCTGCCGGAATCCCTCCCGCTCCTCGGCCCGGACCTGCTCCCCGAGAACTGAGGCCGCGTCGAGCAGCGCCAGCTCGGTGGGGTCGCCGACGGCGGGCCCGGTGTCGTCGGCGAGACGAGCATTGTTGCAGGCGACGATCGCATTCGCGACGTCGGCCAGGGTGGGATCGCGCTTTCCGGGTGCGGCATAAGGGTCGTGAGTTCCAGTGGTGGTGTCGATCGTGACAACCCGCATGCGGTTCTCGGTGAGGGTGCCGGTCTTGTCGGTGCAGATCACATCGGTGGAACCGAGGGTCTCCACGGCGCTGAGACGTTTGACCACGGCGCCGCGGCGCGCCTGTTCCCGCACCCCGATCGCCAGCGCCAGGGTGATCACCGGCAGCAGCCCTTCCGGGACGTTGCTCACCAGCAGAGCGATCGCGAAGATCACGGAGTTGATCGGGGACAGCCCGGCCCCGAGCATCGCGAGCGGGATGAACGCCGCCGCGAGCAGAACGGAGATCAACGCGATCAACCAGGCGACGCGGCGCACTTGGTGTTCGAGAGGACTCTCGTCTCGCTCGACCCGTTCCGACAGCGCGGCGATGCGGCCGAGTTCGGTGTGCATTCCGGTGGCGAAAACGATGCCGCGTGCCTCGCCCTCGGTGCAGGAGGTGCCGCTGAAGACCAGTTCGCGTGCCTGCGCCAGCGGCACCCCGGCATCGACAGCGTCGGCGCTGCGGTAGACCGGCATCGATTCTCCGGTCAGTTCCGACAGATCCACCTCGACACCGCCGGTGAGCAGGCGCGCGTCCGCGCAGATGCGGTCGCCTTCGGCGATGACAAGGACATCTCCTGGCACTACACCGGTCACCTCCACCTCGGTGACCTGGCCGTCACGCACGACTTGCGCTCGTATCGGCAGATAGGCGGCCAGTGCCTCCACCGCCTGCTCGGCGTGCCGTTCCTGGGCGAACGCGAACGCCGCGTTGATCACGATGACGACGACGATCGCGATCGCGACCGCGACGATGCCGACCACCGCGGCGAGACCGGCCGCGGCCCACAGCAACAGCGCCAGCGGGTGGGTGAGCTGGCGAGCCAGATCCCGTCGCCAGCTCCGTTGGCCTCGCCGCCGCAACATGTTCGGTCCGTAATGGACAAGACGCCGTTCGGCCTCGCGAGCGGTGAGTCCGGAGCGGCTGCCGCGCAGATCGCGTAGCAGCAGATCGATCCGCTCGGTGGGATCGATCCGCAGATCCGATTCCGGCTCGACCAGGTCGGTCACGTGGGTGCCTGCGCCGCGTCTCGGAGGCTGTCCAAGGCGGCGAGGAGCCGCCGCCGTACGTCACCGGCGAGCGGGGGCAGCTCCGATCCGGCCGTGACGTGAGCTGGCCCCTCGGGATCGATGGCCGCGACCACCGTGCCGTCGTCGACCGAGCGCACCACCACACGGCACGATGTCACCAGGCCGGCCTGCCAGTCGGAGGTCAGCGCGCGGAAGGTCAGCCTAGGATCGCATGCGTCCAGAACCAGGTAGTTCTCGATGTGCTCGCCGATGGTCTCGCGCAGTGTGGCCTGCAGGTCCACTTCGGCGGTCACGATGAGCCCGTGGTGTCGCAGCGCCTCCCTGGTGCGTTCGACGGCGACGTCGAACGGCGCGTCGAGGTTGGCCTCGATGGTCGGGGCAGGAGCGACCGGCAATCGGATCTCGGTCAGCAGTCGCCGAGCATCGGAGACCTCGTCCGGGCCGATCAGATACGCCTCGGTGGGTGGACCGATCGACTGATATCCCGCGTCACGCAACCACTGCCGTAGCACCTGGTAGGCCGCGCCGAGGTCGCGATAGCTACCGCGATGGCTGGTGCGGGCGACCAGGGTGCCGGGCATGAGGACTACCTGGGCGCCGGAGCTGGGCCCAAGGTTGGGCGCAGGCTCCACCGGAACGCCGAATTCCACCATGATCGCCTCATCGATCGGCAGATCCTGGCGGAACGTGATCGTCGGCGCGCCGCTGGCGGTCAATCCCGCACTCTGCACGATCCGGGTCACCTCCCGCATCCCCTCGGCGATGTCCTCACCGAGCAGATTCGAGTTCGGTCGGATCTCGCGGGGCACCCGCAGCACTACCTCCGGCGCCGACTCGACCAGGGCCACCCGGTATTCCATCGCAGCCTCCTCGGTTCGCGTCATGCGATGAGCGTCCCCCCGCCAGGCTGCCGCCGCACAGGGGCGAAAGTCCTGCTCTGGGGGTCCTACCGCCATCGGAACGCCGGAAACGACGGAGGTCACCACAAGGGAAGGTCTTTACGCCCTGCCGGAGAAGCCGGCACCCATCGTTGACTGGATCACGGAGGCCGAAATGAAGACTGTGAGCCACGACGCATCGAAATACGAGCCGACGCATTGGAAGCCGACCGAGAAGTCTCCGATCGAACGGGTCGACGCGAATCTGACCGATTATCGGATGTCCTACGAGTATTCGACTGGACGGCGGCGCAATGAGATTTGGCGGGACTCCCAGGCGGGGGAGTGAACATCGCCTACGAGACGGTAGACCGTCATCTGGGCACGACCCTCGCCAACGCCACCGCACTGCGCTCGCTGCGCGCGACGGGTGAACGCTCCACCTTGACCTATGCCGACCTGTTCGATTTGAGCAATCGATTCGCTGCGGTCCAGCACGGCCTGGGTGTGGGCCCGGGCGAACGGGTGTGCATCTTGCGGAGCCGCACCCCCGCGAGAAGGCCGAAGGCATAGTGCGCGACGCACTGCGCGGATTCGCCGGTGAGGCCGACATCTCCGCCCTCGGCCAGGACGAAACTTTGCGCAGCACACTGGAACTCGACTCGATCGACTTCCTCAGCTTCGTGGAACGGCTCTCCGCCGCCGGCGGCCGGATCGAGGAGAGCGACTACCCACGGCTTTCGACGATCCGCTCCTGCGTCGACTTCCTCACCAGCCCTCGCTGAACCCCCACCCCGACGGTGGTCGGCTGAGGACATCCCGTGCGTACATCGGTATCACCTCCGGAACCTGGACGTGTGGTCGTGCCGGGTCAAGAGCAGGCTGCTACGTGGCTCGCGGGCGCCCCGCTCGACGTTCGATGATCGGGACAGGCGACCGGTCCGGCGACATACGTTCAGCTTGATCGTGCTCCAGCGCTTACGTGAGAGGCGTCCTGCCCTCTCACTCCGGGACCAACGTCCTCGGGGCGTGGCGGTGTCCAGGGTCCTGTGCATGTTCCGAACGGCCATCGGATGGTGACTTTCGTTTCTGTGGCAGCACGAAGACGCAGCAGAAGATCGAGGTATGGAACGAGGCGATTCGACAGACCGGGAGAGGCAGTTGTGACAATCACCAGATATGCGAGGTCAGGGCTCGGCGCTTCGCCGGTGTTGCCAGCATCGCGGCTGCCTGTCGGGGTGTCGCGGACGATGGGGGAGAGGTTGAGGCGGTTTTTCACAATGCGCATCCGCGGCAACACCGACACGCTCGACCCTTATCCGGTGATCGACGTGGGAGCAGGCAAGGTCGTGCCGTCGCGCCGCGACCTCGGGCGTCGCTGGTTTGTCGCGGTCACCAGCGGTGAGACTCTCGGCTTCGCAGTGCTCGCCTGTGTCGGTGCGCTCACCGCCGACTCGGCGCCCGGCGTGATCGCTGCCGCGTTGTTGATGGCGGGCGCGGTCGAAGGCGGTGTGCTGGGCTGGTTCCAAGCCCGCGTACTGCGCAACCGGCTGCGGGGCTTTGTGGCCCGCGACTGGGTCGCGGCCACGGTCGTCGGCGCTGTCGTCGCATGGACCGTCGCACTGATACCCCTCCTCTACGGTGACCGAATCGGTGACTGGCCGATCGGTATACAAATGCCGACGGTTTCCGCAGGTGCGATCGTGATGGTGTTCGCTCTCGGCCTCGCACAGTGGTATGTCTTGCGGCATTGGTCAGACCGAGCGGTTCTGTGGATCTGGGCCAACGCCGTGGGCTGGATCACCGGACTGAGCGCTTTCCTAGTGGTCACCGGCCCGCTGTGGCGGCCCGGGCAATCGGCAGTGGTCACTGCAGTGATCGGGGCTCTCGCCGGTCTGGTGATGGCCGCCGTGATGGCAGCGACCACGGGAGCGTTCCTGGTGCGCATCCTGGAGCCGGGGCATCTGAGGGCTTCCTCTCGAACGGGTGAGAACACGCGTCGCGGATGGAAGGCGCGCGGACGGCTGGATTCGCCGGCGACATCACCCCGCACGAAATCGTGAATCGACGCAACCGCAGCGACCCGATCGATGATGCTTCCAGCCGCATGATGGTCCAGATCGAGCAGACCGAGTCGCTCCGCTTGCTGGCGAGCGCGCGGTACGGGCGGGTCGTCTTCACCCGCGACGCGCTGCCTGCCATACGCCCGGCAAATCATCTGTTCGACGGTGGGATGGTCCTCATACGCACCCGCCTTATCTCCCCGCTCCCCAGCACTCCCAGCGCGGCGCCGGGTGTCGTGGTGGCTTATCAAGCTGACGACCTCGACCCCGTTGGCCGTATGGGCTGGTCGGTGGTCGTAACCGGGTTCGCGCGCCCGGTCACCGATCCCCAACTCGTTGCGCGCTGCGAAAGGCTGTTAGCGCCATGGGGCGATCCGGCCACGACTTTCGTCATCGGAATCGAACCCACAATCGTGAAAGGTGTCCGGCTCATCGAGGTCCCGAGCTAGGCGCCGGCCGCCGCGCGGGCGTGCTCGACGGCCCCGGGCGGCGCGCGGTGTACGGCTTGCCTCATCGGAATCGTGACACCGGCGTCGACCGAGACGCTTCTTCCGAAGATTCGGCACCGGCTCCCGGTTCGAGCCCGCTGCTGAGCCCGAGCACGGTCGCGAAGCCCGCGGTGAGGCACTCGGTCAGCGTTTCCAGGTCCGGGATCGCGGCGGTGTCCGCGTTGATTCCGATGTAACAGGTCCCGGCGTGCGAGGTCAGCGTCACGTTGACGGCCGTACCGATGGTGGGGGCGAAGGCGTACATCCGGTCGATCCGCGCCCCGGCGATGTAAAGAGGCACGGGGGAGCCCGGGACGTTGGAGGCGACGAAGTCGACGTGTTTGAGCATTTCGGTCAGCAGCCCGGCAGGCAGCCGATTCAGCGCGGCCGCGATGGCACCCGACAGCGGGATCGCCGGCTCGCGACGCCAACCCGCGACCGCGGCGCCGACAGCTCGCATCAGGTCCGCGGTCTCGGCGCCGCCGACCGGCAACGCGAAGCGAGCGAGAGTGATGCGGTTGCCGCCGAGCGGGTCGTCAGCAGTGCGGAGACTGATCGGCATCGTCACCCGTAGGTGGTCGATCGTCGCTCCGTGCCGGTCGTGATACGTGCGCAACCCGATCACCACAGCGGTCAGGAAGGCGTCGTTCAGGGTGCAGCCCGTGGCCCGTGCGGCGCCGCGCAGCTTCGCAAGGGGAACGTCCGACACCGCCAACCGGCGACCGAGACTTCGTCCGGTCATCACGGGTGACATCGTCGTAGTGATGGGCCTCGCCAAGTGGACGAGCGAGTTCGCCAGGGCGGCGCTGTCGCGTACCGCCTGCGCGGGATTGGTCAGCGCCCGCCATACGGTCGGCGGCGTAGAACGGATACCGCCGCGAAGAAGATCTGAGGCGACTGACCAGTTCCACACCATGAGATCGCGAAGTGTGCTCGTGCGGTCGTCCAGCGGCTCGGGCGGATGACCATGGTCGGTGCCCGCGCGGTCGAAATCGAACAGCGACGTAGCGATCTGAATGCCGCCGATGCCATCGGTCAGACTGTGGTGCACAGTCAGCACCAGGGCGCATCCGCCGCCCTCCAAACCGCTCAGCAAGGTCGAACGCCACAGCGGGCGGACCGGATCGAATCCGGTCATCGCCTCGGTTCGCGCGAAGTCGAGCACTGCGGACATGTTCGCCGGTTCCGGTAGCGCGGATCGACGCACATGCCAAGAGAGGTCGAAATCCGGATCGAGTGCCCATCTCGGCGGGGCGAGGCCGAGCAACGAGTCGGCGAGCAGATGTCGCAACCTGGGCACGAGACGAGTGCCGCGATCCATCGTTCGCATCAAGCGATACCAGTCCGGTTCGGTGTCGAGGACAAGGACCGACACGATTGTCGAGCGAAGGACCGGATCACGCTCCATGTTCCACGAGAACAGGTCCGACTGCGACATGTGGGATTCGCGGGAGTCCATTACCCGCCGCCTTCCTCTACCAGCTGCCTCGTCGAACCGCTGTGTGTTCTCAGGCGCGTGTCCGGCCTTGTTCCACGGGGCGCGCGAAGTGAATGAGGGCCTGCGAACTGACGATCGTTGCGTGCAGGGCCGGGCCATCGGCACGGGTCGGATCGCGGACCTCGGCACCGGCGGTGAGGAAGATCGAATCTCGAGGCGGGCAGCAGGTAGGGCATCTCACCGGCGAACGGTCCGCGCCCGATCGCGCGGGCCCACAGGCCGGCGGACTCGGCGGTTTCCATACCGTTCAGTCTGTCCAGTTGCGGTCGATGGCAAACGATCACGAAGACCCTTATCCGAAGGCCCTTTGTCCTATGCCCGGCCTCGGGCAGGTCGAGTCCTTCCATGGCGGACCGTGCAGCGCATGTGCGAGCGGAGGCCACCGTCTACCCATCCGATCAGCTGCCGTATGTGTTACTCATCCACGCCTGAGGGCGGCAGGGGCCGGGACCACCGCACCGCGCCAGGCGTCCAACGCTGTGCCGAGCGAGCCCTCGATCGGCTGTGCGGTGTCGAGGACGAGCGCCTCGGGCCATGGCGTTGCCGCGGCCGCCAAAGCGGCCGCGATCGCAGGTGTGGCGTCCGAGTCGCCCTGGGGCCTCGCGCCGATCCGCTCGGCGGCGAGGGGCCGGGGACAGACGCACCGCAGTGGTACCAGATCGCTGCGAGTCTCGTCGGCTAGGGCGGCGGCTCGGGCGCGCTGGTCGGAGTCGGTCCAGCTGGCGTCGAGAATTACCGAGATTCCGCGCTCGAGCCGCTGCCGGGCCTGTGCCAACATCTGGGTATATACGAGTGCTTTCGCGGCAGGCCGATAGGCGCCAGCCCCGAAGACGCCCGCGGCGCCGGCGATGGATCCCGTGGCGCGCAGCCCAGCGCGGACACTATCGCTGGAAATCATGACTGCGCCTGTGGCCGCCGCCAACCGGGTTGCCATCGTGGACTTTCCGGTGCCGGGCAGGCCGCCGACGAGCACGAGACGGACAGCGCCCTGCTCCAGGTGTTCGATGGCGAGATCGAGATGCCGCTCGGCACGCCCGGCCGCCTCCGCATCCCCCTGGTCGGCGCGGATATGGTCGGTCTTCGCCCGGACCATCGCCCGGTACGCGATGTAGTGGTGCCGAAGCGACGGCGGGGGCGAGTCGCCTGCCGCGTGCAGGTAGTCATCCAGAAACGAGTCGGATTCCCCTGGGTGCCCCAAGAATTCGAGGTCCATCGCCAGAAAGGCGGCGTCATCGAGGCCGTCGACATAGCGGAGTTCATCGTCGAAGTCGAGGCAGTCCAGGATACGGAAGCCGTCCGGCAGGACGAAGATATCCTCGGCGAGTAGATCGCCGTGACCGTCGACGATGCGGCCGTCGGCGATGCGCTCCGTCAGCAGGGCGTTGCGACCGTCGATGTAGCGCATGGCCAGATGTTCGGCGCGAACGAAGAGGTCGGGATCGCTCATCACGTGCGGATATTGCCGCAGGGGCCGCAGTAAACTGTCCCATCGCCGACGCAATTGCGCAGGTGTACCGGCGCGATCGATGTCGGCGCCGCGGCGGGCTCCCGCGTGGAAGCGCGCCAGGGTCTGCGCGAGTGCGGACAGTCCGATAGCTTCGCGAGCCGGGTCGGCGAGCGTGGTGGACAATCGCGAAGCGTCCGGCATGCGGCGCATCACGATGATCGGTTCGTCGGCGCCGCCTTCCGGGTCTGTCAGATGGGCCAGACCGAGATAGACGTCGGGTGCGAGGCGCTGATTCAGCTCGAGTTCCCTAGCGCACGCCCGCTCCCGGTTCTCGGGAGTGCCGAAATCGAGGAAGTCGGTGATGACTGGTTTCTTCGCCTTGTACGCGCGGTCCCCACACAGCACCACCAGCCCGGTATGCGTCTCGCGCAATTGCGCGAACGGCTCCTGTACGTGGGGCGCGGTGCGCAAGGTCGAGACATCGAGCATGACGACTCCCTCTCGAAGATGAGTTGATCTGCCGGACGATTGGTTCCATCGCGCCAGGCAGGACATCCCGGCACGACCAGTCTCGCAGGAAGCACCCGAGATAATCTGGAGGACGAATTCCCCTCTGTCGCGGTACGAATGTCATCGGCGCGCGATGAACTACAGCGTCGCCTGCGGGCCGTCTCCCTGCCGAGTGCTGATGTCGCGGTCCCGCCCGGCCACGCTCGACTGAGCCGTTGCCGCGCCAGGTCCGCCGTCGGACAGGCCGTTGGGGGAGAAGATCCCGCCCGCCGGGACCTGTGGCCCTCGCCGCTGCTGCTCGCTGAAACGGACGCTGGATTGGACACCATCCTCACGCTGCATTTCGCGCAGGAGGACGAAGCGCTGTTCACATCGGCACCTTTGCTCGACACCGCCGCGACGAGTGAGTAAGCATCGAACCGGTGTCCGGATCGGCTCTGCCGGAAAGCTCAACCGACCGGTCCTGCCGGTAGCGACAAGCAGCCGCCAGGCAGAGACTGGGTGTCGAGTGCAGGGACCTAAGTCCCAGCGCCTGAGGGGCCGCCGACTCTGCTCCGGCCGTGCGCCACTGGGCAGAGTAGTTGGTGCCGGACAGCGATGCGCTGAGACGGAGACCGAGGTGTCCGATCGTTTACGGCCTTCGCGTGGCGGGATAGCGGTCGACTCCACAGATGACGAGCCAGGGTCCGGAGAACGCGACGCTCTACGAGATCGGCCTGCAGTGACACTACCCCGTCGACGAGCGCGCCTGACTCCGACGGGGTCGTTGCGGAGGGACGGAGCGAGGAGGCTTCGGTGGGCCGGATCGTGACATTGACGATGAATCCCGCGATCGATCTCGCGACTCGGGTCGAGCGAGTCGTACCGACCGACAAGATGCGCTGCGCGACACCACGCTTCGACCCGGGCGGTGGCGGGATCAACGTCGCGCGCACGGCGGCCGAGCTGGGCGTCGAGGTGACAGCGGTCTTTCCCAGCGGCGGCCCGAGCGGTCGCCTGCTCGAGCAGTTGGTGCGCGATACCGGAGTGCCGCCGCGGCCGGTGCAGGTGGCCGAATCGACCCGGGAAAGTCTCTCGGTCACCGAATCCGTCAGCGGCGAGCAGTACCGATTCGTCTTTCCAGGCCCGCGGCTCACCGACCCGGAACAGCATCGCTGCCTGGCCGAGGTGGAGCGTGCGGTGCGCGGCGGGAGCTACCTCGTGGCCAGCGGAACTCTGCCGCCGGGTGTGTCCTCGGACTTCTATCAGACCCTCACCGATCTCGTCGGCGACCTCGGTGTGCGTGTGGTGCTGGATACTTCGGGCATCGCGTTGCGCAGTGTCCGCCGCGGCGTCTATCTGATCAAGCCCAGCGTGCGGGAACTCGGCGACTACGTCGGGCATCCGCTGATAGACCGCACGGAACAGTTGTCGCAGGCTCGGCGGCTCATCGCCGACGGGATGACCGAGATCGTCCTGCTCTCCCTCGGCGCCGCCGGAGCGCTCGTGGTGACTCGTGACCGGCACGAGTGGTTCGCGTCGATCCCGGCGCGGGTGCGCAGCGGTATCGGTGCAGGCGATGCGATGGTCGGCGGCACCACGGTGGGGCTGACACGGGGATATGAGCTCGCCGACGCGGTGCGTCTGGGTATCGCCGCCGCGACGGCAGCGCTGGCCACCACGGGTACCGGCCCGGGGCGCTGCGAGCACATCGAGGAGCTGTACCGAGAATTTCAGCTCGACGACGGCTCTGGTGGCGAGGCCGATGACCTCGCGCGGCCGACGGCCCCGCCGCTGCGGTAACCGCACCTCGCGCTCCGAGCCCAGTACGTGGACAGGACAGAGGTGGACAGATGTCAGCGCGGCCGCCATCCGACGGGTCTCCGAGAAAGTGTGGGACGTTCGACCTCCGCCTTCGAGTCGATGTCCTCCTCCAACGCCCTCCGCGAAGCCGCACGCTGATAGTGCCTCCGACGGCAGCGAGCGAATGGAGAAACCGTGCTGGTAAACGAGGACCTCCGACTAGCGGACCGGATCGGACGCGTATTCAATCGGCGGGCAGTGGTGGGTGCCGCGGTCGCCGTCGTACGTGACGGTCGAATGGAGTTCGCTGGGCACGGGATGGCCGACATCGCCGCGAACCGCCCGGTCACCCAGGACACGATCTTCCGGATCGCGTCTATCACCAAGACGTTCACCGCGATCGCGGTGATGCAGCTGTGGGAGCGCGGACTGATCGATCTCGATGCCCCGGCGAGCAAGTATCTACGCGCTTATCCTCTGGTCCCCGCCGATTCGCGGTTCGGGCCGGTGACGGTACGCCACCTGCTGACCCACACCTCGGGCATCGGTGAGACAGCCCATCCCCGGCGGGTGCTCGCCCCCGATTTCGGGGAGAGCGTTGCGCCGGGCGAACCCGTACCGCCGCTGAGCCGGTACTACCGGCGCGGCCTGCGTGTCCACGCCGAACCGGGCAGCCGATGGACCTACACCAACCATGGCTTCGCCACCCTCGGCCAGATCGTCGCGGAGGTCACCGGCGTCCCCTTCGCCGACTATCTGCGCGAGCGGCTGTTCCTGCCGCTGGGCATGCTCGACACGAGTCTCACGCCGCCCGCAGCCGCGGCACCGCGGCGGGCGGTCGGATACCGGCTGCGCGCGCACGGGCCGGAAGAGATCACCCATCGCGAGATGATCACCGCCGCGGCGTCCTCTGCCTACTCCACTCCGCGCGATATCGGCCGCTATATCGCCGCACTGCTCGGCGGCGGTAGCAACGAATACGGTTCCGTGGTCGAATCCGCGACGCTGGCAATGATGTTCGCACCGCAGTACCAGCCCGATCCCCGGGTGCCGGGCATGGGCCTCGGATTCTTCCGCGGTCAGGCCGGAAACCATCGGGTGATCGAGCATCAGGGCATCCTGCCCGGGTTCAACTCTCAGATCTGGCTCGCCCCCGACGACGGACAGGCCGTCTTGGCCTTCGTCACCGGCGGTCATCGCGCCATGCTCTGGCTTCCCGCCGAATCCTCCGCCCTACTGCACGAGATCCTCGGTGCCGCGGAACCAGCGATCCGCGACGACGTCGCGCACCGGCCGGAAATCTGGTCCGAGATCTGTGGCTTCTACCCCCTGCCCGGAGCGCTCACCGATGTCCGCGCCCGATCGATGGTAGGCGCAGGCGCCGAAGTGCGGATCAGCAGTGGCCGACCGGTACTGCGGGTGCTGACCCCGATTCCCGCCCTGATGCGCGGGCTGCCCCTGCACCCCGACGATCCCGACGATCCCCTTGCTTTCCGCATCGATATGGACCGGTGGGGTCTGGGCAACGGCAGAATTCTGTTCAGTCGCGAGTCCGGCACCGGGACGATGAGGATGCACTTCGACCTGCATCCCCTGACTCTGCGGAAGTCGGGGAGCCTACTGGCCCGGCGGGTGGAAAGGATGCACCGATGACCGAACCCGCGATCTCGATTGCCGGTCTGACGAAATCGTTCGGTCCCGCGAAGGCGCTCGACGGACTGGATCTGACCGTAGGCACCGGTGAGATCCATGGGTTCCTGGGTCCGAACGGCTCGGGTAAGACGACGACGATCCGCATCCTGCTGGGACTTCTGCGTGCGGATTCCGGGACGGTTCGCATGCTCGGCGGCGATCCGTGGTCGGACGCGGTCGCACTGCACGCGCGATTGGCCTACGTGCCCGGTGAGGTCCTCCTCTGGCCCGGAATCACCGGCGGCGAGGTCATCGACTTGATGGGCCGTCTGCGCGGCGGGATCGACCGACGCCGCCGCGCCGAATTGCTGGAGCGATTCGATCTCGATCCGCACCAGAAGGCGCGCGCTTACTCGAAGGGCAACCGGCAGAAGGTCGCGCTCGTCGCGGCGCTGGCCTCGGACGCGGAACTGCTGTTGCTCGACGAACCCACCGTTGGTCTCGACCCGCTCAAAGAAGCCGAATTCCAACGCTGCATCGCTGAATCGAAGAACAAAGGCAGGACCGTCCTGCTGTCCAGTCACATTCTGGCCGAGGTGGAGGCACTGTGCGATCGGGTGAGCATCATCCGGCGCGGGCGCACCGTGGAAAGCGGCACCCTGTCCGAGCTGCGGCATCTGACCCGCACCACGATCACTGTCGAAACCATCCGGCCGCTCACGGGCCTGGACGCGGTGGCGGGAGTGCACGACCTCGTCCGCAACGGCACTCGGGCCAGGTTCGATGTCGACACCGCCCACCTCGACGCCGTGACGCGCGTACTAGCCGATCTCGGCGTGCGCAGTCTCACCAGCACGCCGCCCACACTCGAGGACATCTTCCTCCGCCACTACGGCGCCGCCTCGGCCCCTTCAGGGGAGGAGAACCGGTGAGCACCGCCCTGATTTCGCGGCCGGTACTGCGGGAAGATCTTTCCGGGGCAGGCACGCTGTTGCGCTTCGCGCTGCGGCGCGAGCGGTTCTCGCTGCCGTGCTGGCTGCTCGGCACCGCCGCGCTGTTTGCCTTCCAGTCGGTCGGTAGTCAACGCTTCTACGACACCCCGCAGAAGCTCGCGCAGCTCCGCGAGACGATGAGTGCCAGTGCGGCCGCCGTCGCCATGGGCGGGCCGACGCAGTTGCTGACGACCATCGGCGGCGAGATCGTTTTCGAGATACTCGCGTATCTGGCCGTCGTGGTCGCGTTGATGAATATGTTTCTGGTCGGCAGGCATACTCGCTCGGACGAGGAGACCGGGCGAGCGGAACTGCTCCGCTCGGCGCGGGTAGGGCGCCGGGCACCCACCGTCGCCGCGCTGACACTGGCGGGGCTGGCCGATATCGCCGTCGTGCTGGTGCTTTTCGCCGCCGCGGTCGGTACCGGGCTTCCGACGGGTGGCTCACTGCTGCTGGGAGTGGTCACCGGGGGCGTGGGCGTCACGTTCGCCGCCGTCACCGCAGTCGCCGCGCAGATATTCGAGAATCCGCGCAGCGTCTACGGGGCGGTCGGGCTTGCTCTGGCGGCCGCCTATGTGGCGCGCGCGATCGGCGATGTGGGCAGCGGAGCCGCCTCCTGGGCATCGCCCATCGGATGGGCCCAGCGCAGCTACCCGTACGCCGGTGACCGCTGGTGGACGGTGCTGCTGTTCGCCGCCGCGACCCTCGCGCTGACCGCTTCGGCGTTCGCTCTGCTGGATCGACGCGACTTCGGCGCCGGACTGCTCCCCTACGGCACGGGGCGCGCGACCGCGTCCTGGGCGCTGGGCTCGCCGCTTGGCCTTGCCTGGCGGTTGCAGCGCGGTTCGCTGGCCGGGTGGGCCGTGGGCGTTTTCACGTTGGGGGCGGCATACGGCTCGTTCGCCGACAGTATCGCGGATTATCTCGCCGACAATCCCGAGATCGCCGCCTACCTTCCCGGCGGCGCGGCCGACGCGGTGAACTCGTACCTGTCCCTGACGGTGTCGATCGTCGCGCTGCTCACCGCCGCGTTCGGCGTCGCCAGCGTGCTGCGCGCGCGTGGGGAGGAGATCGCCGGACGGGCCGAGCCGCTGCTGGCGGCTCCGGTCAGCCGGTATCGGTGGCTGGCGAGCCATCTCGCCATCGCTATGGGGGGCGGCGCGTTCGTTCTGGCCGTCGGCGGTTTCGGCATCGGTCTGACGTACGGGTTGACGATCTCCGATGCAGGACAGGCACTGCGCATGACCGGTGTGGCACTGGTGTATCTACCGGCGGTCTGGTCGGTGATCGCGGTTGCGGTACTCGGCCTCGGCTGGGCTCCGAGAGCGGCTGTAGCGGTGGCGTGGGCTGCCTTCGCCTACTGCGCCGTGGCGCTGCTCTTCGCGGCCGCATTCGATCTGCCCGACTGGTTCGACGACGCCTCGCCGTTCACCCACATTCCGAAGGCGCCACTGCAAACCGTCACCGCCACGCCGATGCTCGTGATCATCCTGACCGCACTGGCCGGGCTGTTGCTCGCTGCCGCCGGTTTTCGCCGCCGCGACGTCGGATATTGACCAGGACTCCGACTCCGATCCGCTGGCGAACACGTTGTCGCTCGTCTGGCGAGTACTCGGCGGCATCGAAAGCGGAACGAGAATGTCGACGACCCGGGGTCTCCGCTGGAACACGGCTGGTCGGTGCGCCTACCACGGGCAGCGGAGACTTGCGTCCCGGCGTGCGATGGCGGCTTCCGCGCGACGGATCAGCGGTGCCACAAGCGACGGAGACCTCGCACCGGGTGCGCGGTTCGAGGCGTGGTCGTCGTGACCGGGGCACCACCGGCCCGGTGGGGTAGCGGCGCGGACGGCGTCGATGTGCCTGCCGCAGCCGGCCCAGGTGGTCTTGCCGCAGACACGGCGCTTGATGGGGGAGCACATCAGCGCTGTCCTTCGGTGCCCGCGACGGTGGGCGGGCCCTGGTATGGGCGCTGAAGCGCGGCGAATCCGGGAGTGGTGGCCGCGGTGACGATGGCAGCCAGCAGCTCGGGGGCGCGTCCCGGCCGGGGTGGCTCGGTCAAGACGGGACCGCTGAAGACGTGACCGTCGACGCCGATGATGGGGCTGCCACTCCGCCCGCCGAGCGCTGTTTGGCTGGCGTGATGGGCGTGGGCGACCGCGGCATCATGGCGGGCGTCATCGAGGGCCTCGATCAGCTTGTGATCGAAGCCGGTGGCGGCCAGCGCGGCGGCCACCGCATCGTCGGCGTGGTTGCCGCCCGCATGCCACCGCTGACCCAACTCGAGGTAGAGCGGCGTGAACGCGGTCCGACCGTATTGCTGGACGGCGGCGGCGAACACTCGGCCGATCCGACGTGATCGGACGATCATCGGGGCGTGGTCGGCATCGACATCGTGATCGCCGTTGAGCACGGCCAGGCTCATCGGTCGCAAGGTCACCGCGTGCTCGTCGGCCGCGCTGTCGAGCAGCCACTGCGCGGCCACCCAGGCGAATGGACACACAGGATCCACATACAGATCAATATCGGCCACCGAAATCCTCCTGTCGTCACTGCTCGAATACCCCACGGGGTATATTCCCACTATACCCCCTGGGGCATGGAAGCCGGAGAGGCTGATTCGCGTCGTGGATATACCCCCGCGGGTATCATGAACAGAGGCAACGAAAGAAGGAAGGCGCAACCATGGTCGGCGACGAAACAGCGATCACCGAAACACTCAACAGGCTGCGGAGGGCGCACGGCCAGCTCGCCGGGGTCATCGCCATGATCGAGCAGGGCCGTGACTGCAAAGACGTGGTCACCCAACTCGCCGCGGTTTCCCGGGCGCTTGACCGCGCCGGATTCAAGATCGTCGCTACCGGACTGCGCGAATGCCTCACCGGCCGATCCGTCGACGGCCAGAAGCAGATGACCGTCGACGAGCTGGAGAAACTGTTCCTAGCTCTGGCCTGACTCGCAATCGTCCCTCATGGAAGGACCGAACAATGAACCTGGGACTGTCCACCACCCTGCACACCAGTTTCGGCGACGCCGTCGACCGGACGCGGGCCGCGCTGAGTGAGCAAGGATTCGGCGTCCTCACCGAGATCGACGTCCGGGCCACCCTGAAAGCCAAACTCGACGAGAACATGGAGGACTACCTCATCCTCGGCGCCTGCAATCCCCCCTTGGCCCACGAAGCGGTCGAGATCGACCGGCAGATCGGACTCCTGCTGCCCTGCAACGTCGTCGTGCGCCAGAACCCCGGCTCCGATTCCGAGGTCATCGTCGAAGCAATGAATCCGCAGCTCATGGTGCAGGTTACGGAGGAACCGGCCCTACAGCCCGTAGCCAGTCGGGCCGCCGCCAAGCTGCAGGCTGCCATCGATTCCCTGAGCACCGCGGATCGCGTGTTCTGACGCCCTGGGCGGTAACCGTTCGTGTGTTGGTTCAGCGGGAGACGGTGAAGATGTCGGTGACCGGTCGGCGGGGGGTTGGGGGGACCATGTCCGCGTCGTCGGGCGCGATGCCGACGCGAATCAGCACCTGTGGGGCGGCCGGGCGAGGGACGAGTCCGTTGAGCACCCCGCGGGTGGTCGGCAGTTCGGTGATGTGGGTCAGCGCGCAGGTCGCCAGTCCCGCGGCGGTGCATTCCAGCAGGACGGCCGACAATGCCTCGCCGGTGCGCAGCCACTGGGTCACCGAGTCCCTTTCGGTGCTGAGCACCACCAGTCGCGCGTGATCATCGAGTCGGGTGCGTCGCATCGAATGCGGGGCTGGAGGGAACGCGCGTCCGACTCCGACCCGAGCGTTTTCGGCGTCGGAGACCAGCGCGGAGGCGGGCACGCCCTCGAGGGACTCCGAATGTCCTGCCCACCATTCCAATTCGGTCTGATACAGCAAGTCGTGGCGGCGCAGAGCCCCGGCCTGCTCGGAGGCGGCGGCCAGCCGAGGGCGTGCGTTGTCATCCACGACGGTGAGTTCCACCTCGTGCGGGGAGGTGAGCATCCGCAGTCGGGGGAGGATCTCGGCGAAGCCCTCCGGTTCGGTCATCGGCAGCCGGTCGGTGCGCCGCCGGTCGATGGCGAGCGCTCGGGTGTGGATGCCCTCGGGTGGGTCCGGCCACGGCCGGAATTCGATCACCGCGAGGTGGTCGGGTCGCTGCCGGTCGGGTACCCGCATCGTGTCGGTGTGCCAGCCGTGGTCGGCGAAGGCGGTCCGCGCGTGGTGCAGCATAGCCCCGCAGCTGATCACCAGTTGGCGCCCGTGCGGGTCGGTCGAGGGCAGTACCCGGTCGGCGTCGGTGTAGAGGTGCAGGCATGTGCCGTCGAACACCCAGCGCCACGGCTGGGTGTTGTGCACCGAAGGCGCGCGGGTGGCCAGCCGCAACGCGGCCAGGATCGTCCGATGATCGGGCACCGAAATGGCGGGTGCATCGTCGTTCGCGGTCATACTTCGAGTGTTCTCGGTACGCGATGCCGCGGATACAGGCCATGCGTCCGCGGCGCGGGGTCTTTTGTCATCTCGGGTGGCCGGTGCTCCCGTCCGAGCCTCTCCGCGCGCTGTTTGATGCCCCGCAGCATCTTCCGCTCCATCACCAGGCTGCCCGGTTCCATCACGACCACGGTCAATACGCGCGTGAACGCGGACGCGCCCGTCAGCGCGATGCGATTGCGGCTCACGAGCCGGGTCGCCGCGCCCATCGGATAGAGGCCGAATGCCCAAACCCAGCGGCCGTCCTCGGAAGCGAAGACCAAGTTGTGCTCGGGTGCCAGCACCGCGACCCGCATACGCGGACCGGACTTGCCGAGTGGGAAGCCGTCTCCGACCTGAAGGTTTTGGAACTGCGGCAAGACATGTTCGGCACTGTGCATATCGAGGCCCAGCATGTTCTCGACCCAGTCGTAGGTGTACGCGCCGCCGCGGCCGGGACCCAGTTGAACCAGCCACGGCCAGATCGCGTCGGCGCCTGCGTAGATCGTGACGGCCCGAGTCGAGACGATATCGGCGTCGACCAGTGCATCGTCACCGGGCATGACCCGCGCAATCTCTTCCCCCGAGGCTCCCCAGGTCAACCATTTGGTGCGCAACCGTTCTCCGGTCAGGCGTCCGATCGCTGATCGAACGGTTGCGGCAAGCATCATCGTGTTCATGACGTCCGGCTTGTCCTCGAGTTCAGGGCGTGCGCATGAAGCGGTGACCAGCGAGGGCACTGGTCCCCGCGGTGATGGATGGAGCGCGGAGTATGGACGGGCTCAATCCGGCGTGCGAGCGGATTCGGGCATGTCGAGGATCTCGCTGAGCGGGCGGCGTGGAGTCGCCGGAGCGTTCGGCTCTGATTCGGGCGCGATACCTACTCGAATCAGGACCTGGGGGAGGCCGGAGTGTCCGGTCAGCTCGCGGACGACGGCGCGGCTGCGCGGCACCTCGGTCAGGTGGGTCAACGGACAGGTCGCGAACCCAGCGAGTGTGCATTCCAGTAGCACCGTGGACAGGACCTCACCGCAGGGCACCAAGTCCTCGGGTGTGTCGCGGACGGTGGACAGCACCAGGATCGCCGAATGGTCGTCGGTGACCTCACTGCGCCGGTCGCCGGTGCTGGTGGGGAACTTGCGGCCCACGCTCACTCGCTGGCGTTCCTCCTGGGAGATCAGGGCATCGCTGGGCACTCCCGCGGCGGCGATCGTGTGCCCGGTCCACCACTGCAATTCGGCGTGGTACCCGGCGTCGTAGCGGCGCAGTGCCGCACTCATCTCCGAGGCGCGGGCGAGGCTGGGGCGGCTCTCGTCACCCAGCACATCGAGTGCGGCGTCGGAGGGGTCGAAGGTCGTTCGTAGGACTTCTTCGAAGTCGGGCCATCCGGTGGGCGCCTGGAACGGCAGCCGGTCGGTGTGCCGACGCCGAATGGCGTCGGCACGAGCGCGGTCGGCCTCGGTGACGATCCGAGCCGGTTCGAAGGTGATGTTTGCCAGGTGTTCGCGGCGGTTCGGATCGGGAAAGCGGGCGACATGGATTCGCCAGCCCTCCGCGGCCATCGCGGCGCGCAGATGGTCCAGTGCGATACCGCAGCTGATCAGCATCTGCCTGCCGGATGTGTCCGTCGCCGGCAGCATGCGTTCGGGCACGGCGAACAGACGCAGGGTGTGGCCGTCGAATGTCCAGTGCCAGGGTTGGCTGTTGTGCAGTGACGGCGCCCGGCCGGCGAGTAGGACGGCCTTCTCGATGGTTTCTCCGGACGGTAGCTGGTTCATACCGTCACCGTACGGATCGAGGGCTGCTCTCTGGAGGAGTCGTAGGTCCCGAATCCCACCGCACGTGGTCCCCTGGCGGAGTGCCGTGGGGCCCCTAGACGGGAGGCGTCGGTCCGTTCAGGCTGTATGTGTGGGAAAAGGTGCCACGGCGGTAGCGCCGATCGACGCGCGCCGGCACGACGCGGTGATCTTCGATATGGACGGGGTGGTCACCGATAGCGCGTCGATGCACGCCGCGGCCTGGACGGAGTTGTTCGATTCCTTCTTGATCAACCGTCCAGCCAGCGCCGGGCAGGACCGCTCGCCGTTCACCGAAAACGACTATCTGCGTTTCGTGGACGGCAAGCCTCGATATCGGGGCGTCGCGGATTTTCTGGCCGCACGAGGAATCGCATTGCCTTGGGGGAATTCTTCCGACCCGGAGACGGCCGAAACGGTGTGCGGGCTGGGTAACCGAAAAGATCACCTGTTCCTGGACAAAGTCGCGCGCGATGGTGTACGGGTGTTCGAATCGACAGTCACGCTGATCCGGCAACTCAACGCCGCGGACATCCGTACGGGGGTCTTCTCCGCCAGCCGCCACTGCGCGGAAGTGCTCACAGCCGCGGGCGTTTCCGACCTGTTCACGGCGCGGGTGGACGGTGTCGATGCCGAGAAACTGGGGCTGCCGGGTAAGCCCGATCCGTCGATGCTGCTCGAGGCGACTCGGCGGCTGGGTGCCGAACCGGATCGGACGGTTGTCGTGGAGGACGCCGAGGCGGGGGTGGCAGCCGGCCGCAGCGGCGGTTTCGCACTGGTCATCGGAGTCGACCGGCACGCCAGTGCCGATCGTCTGCTGGCGCACGGGGCGGACATCGTGGTTGCCGACCTCGCGCAGGTGCGTTTGCGTGGCGGCTTCCTGCGGATGTCGGAGCTGCCCGACGTCCTGGAGTGCTGGGCGCGCATCGTGGATCTCTTGGGCACCGAAAAGCCTGCCGTTCTCCTGGATTTCGATGGCACAGTGGCCGAGATCGTCGCCGATCCCGCCATTGCCGAACCCATCGACGGCGTGACGACAGTGCTGGCAACGCTTGCCACCCGATGCCCGGTTGCGGTCATCAGCGGACGCGATCTGACCGATCTACGGGACCGCCTCGGTGTCGACGGCATCTGGTATGCCGGTAGCCACGGCTTCGAACTGATGGCCCCGGACGGTACCCGGCATGTCCACGACGCCATGCCCGGAGCCGAGCGAGCACTCACCGAGGCCGCGCGCGAACTACGGCAGAGGTTGGACGACATCACGGGAGTGCTGGTCGAGCACAAGCGCTTCGCGGTCGCGGTTCATCACCGCAATGTCGCGGCGGAGGACGTCGGACGGGTGGTTGCCGCGGTACACGAGGCCGGACATGCGGCCGGCTTGCGTGTCACGCACGGCCGTCGCGTCACCGAGTTACGACCGGACGTCGACTGGGACAAGGGCACCGCGTTGCGGTGGATCCTCCAGCACCTCACCGCGCCGGTATCGCCGGTCTACCTGGGCGACGACCTGACCGACGAAGACGCCTTCGATGCCGTCGAAGCCGACGGCATCGCCATCGTCGTGCGTGACGAAGAGACCCGAAACAGGCGCACCGCTGCCCGATACTCGGTCGCCGGTCCGCGACAGGTTCGCGTCTTCCTCGAGCGGCTGGCGGAGTTGTCGCGCACCGAGACGGTCGCCGTCGTGCCGGAGTCGTGGGCGCTCACCTTCGACGGGTACGACGCGGCCCAAGAGAAGCTTCGCGAGGCGCTGTGCACGCTCGGAAACGGCTACTTCGCCACCCGCGGTGCGGCCCCGGAATCCAAGGCCGGAGCGGTTCACTATCCGGGCACCTATATCGCCGGGGTGTACAACCGGCTCTCCGACGAGATCGCCGGGCACGCCCTCGACAACGAGAGCCTGGTGAATCTGCCGAACTGGCTTCCGGTGACCTTCCAGATCGACGGCGGCGAGTGGTTCGATCTCGATGCCGCCGAACTGGTCTCATATAAACAGCAATTGGATCTGCGCCGGGCTGAACTCTTGCGGCAGTTCCGCTTTCGCGATAGCTCGGGGCGAATCACCGCGGTATCCCAACGCCGCTTCGTCGCCATGCACCGCCCGCACCTGGGCGCACTGGAAACGACGATCACCGCCGAGGATTGGTCGGGCACTCTGCGCATACGCTCGGCGATCGAGGGAAGGGCGCGCAATCAGCTGGTCGAACGCTATAGGGCCCTCTCGGGAGCGCATCTGACCGCCGAGCACGCGGTAGCCCTGTCCGACGATTCGGTGCTGCTCGCGGTGCGGACCAACGGATCCGGCATACCAGTGGCGATGGCGACGCGCAGCACCCTGCGACGCGGCCGGGAACCGTTCGGCCCGCCCGGGGAAGTGATCGATCGAGATGGACTGATCGGCCACGAATACACCGTTGACATCGCAGCCGGAGAGCCGGTAACCTTGGAGAAGATGGTCACCGTGTTCACCGGACGCGATACCGCGGCTGCGGGTCCGGAGGACGAAGCCGCCCGCGTGATCGGCACAGTCGGCGGCTACACGGAGCTGTTGGCGGGACACGCCGTAGCGTGGGAGCATCTGTGGGCGCGGCTGCGGATCGACCTGGATGGCGCACAGGACGCTACGCGGATCGTGCGCCTGCACCTGTTGCATCTGACGCAGACCCTGTCGCCGAACACCACGGATCTCGATGTGGGCGTGCCCGCGCGCGGCTTGCACGGTGAGGCATATCGCGGTCACGTGTTCTGGGACGAACTGTTCGTATTCCCCGTGCTGAATCCGCGTTTCCCCGCCTTGACCCGATCGCTGCTGCGATACCGCTATCGCCGTCTGCCCGAGGCCCGGCGCGCTGCTGCGGAAGCGGGACTGGCCGGAGCGATGTTCCCATGGCAGTCCGGCAGCGACGGCCGGGAAGAGAGCCAGCGGTTGCACCTGAATCCGCTGTCAGGAAGGTGGAATCCCGATCCCAGCCGCCGCGCCCACCACATCGGGATCGCGATCGCCTACAACGTCTGGCAGTACTACCAAGCCACCGGCGACCTCGAGTTCCTCGTCGAATGCGGCGCGGAATTGTTGGTGGAGATCGCTCGTTTCTGGTCGAGCCTGGCCGGCTACGACGCCGAGCGCGACCGCTACACCATCCGCGGCGTGATCGGCCCCGACGAGTTTCATTCCGGCTATCCGGATGCGCCTGACGCCGGTATCGACAACAACGCGTACACCAATGTGATGGCGGCCTGGGTGATTTGGCGTGCGATCGACGCGCTCGCGCTGCTGGCACCGCGCGAACGGTCGGAATTGATGCAGACGCTGTCGGTGCGACCGTCGGACGCGGAGCACTGGCAGGAGGTGGCGCGGCGGATGTACGTTCCGTTCCACGATGGAGTCATCAGCCAGTTCGAGGGCTACGAGCGACTGGCCGAACTCGATTGGGACCACTACCGTCGCCGCTACGGCAACATCCAGCGGCTGGACCGGATACTCGAGGCCGAGGGCGACGACGTAAACCGCTATCGGGCCGCCAAACAAGCCGACGTTCTCATGCTGTTCTATCTGCTGTCGGCCGACGAACTCCGGGACTTGCTCGGTCAACTCGGTTACGAGCTGCCCGGCGAGGTGATCCCGCGCACCATCGACTACTACCTGTCGCGCTCCTCGCACGGTTCGACGCTCAGCGCGCTGGTGCATTCGTGGGTGCTGGCGCGGGCCAACCGCGATCGTGCCGTGGAGTTCTTCGATCTGGTGCTCGGCTCCGACGTCGCCGACATCCAGGGCGGCACCACCGCGGAGGGGATCCACCTCGCCGCGATGGCCGGTAGCGTCGACTTGCTGCAACGGTGCTTCACCGGGATGGAACTGCGCCACGACCGCCTGGTGTTCTGCCCATACTGGCCGGAATCTCTTGGCGCGCTGTCGTTCCCGATGATCTATCGCGGCCATCGGCTGACCGTGCGGCTCAGCGGTCAGGGCGTCGAGGTCAGCTCGGATCCCGGCGCGTCGGCGCCGATCGAGATCAGCTGCCGGGACCGGATCGCACGCTTGACGCCGGGGGAGACGGTCCGGCTGGTGGACTCGGTACACTGATGCTTGTATGGTCGGTGCGTCTGTGCGGGCTCGCCAGAGGTCGGGCCGGCTCGGTGTGGGCAGAACCACGCTGCGGCTCCAGCTCGACATCGAGCCGGCAACTGTTGTTCGAGTCGGTGTGTGATCGCGTGTGATGATGAGCGTGTGACCGATCAACGCCCGCGACTGCGAGGGCTGCACTGGATCAAGCGGTGGATCTACCGTGGGGACAGGCCGCATGCCGTCGCAAGGCTACTCAACAGGTACTGGTCGAGTCAGTATCGCTCGGGAGGCCGGCTCGCGCGCTCGCGTGATGTCGAACTCGAGGTCGTGGGACGTTCGAGCGGTCGGCCGATCAGGTTTCCGATCGTGCTGGCTGACGTCGACGATGTCTGGTACGCGGTCTCCATGCTCGGCGCGAACGCGAACTGGGTTCGGAACGTGCGAGCCGCCGGCGGCGAGGCGCTCATCCGCCATGGCGGGTCGTGGAACGTGCGACTCACGGAGGTGGACCCCGACAGGGTGGGTCCGATCCTCGAGCGATACCTCGACGTCGCGCCGGGCGCGCGTCCACACTTCCCGATCGACAGGTCCGCGCCATTGAGCCGATTCGAGAGCATCGCGGCCGAGTACCCCACTTTCCGCGTTGACGGATTCACGCCAGGCGAGCGGGTTTGACCAATGTCTCGGCTCCCGCGAAGGCTCCGCTCACGACGTGGCGCGCCGCGGAATCGTCGCGTCCTGCATCGAGTCGCGTTCTCAGGTGAGCGGGTGTCAGTTTGCCGACCTGGCGATGATCACCGGCGCCTTCGCACCGTGTAGCACCGCTTGACTGACCGAACCGAGGGTCATCCCTGCGAAGCCGCCGCGCCCGTGGCTGCCGACGACGATCAGTTGCGCGTTCTCGCCCTCATCGATCAGTCGCTTGGCGGAGCGATCTTCGACCACGATCCGCCGCACCCGTACCTCTGGATACTTCTCGCCGTAGCCGGCCAGGCTCTGCGACACCAGTTCCTCGGCTTCGTTCTGCATTTCCGCGCGCGAGATATACCGGAAGAACTCCGACCAGGTGTGCACCGCGACCAGTTCGGCGTCGCGGTGGGCGGCCTCGTCGAAGGCGACCTCGACGGCACGGGCACTGCACGACGAGCCGTCGACGCCGACCACCACCGGGCCGCCCGCATGCTCGAAGTCGGCGGGGATCACCGCGACCGGGCATGCGGCGTGCCGGGCCAGCGCCGTGCTCACCGAGCCGAGGATGCTGCGGCTGAAGGCGCCCAGCCCGTGGGTGCCGACGACGAGCAGCCGCGCGGACTTGGATCGGTCGCGCAGCACCGGGATCGGCGGCGCCTCGACGAGATCGGCGGTGATGTCGAGCTCCCCGATCGGGGAGGCCGCCGCCACGGCGTTCTTGCGCGCGATCTCCAGAGCCGTCCGTCCCTCCTGCCGGTAGCTGTCGTAGTCGATTTGGGGAACGGCGATGGCGGGGCCGTAGTCGATCGGCGCGCTGATCGCGTAGACGATGTTCAGCGGTGCGCGTCGGCGGGCCGCGTCGGCGGCAGCCCAGCGGACCGCGGCCAGTGAGGTCGGAGAGCCGTCGGAACCGACGAGAATCGGCGGATTGATGCTGCTGGACATGTGATTTTCGCTTTCTTCTAAGCCTCGTGGGCGACCATGACCGGGCAATGGGCATGTTGGACAAGGAAGTTGCTGATGGAACCGAGCACCAGGCTCCGGAATCCGCCGCGTCCCCGGCTGCCGACCACCAGCAGTTGCGCGGATTTCGACCATACGGTGAGCAGATTTCGTGTCCGGACGATGGAGACCTCGCGTGTCACCTGGACTTCAGGAAACTTCTCCTGCCAACCTGCGAGTTGCTCGGCGAGCATGAGTTGTGCGGCGGTCTCGAGTTCCCGGGCCGGAAACAGTTCCGTGGCGCTGGCCATGGAACGGAAGGTGAAGTCGTCGGCCCCGTGGACGGCGACGAGCGAAGTGCCACGAAGGTCGGCCTCGGCGAAGGCGGCGCCGACTGCGGCTTCGGCGGCGGGGCTGCCGTCCACGCCGACCACGACGGGTCCGTCGGTGCGGATGCGTTGCTCACTGCCGGTGTCGCGGACGACCACGATCTCACCGTGTCCGTGGGCGGTCACCGCGAGCAGCGTGGAGCCGGCGTGGGCGAGCTCGCCGCCTTCTCCGGCGCCGAGTGCCACGAGGTGCGCGGAGGCTGATTGTTCGATGAGCACGGTGGCCGGATGGGCGGGCGACAATTCGGTGTCGACGCGCAGTGCGGGGCCGACGCGGCGGGCCAGCCGCGCGGCGCGAGCCAATCGGGCGGCGCCTTCTTCCCGCAGTTTCTGAGCGACCGCGGGCACCACCAGGTCGTATAGGCCGAAAACAGCCTGGTTAGCAGCCAGGTCGAGGCCGTGCACGATCAGAAGCCTGCGTCCGCGCTGGGCGGCCGTCTCGGCGGCCCACTGCACGGCTGGATCGGAGGCTTCGGAACCGTCGATACCGACGACGACGGCAGCGGATGCCAAGTGGTGCGGGCTGTCGAGGAGACTGGCGGACATACGTGGTGTCCCTTCGAAGGGCGATGCTTGCGTACTCGAAGAGTAGGGACCGGTGAGCTCGCACACGGCTGGCGTTGGTCCCGAATGCAGAGGTCCTTCGGCAGCATGCCGGTTTACCCGCCGACGGCATGGCTGGATGCGGCGACATCTTCGGATCCCGGGCGGTTCGTGGCCGACGCTCTCGGCTGCGACCGGAACGCACCGGCTATGAGCATCCGACGGACGGACATGGGGCCACTGGTGTGCCGAGCGCAACACGTATCCGCGTCGGTGCACCGTCAGGTGTGGTGCGTAATTCGGTCGAGTTCGGTGTGAGCAATCCGACCCGCCCACACCCGAGCGCGGTCCAGCTCGCCCGGTATGAGCGGGCCGGTCGTATCGTCGACAAGAAAGTCCACCGGCTGATCGGCGAGCGAATAGCCCAATCGGCACAGTCGTTTCCCGATCCCGCGTGCGGCCGACCCCGGCAGCCAGGGTGGTTTGGCAACTTTGGTGCCGAAGGCCAACGCGCGGTGGCCCGGCGATACCGGCAGTGCGTCGGCGAGCCATTCCCGTACACCGAGGTCGGTCGCGATCGGGGCATCGGTGAGTTTGGCGGCGTCGCGGCGCGTCTGTGAGCGGCTGAGCCCGAAGGCGTGGGTAGGGCCGCCGACCACGAGCAGGTTCATCGTCGGCCCGCACACTTCCGCGGCTGCCACCACATTCACGATTTCCACTTCGGCATGCTCACGCAGTCCCTGTGCGATGGCTTCGGCGATCGCCGCGGTGTTGCCGAACATTGATTCGTAAATTATTCGCGCGCGCATGACGAGTCTCTCCTCTGCGCTGTGCCGGATATGGATTCCGACGGTAGGGCGGCAGACAGCGGCCGGAACAGAGTCGAACCGACCATTGCCATGGGACCTTCGCCCTGTGCTGGTGGTGCCCCTCGTCCGAGAGTTCGATTCCGGCCGACTTCCTGGCGGTCGTTAGACGATGCTGGAACGGTGCTGGCACGTTTGCTTCCGGGATTGAGGCAGTTCAAGGGATACCAGCGGGCGTGGTTGCGATCGGACCTGCTCGCGGGTATCACCGTGGCCGCCTACCTCGTTCCGCAGGTCATGGCCTACGCGACCATCGCTGGGCTGCCGCCTGTGGCCGGCCTGTGGGCGGCGATCGGACCACTGGCGGTCTACACCCTGCTGGCGACTTCGCGGCAGCTGTCGGTGGGACCTGAGTCGACCACTGCGCTGCTGACCGCCGTCGCGCTGGCTCCACTGGCGATGGGCGACCCCGATCGGTACGCCGCGCTGGCGGCAGTGCTCGCACTGCTGGTCGGTGTGCTGGCTCTGGCCGCTGCGGCCGTTCGGCTGGGGGTCCTGGCGGATCTGTTGTCGAAACCGGTCCTGGTCGGGTACCTCGCGGGGACCGCCGGGATCATGATCATCGGTCAGCTCGCAGCGGTGACCGGAGTGCCAGTGGAAGGGGAATCCATTCTCGCGGAACTGCGTTCGTTCACCGACAACCTGGAATACTGGCACTGGCCCACCTTTTGGCTGGCGGCAACGGTTCTGACTGTGCTCCTGGTGCTGGCCTGGCGCGCTCCTCGCGTCCCGGGGCCCCTGATCGCGGTCTCGCTGGCGACTGCGGTGGTCACGGTGTTCTCGTTGGACCGTTTCGGTATCCGGTTGGTCGGTGCGATCCCCGCTGGTATCCCCGCGCCCGGTCTGAGTTCGGTCGCCATGAACGACGTGGCTGGTCTGATCCTGCCCGCGATCGGCATCGCGGTGGTCGGATTCTCCGACTGTGTTCTGACTGCCCGGGCTTTCGCGGCCCGCCACGGCGACCGGGTGGAGGCGAACACCGAACTCGCTGCCCTCGGCGCGACCAACCTCACGGCCGGGCTGCTGCACGGATTCCCGGTGAGCTGTTCGGGAAGCAGGACTACCATCGCCGACGCCATGGGCGCTCGCACCCAGCTGTACTCACTCATCACCCTCGGCAGTGTGCTGGCGGTGCTGCTCGGGGCACGCGGCATCCTCGCAGCCTTTCCGTCCGCAGCGTTGGGAGCACTGGTCATCTACGCGGCGCTTCGGCTGATCAACCTGGCGGAATTCCGTCGTATCGCACGATTCCGGCGCAGCGAGTTGTTGCTCGCGCTGGCGACCCTCGTCGCGGTGCTCGGCCTCGGCGTGCTCTACGGCGTGCTCGTCGCGATCGCGCTGTCGATCTTCGATCTGCTGCGCAGGATCGCCCGCGCCCACGACGCGATCTTGGGCTTCGTCTCCGGGGTGGCGGGAATGCACGACATCGATGACTATCCCACCGCGAAACCCGTTCCAGGGCTGGTGATCTACCGATACGACGCGCCATTGTGTTTCGCCAACGCGGAGGATTTCCGTCGCAGAGCGCTCGCGGCAGTGGGCTCGAGCGCCGAACGCGGGGAAACGCCGGTGCGCTGGTTCGTGCTCAACGCCGAGGCCAACGTGGAGGTCGACCTGACCGCATTGGACGCCGTGGAACAACTCAGGGCCGAACTATCGGGCAAGGGGATCGTCTTCGCCATGGCTCGGGTCAAACATGACCTACGCGACGCACTGGACGCTTCCGGCCTGACATCGAGAATCGGCGAGCGGCACCTGTATCCGACACTACCGACCGCGGTGGCAGCCTTCTGCAAGGACCGGAATACGGGGTCCGACGTCCCCTCAGGTGGATGACCTTTGTCTCTGCCGATGCCTCGTTCGAGGCGCGATCCTCGAAGCTGACGGCACCAGCCGTCGGAAGAGGTGAAACGGCGATGTCCGAAAGCGTGATCATTCCGCTGGACGGATGGTGGACTCGACTGACCCGCCTCTGGTCGCTGCAACCGTGCAGTGCGAACCAACTGATGCGCCCGTCCGACCGCATCGAAGCAGCGGTCCGCGTGATCGCCACGATCACGGTGCTGATCGCGGTGCCTGTCGCGGGCGCCCTCGCTACGGACGCGTATGCCGACACCTCCGCCGAAATCCGCAGCGAAGGCGCGACGAAATCCCTGGTTCACGCCATGATCACCGACCAGCCCGTCCGAACCGCGGCGCATCGTTACGACGCCCGAGCGCGATGGGACGAGTCCGGCCATACCGGCGATGCCGTCGTGCCGGTCCGGGAGAAGATTCAGCTCGGCGATCGTGTCGAGCTGTGGCTCGACGCCGAGGGCACTCCCACCGCGCGACCACGCCACCCGGACACCGCGGTCGTGGCCGGGATCGGCGTGGGTGTTTTTGTCCTGGTGGGCGTCTGGCTGTGTGGATGGTGCCTGGTGAACGGGACCGCCTTGATGCTGACGCGGCAGCGTAGCGCGCGATGGGACCGCGAGTGGCGACAGATGTGTCATACGGCAAGAGAGGACAGGCAATGATGTACTGGTACGGGAGCGGGCCACAGTGGTGGATGTTCGTTCTGATGATCCTGTTCGTCGTCCCGTTGTGGATCGCGGTGGCGATCGCGCTCGTAGCAGTGCGCAGGCCCGAGCGCACGGAGGCGCCCCGATTCAGCGGCCCGGCGCGCTTGTCACCAGACGCGTTGCTCGCCGAACGGTTCGCCAGCGGCGATCTCGACGAGTCCGAATACCTGCGGCGCCTCGCGGTGCTGCATCCCGCCCCCGCGACTCCGGCCGAAGACACCGACCGGCGTACGCGGTAGTGAACGCAGCCTCGAAAGGATGTTGACATGTCCACCGAAAGGTCTTCGCGCCTCGCACCACCGAACTCGTCGATCCTGGCAGCGGTGGACGGGTCGGCAAGTTCGTATCAAGCGGTAGCCTGGGCGGCCGCCGAAGCAGCCCTGCATCGTCGCGCACTGCACATCATCACCTCCATGGCTATACCCACTGGTTTCGGGCCGGGCATCTCGATGGGGGAGGCCGACCTGGAGTGGATGCGCAGGGACGGCGAACGCATCCTCACCGAGGCCGCGCGGGTGGCGCGCACGGCTTCGCCGGGCGACGAGCCCGCGATCACCACCGAAGTGAGCTTCGAACTGGTCATCCCGCTACTCATCGAGCGTTCCGCGCAGGCGCGGATGCTTGTGGTCGGTAGCCGCGGGCTCGGCGCGTTCCAGCGAGGCCTGCTCGGTTCGGTGAGTACCGCGACCACCCACCACGCGCACTGCCCGGTCGCGGTGATCCACGGAATCTCGGCAATCGACGCCGTGTCAGCCCGTCAACCGGTGCTCGTCGGCGTCGACGGCACCGCCAACAGCGTGCCCGCCGTCGAGCTCGCGTTCGAGGAGGCGTCGCGGCGGAAAGTGGACCTGGTGGCGCTGCACGCATGGAGCGACACGAGCGGTCTGGACGTGCCGGTCCGAGGATGGGACGGCGCCCGCGAATCGGCGGAGGCGATGCTGGCCGAGAATCTCGCGGGCTGGAGCGAACTCTACCCGGACGTCGCCGTGCTGCGCATCGTCACCGCGGATCGACCGGCACGGTCCCTGCTGGAAGAGTCGGCGAATACGCAACTGGTGGTAGTGGGCACGCACGGTCGAGGCGGATTCGCGAGCACGGTGCTGGGGTCGACCAGCAATGCGCTGCTGCACTCGATAGACGTGCCGATGATCGTCGTCCGTTCCCGGTGACGGCGGGACCGGCCATCGCCGAACCCAGGTCACATCCGGCGCCTCGAGAAGCACTGACTGATTTACCTCCGGAGCCGATTCGTCGGCTCGGCCCGGCGCAATTCCGTGATGACGGTTTCGACCGCGTGTGGAACGGCGGCGGCGACCGGCTCCGACAAGCCGACACCGAGATCCAGGCTTGCCGCGTCCACGGCGATGACGACGAGCCGGCCGGGAACACGGCCGAGTGCGCGGCCCAGTGGCAGCGCGTCCTGGATCCCCAGTGTGTGCGAGGACGACGCGGTGCCGGCGTGCTGAAGCAGATCGATGTCGCTGCGGCGGACCCGGCCGGGAACCGACGGCTCGCAGCGCACCGCATCGATCACCACGGCAAGGTCCATACCGGCCCAGATATCGACAACGCTCGTGGGTTCACCGTCCGACAGGGATACCAGAACTCCCGGAATGCCGAGCTTTTCGATCTGGAGGGCGACGGCCGAACCGACTCCGTCGTCACTGCGGTAGTCGTTTCCGACGCCGATGACCACGGCCCAGGGCTCGGTCATCGGCGCACCACGTCGATGTCCAAGAAGTGCGCCGAGCAGGAGATACACGGATCGTAGTTTCGGATCGCGCGCTCGCACAGCGCGGCGAGCGCGGCATCGTCGAGCTCGAGATTCTCCGAGACCACGCGCCGCAGGTCGTCCTCCATAACGGCTTGGTTCTGGGAAGTCGGCGGGATGATCGTGGCCGAGCGGACTATGCCGTGATCGTCGACCTCGTAGCGGTGGTAGAGCAGTCCACGGGGCGCTTCGCTCACACCGTGGCCGGTCCCGGCGCGGGGCGTTACGGGTACCGCGGCACGCAAGGGCCGTTCGTAGCAGGCGATGAGACTCAGCGCCTCCTCGATGGCATAGAGGACTTCGACCACGCGGACCAGGATGCTGCGGAACGGGTTGCGGCATTCGGTGCCGAGCCCGATCTCGGCCGCGACCTGTCGGGCGCTCGGTGACAGCTGATGATAGTTCAGCGTGTACCGGGCCAGCGGCCCGGTCAGGTAGCGTTCGCCGTAGAGCATCGCGTGCAAGGCCGTGGAGTGCGGTACCTGGTATTCGCGCACGTGATCGGGAAATTCGGCTGCAGAGAACCGCAACCCGGTGCTGGTGTGCACAGCACCGGTGTCGACGGCGTATCGGTACGGTTCGGTCGCGGCGAGAAGTTCGTACTCGAGTTCCAGCTCGGGAAATTCGAATCCAGCCGCAAAGCGTGCGGTGTTCACCGCGCAATCCCTTGCGCGGCAGAGCAATTCGATCACAGGAGCGAAATCGGTGGGTTCGGGAACGGAGTAGAATCCGCCGAGACGGATATTGACCGGATGGATGGCCCGGCCGCCGAGGAGTTCGAGTAGCGCGTTGCCCGCCTTCTTCATCGCCAACCCTTGTTCGACCAGCTCGCGGTGGTCGGCGGCGAGCGCGATGGCGTCCGGGTAGCCGAGGAAGTCCGGAATGTGCAGCATGTGAATATGCAGGGAATGACTGGAAATCCATTCTCCGCAATACAACAGCCTGCGCAGTTCGGCCAGTGGCCGGTCCAACTCCACACCGCAGAGTTGTTCGAGGGCGTTGCATGCGCTGGTCTGGTAGGCCACCGGGCAGATCCCGCAGATTCGAGAGGTGATATCGGGCGGTTCGGTGTAGGCGCGGCCACGCAGGAATGCCTCGAAGAATCGCGGTGGTTCGTAGATGTTCAACTCCGCGCTTTCGACGCGCCCGTCCGCGACGACCACGCGCAGCGCGCCCTCGCCTTCGACGCGAGCCAGCGAGCCGACTTTCAGCTGCCTACGGTGACTCATCGCGGCTCCTGTCCGCGAAGTCCGGCGAGGCTGCGGCGTAGGTGGCGAAAACGCGGTCGATGTCGTCGGTGTCCATGCCGTTGACACGCAGGATGGGAAGCAGCGCGTGGATGTTCGGATTCGCCATCGGGCCGAAACAACCGAAACACCCACGGTGATATGCCGGGCACAGGGCGCCACATCCCGCCTGCGTGACCGGTCCCAGGCAGGGAATCCCCTCGGCGACCATCACGCAGGTGGTGCCGCGGCGTTTGCACTCGGTGCACACGCTGGTGTTCGGGATGTCGGGCGCGCGGCCGGCCAGGAACGCGCACAGGGTGTCGAGCAGTTGGCGCCGGTCGATCGGGCAGCCACGCAGCTCGAAGTCCACCGGTACGTGCGCCGAGATCGGGGTGGAGGTGCCCAAGGTGGCGATATATTCCGGGCTGGCGTATACCACCGAGGTGAATTCGGTGACGTCGGCGAAATTGCGCAGCGCCTGGATGCCGCCGTGCGTGGCGCATGCCCCGATCGCCACCAGAATCCTGGATTGCTCGCGGATCTCGACGATCCGGCGCAGCTCTTCTTCCGTGGTGATCGAGCCCTCGACCAGGGAAACATCGTAGGGGCCGGGCTCCATGGCGCTGGAAGCTTCCGCGAAGTGGGTGATGCGGACCCTGCCCGCGAGTGCGAGCAGTTCGTCCTCGCAGTCGAGCAAGGTCAGCTGGCAACCGTCGCAAGACGTGAACTTCCATACCGCGAGCGTCGGTGTCTTCGTCATAGTTCTCGCACCGCCAGTAGTGGTTCGGCCGCCGCGTAGTCGACGACGGGTCCGTCTCGGCACAGCAGCAGCGGGCCGAGCTGGCAGTGACCACAGCGTGCAACACCGCACTCCATGTTGCGCTCCAACGACACTTGGATATCGGTGGCCGGAATTTTCTTGCGCAGCAAGCCCTGTGCGCAAAATTGCATCATCGGCTCCGGGCCACACAGCAAGGCAGTGGTCTTACCGGGTTCCACCGTCAGGTGGGCCAGTGGCTCGGTGACGAAGCCGACTCGTCCGCTCCAGTCCGGTGCGGGGTGGTCGACGGTCTGATGGAGCTCGACCGAACCGGCCATTGCCCACAGCTGTTGGTCGTGGCGGAATAGAATGTCCGCAGGGGTGCGGGCTCCGCTGATCAGCACGACACGCCGGTAGTGGTCGCGGGCCGCCAGCGCGGCGAGCACAGCCGATCGTAGCGGCGCCAGTCCGACACCTCCGCCTACGATGACGAGATCTCCTCCGACCGCGGAGGTGAGATCCCATCCGGTGCCGAACGGTCCACGGACACCGATCAGGCCGCCGATATCGGTGTCGTGCAGCGCTGCGCTGACCGCGCCGACCACACGGATGGTGTGTTCGAGAATGCTGTCACCGGCGGCGGGATCACCGCTGATCGAGATCGCGGCCTCGCCCACCCCGAAGCTGTAGAGCATCATGAACTGCCCGGCCCGAAACCGCTGCGCCGCATCCCGTACCGGTTCCAGGCGCAGTGTCACGGTGTCGGGGGTCTGCGGAGTACGGCCGACGACTCGGTAGGGCAGCATCGTGTCACCGGGCGGAGCCGTGCGGGGCTGTGTGTCTACGCTCATCGGTCACCTTGCCCGGCCGTGATGCGGGGTAGACCGGCGGTGCACGATTCGGCGGGGTTGCGGTAGAGGTCGAGCAGCCGGGCCCGGGTGGCCTGGAGTCGTTCCAATAGCGCTTCGAACAGCATCAAAGCCAGGGCGCGGCCGAATCGCGGGTCCTGGTCGGCGAGTTCGGCCAGGGTTCGGGCATCGAACTCGATGGCCTCGACCGGTTCGGCTGTCACCGCGCCGAAATGCCACCGGAAGGGCGGTACCAGCCATGACCAGCCGAGCAGATCGCCGCCACTGAGGGTCTGAAGGACGACGGCACCGCGCCCCGGCACCTGCGCGTCCAGCACTATCCGGCCGCGGCGGATCAGCCAGCATCGGTCGGCCTGCCCGCCTTCCGCGATCACCTGATGCCCGGCGGGGAAGGCCACGTCACGCCCGGCGCCGGCCAGCGTGTGCAACTCTTCTCGGCTCAGTGCCGCCAGCCGCCCGAACGCGGACAATTCGTCACCCGTGGGCACGGTCGTTTTCCTCGGCCAGTTCGGCCAGCCGGGCGACCTCGGCGGTCAGGTCGATCTCGGCGGGGCACCAGGCGATGCACCGTCCGCAGCCGACGCATCCCGAGCTGCCGAATTGGTCGTACCAGGTGCTGAGTTTGTGGCTGATCCATTGCCGGTAGCGGCTTTCGCCGGATTGCCGCACGCTGCCGCCGTGCAGGTAGGAGAAGTCCAGTTCGAAGCACGACGACCAGTGCTCCCAGCGCTCGGCATGGTCGCCGGTGAGGTCGGTGACGTCCTCGGTGCTGGTGCAGAAACAAGTGGGGCACACCATGGTGCAATTTCCGCAGGTGAAGCAGCGGCCGGCGACGTCCTGCCAGTGCGGGGACTCCCGGGAGTCGTGCAGCAGTGCGCGGATGTCCACCTCGGGCATCTCTCGGCCCATCCGATCGGCTGCCGCCGACACCGCCGCCCGGGCGTTCGTGACCTCCTCCGCGTCCGCCGGACGTGCGGTGAGTTCGGCCAGGATCTCCGCGCCGTCTTCGCTGCCCACGTCAACCAGGAATCGGTGTCCTTGGGCATCGATGCGCTCGGTGAGCGCGAGGTCGTATCCGGCCGAGACGCCGGGGCCGGTGCCCATCGACGCGCAGAAACACACGCCGCCCGGTTCTGTGCAGTTCGCGGCGACGACGAAGAGATCTTTCCGCCGGGCGGTGAACGAAGCGTCAGGGTGGGCGCCACCGCCGAGCACTTGCCCTAGGATCGCGATCGAGGTGAGGTCGCAACCGCGGACGCCGAGAAACGCGGAGCGGACCGGCGTGTCCTCCACGGCTTCCATCTCGAGATCCGGTCCGAGCTGGGCTATCTTGCGACGTGGTGGATGCAGGAACTGCTTCCAGGATCCTGGACCGGCCGAATGCGCGAATACCGCCTCGTCGTCGCGGCGATGCAGCCGATACCGGCCGGGCGCGGTCTCCACGCCCCATCCGGCAGGCAGCCGCCTACCACCGTCCAGTTCGTCCAGGACGATCGCGCCATCGCGCACCTGCGGACCGATGACGCGGTATCCGCGCTCACGCAGCACATCCACTAGACGATCCAGCCCAGCGCGATCGATTACCACGGTGTCGTCAGGCATTGTCGAGGCCTCTGTTCGGTCGGATCCAGCCGTCCACTTCCGAGTCTGGTGAACGACGAGATCGGCCGCGAGGGACCAAGGTCCCGAATCGCGATGGCCGACGGCATCGTGCCTGGCAGGGACCTCGGTATCCAGGCACGGCCGATGCTCGGCCGATGCGGTCTTTCGGCCCTGCCCTCGGGGACGATCAGCCGCATTCAAGCCGCGGCACGGCTCATACCGTTGAGTCGGCGCTCGGCTGAGCGCCAAGCGATCACAGGCTCGGGAGGCCCCTCATGACAGAGCAGCGATTCGGCGACCCTCATCACCTCGCGGCTGCGAAGGTGATCGTCGGCGTGGACGGTTCGGACGGGTCGTGGACCGCCCTACGGTGGGCAGCGCGGTTCGCGGCCGAACGCGGACGTGAACTCGAGATCCTGCACGGCATGGATCTGGTGGGGGCCGGCTGGGTGCTGGGCGACTACGAGGTCGTGGTTCCATCGGTCGTCGATGCCATCCGCGAACAAGGACAAGACGTAGTCGCCCGGGCCGAACGTGTGGCCCGTTCAGTCGCGCCCGAGTTGCCTATCTCGGTTCGCGTGACCACCGACACCGGCAAGCAACTGTTGATCGAGCACAGCGCCGAGGCGTACGCGGTCGTGATCGGCGCGACCGGTGACGCCGGGACGTTCGCGCACCTCGGCTCGACGCTGCTGGCCGTGACCGCCCACGCGCAGGGCACGGTGGTCATCGTGCGCACCGATCCCGACACAGGCGGCGCGGTTCGCACGTCGGGCCCGGTGGTGGTCGGCGTGGACGGCAGCCCGGTCGGTGACGCGGCGATCGCGGCCGCCTTCACCGAAGCGGCCGAACGCGGTGTCGAACTCGTCGCCGTTCATGTCTGGAGCGATTGGAACTCCGGCCGGTTCGCCGGTCGCAGCAACTTGGTCGAGGCCGAACTAGACAATGTCGAGCGGGCGATGCTCGCCGAGCGCATCGCGGGCTGGCAGGAGAAATTCCCGGATGTTCGCGTCGCCCGCAAGGTCGAGGTGTCCGCGCCGGCTCCCCACCTGCTGGACTGGTCGAAGATCGCGCAGTTGTTGGTCGTAGGCAGTCGCGGGCGCGGCGGATTCGCGGGCATGCTGCTCGGCTCCACCGCCAACACACTGGTGCAGCACGCTTCCTGCCCGGTCATGGTGGTCCACCCCGCACGATGACCCAGACCGAGCCGGCGGACAGCGTCACTGATACGCGCGGTGGCGGGTGGTCACCACCGCCCGCGTCGACGAAATCGAACACCGCGGTGGCAACGCCGGCCCGGCACGAGTTTCGGTAGCGACCGTTCGGTGGCGTGATCGGGGGCGACCCGTGAACGGTCACGCCGCCGTTCGCTGGCGCCCGCGCCGAGGTTACCGATCCGGCTTCGATCGGCGGCTGGCCGCGGCGATCCGGACGATCGGCCACGTCGTCCCGTTATCCCTGTGATTCCGCTCTCGAGCTTCCATCGCCGGATGCCGATCTGTGGCGCACCGAGGTGACAGATTCTCACGCATCCTCGGTGGTGGGCAGATTGGCGGCGCAGACCGCTTCTACGAATTCACCGACGGTGTTCTCGGTCAAATGGCGGGCCAGATCGGCTTCGGTGATGATGCCGACCAGCACGCCGTTGTCGGTGACCGGAAGCCGCCGGATCCGGTGCTGCCGCATGAGCGTCAGCGCGTCGTCCACCTCGGTGTCGATCTCGACGGTGTGCAGCCGTTCGGCGCCCTGTGCCAATTCGCCGGCGGTGGTGGTCTTCGGATTCGCGCCGACACCGACGACCTTCACGACGATATCGCGATCGGTGACAATGCCGCCGGGATGACCTTCGCCGTCGCAGATCGGCAGCGCGCCGATATCGAGTTGGCGCATCCGCTGGGCGGCTGCTTCCATGGTCTCTCGAACACTGATGTGTTGAACGTCGGGCCGCATGATGGTCTGCACGGTTGTCATCAGGCATCTCCTTCTACTCCGGGCGGCGTGCTCGCTACTTCGATCATCATTCGACGGCGACGGAAGTATCGACAGGGCAGAAGGTCATCTGGCGCCGGTGCCACCGCGGCGGCGGTCACCGGTGTGCCGAGGACACCGAGGAGGTGACGTGTCCACAGCCGCTGGTACGCGTCGGGTCGCTGATGCGGAGCCGAAATATGCGCCGGTCGACGCCATCGAGCGCACCCGCGTGGTCCACTCGGCTCGTGGGTCGGTCGTCGCCGCGACTGCCTCCGACAGCGGACACGCTCACTTCGGATGGACGACCATGACGGGGCACTCGGCGTGCTGTACGAGCCAATTACTGGTGGAACCGAGTAGGAGGCCCCGGAATCCGCCCCGGCCGCGACTGCCGACGACGACGAGTTGCGCGTTCTGCGACCAATCGCCCAGATGTTCACGAGGCCCGGACAGATAGACCTTGCGGATCACGGTGACATCCGGGTACTTCTCCTGCCAGCCCGCGAGTCGCTCGGCCAGCAGCGCTCGCTCACCGATCTCCAGGTTCTCCAGCGGGATCTCGAGGTACTGCGCTCCCGCGAATTCACCGGCGGAGAGGTCGCTCCACGCGTGGATGGTCACGAGGTCGACACCGCGTGCTGCCGCTTCGGCGAAAGCGGCGGCTATCGCCGCTTCTCCGACCTCGCTGCCGTCGGCGCCTACCACAACCGGTGCGCGGTCGCCGGTCAACTGCCGGTCGCCTCGCACCACCACGACGGCGCCGTCCGCGTGGGCGGTCACCGCGAGCAAGGTGGATCCGAGATGAGCGATCGTGCCCATGCCCGGTGTGGCACCGAGAACCACGAGATGCGCGTGCGCCGACAGTGCGGTGAGCAGCGCTGCGGCGTTCTCTTCGCCGAGCTTCGTGGCCACAGCGAGATCGGGGGCGACACCATGCGCCAGCGCGCGGGCTTCGGTAAGGATTTTCGAACCGCGTGCGCGCATCGTCTCGCTGACCGGTGGCACCATCACGTCGTAAACGCCGAGCGTGGCGCGAGCCGCGGGAAGGTTCATTCCGTGCACGATCAGCAGGCGGCGCCCGCGATCCGCTGCCGTCCGGGCCGCCCAGCGGACAGCCGCCGAGGCGTGCTCGGTGCCGTCGGTGCCGACCACTACCGCAGCGGACGCGAGTTCGTGCGGATTGTCCTCGTGCTGATCAACCATGTCGCTGCCCTTCGGTGTGCGGATCCGTCATGTGTACGGTAGGGATCGGCACCTACGGCGACTGCTGGCGTTGGTCCTCGACCGGAGGGTCGATAGGCAGTTGAGGGCCGCGCCTATTCGTCTGTTCGGTGCCAGTGCGCATCCGTGGCTACGTCAGGTGCTCGCACGTCACCGTGAGCGAGTTCGTTTCGCCGCGAAGGCGGCGAGCTTACAGCTACCGCATCGCACGCAACTCCGGCGCAGACGAGCCGGCGAACGTGACTCGGTGCCGCTCGATCGACCCAAAGTTACTGCGCGCAGAGGACGCTCGACGGCGGAGCGCTGAAACGTCGTGGTGCTGTGGCGTTCGCATACCGGCTTCGACAGTGCGAGAACGAATCCGTTCCGGGTACCTGTCGCGCCGTGATGGACGTTGTCCAGCCGTCGAACTCTATTACGGCAGCGGAGCTGCCCAGCGCAGCACGGTGCCGCCTTCGGGTCGGTTGGTGACGCTGAAACTGCCACCGGCGTTCTCGGCCCGCGCGGCCAGGTTCGCCAGTCCGCTGTGGCGCGAGATGTCCGCCGGAACGCCCGCGCCATCGTCGGTCACCTCGATGGTGACGTCGTCCTTGACCTGCAACTCGACCGCCACGGTGCTCGCGGCCGCATGTCGCACCACGTTGCTCACCGCTTCCCGTAGAACTGCCTCGACGTCGTCGGACAGAGGTGGGGCCAGTACGGTGACCGGTCCGGCCAGCCGGACGGTGGTCCGCAGGCCGGTGTCGGCGGTCATGTCGACAACGATGCCGTGCAGGTGTTTTCGATACTTGGACGAATCCGCCGTCGTGTTGCTCTGCAGGTCGAAAATCGAGTGGCGGATGTCCTGAACGATGCCTTGCACGTCATCGATGGTGTCCGTCAGGCGGGATTTGATCTCCGGTACCCGGGCCCGCTGCACTGTGCCCTGCAGGGAGAGACCCACCGCGAACAGCCGCTGGATCACGTGGTCGTGCAGACCGCGGGCGATGCGGTCGCGGTCGGAGAGGACGTCGAGTTCACGCATCCGGCGCTGATTGTCGGCCAATTGCAGGGCAAGGGCCGCCTGGTCGGCGAAGGCCGCCATCATGCCCTGGGTGGCGGTGTCCAGAGGTGTCGCTCCGACCGCCCGAAGGGAAGCGAGCACGCCGATCACCGAGCCCCGCGCCCGCAGCGGGAGAATCAAAGCGGGGCCCGTCTCGGGCGCTGTCTCGGCGAACGTATCGGCTAGCCGTTCATCGACAGTGGCGGATGATCGTCCTGTCTGGAATGCCTCGCCCACATGCGAACCGGCAACGGGCACAGGCAGACCGTTCATCGCCTCCGAATTCGGTCCGGCGGCGGCGACGACCAGAAGTTCGGTCACTTCGTCGTGGGGGATGTCGGGGTCCTCGGGCAGAGCGAGGAATGTGATCGCGGAGTCGGTGAGTGTCAGTGCGCGTTCGGCGACGAATTGCAGGACTGCCTCGGGTTCACCACCGGCCAGTAGTTCGGTTGCAACGTCGCGAATGGCTTCGAGCCACTGTTGCCGGACTCTGGACTGCTCGTAGAGCCGGGCGTTCTCGATGGCGATACCCGCCGCGGCGGCCAATGCCTGGACCACGACCTCGTCGTCTTCGGTGAACTCTTGTCCGCCTGCCTTTTCGGTCAGGTAAAGGTTGCCGAATACTTCGTCACGCACTTTGACCGGGACGCCGAGGAAGGTGTCCATGGGCGGGTGGTGGGCGGGGAAACCGACCGAGGCGGGGTGGTCGGCGATTCTGGTCAGTCGCAGCGGTTTGGGTTCTTCGATGAGTAGTCCGAGTACGCCGTGCCCGCGTGGAAGGTGGCCGATCATGACGTGGGTGCGGTCATCGATGCCTTCGTAGACGAATTCGGCGAGTTGATTGCTGGTTGCGTCGGTTTCGCGGACACCGAGTGCGCCGTATCCGGCGTCGACGAGTTCGATAGCGGTGTGCACGATGGTCCGCAGTGTGTTGTCGAGGTCGAGTCCGGCGGTGATCACGAGCATGGCTTCGATGAGCCGGTCCATGCGGTCGCGGACATCGACGATCTGGGCGATCCGGTCCTGGACCTCGATGAGCAGCTCACGTAGCCGCAGCTGCGACAAAGTCTCCGTCACCGAGGTCCGGCCGTTCGAACCGGGCATGTACGGCTGGCCCTCCATGGACCGCATTCTCCCACGATCGAGCCGCTGGTTCTCATTGCGGACGATCGCCGAGACCGGGCGGTCACATCAGGACTGCTTCTCCGGCTGTGTCAGCTTGGTGGCGATTACTGCGGCCTGGGTGCGACGTTCGACGCCCAGCTTGGTGAGCAGACGCGACACGTAGTTCTTGACGGTCTTCTCCGCGAGGAACATCCGGCCGGCGATCTGCCGGTTGGTCAAGCCTTCGCCGAGTAGGGCGAGCAGGGTGCGTTCCTGGTCGGTGAGACTGGCGAGCGGGCCGGTCTTGGCCTCCGCTTCCGATCGGAGTTTGGCCATGAGCGCGGCGGCTGCTCGGTTGTCCAGCAGCGAGCTACCGGATCCGACGGCGCGGATGGCGTCGACGAGGGCGAGACTCTTGACATCTTTGACCACGTAACCGCTGGCCCCGGCGAGGATGGCGTCGAGCATGGCCTGCTCGTCGGTGAAGGAGGTGAGGATCAGGCAGCGCAGGTTCGGATCGGCCGAGAGGAGTTCGCGGCACAGCTCGATGCCGTTGCCGTCGGGTAGTCTCATGTCGAGCACGGCAACATCTGGGCGGAGCGCTGGAATGCGGGCCAGAGCTTGGGAGTAGCTGCCCGCTTCGCCGACGACGACCAGGTCCGGCTCCAGGTCGACGAGGTCGGCGACGCCGCGGCGGACGATCTCGTGGTCGTCGACCAGGAACACCTTGACCATGGATAACCCCTTTCGCGCAGTTATCCCAGACTACGGAGTGCCAGGTCGGCTCGCCTCGGAGTTCGACCTCGGATCGGTGACCGAAGTCCCTTGACAGGTCGTGTCCGTACCGGCGTCCGACTGCCGACGTAAGGAAGGTGTCGCACGACCGACTGCATTCCGTGAGGTGTCCAGTGAAATCACCGGCAAGAACTCATCGAGCGATTTCTCTACGCGGCGCTCTTCCCCTGCCTCGATCGATCCGCAAGGAGATGGCCAGAAACTTCGCGAGCGTATCGAAGCCGCGGCGACCGGCGGTGACCTCGTGACGAGATCCCTCCGGTGTCTACACCGCCTTCTGTGGCCCGGCGGTCTTCGTAGTGATCGAGCTATCCGTCGGTGCCGTCTGCGTTCTGGTGATGTCGGCCTCGGCTGCCGGAGTCGTCGCTGCTGTACGCAAGTACGTGATTTACCGCCGCGAGGCGGAAGGGGCTCAGGCGGCGGCGTCGCATATGCGACCACCGTGGAAGACTTGCCGCCATTGGTGAAAGACCCCACGCCATACAGCAGTCCACTTCCGAAAAGGGCCGGACGCTGGGACTCACGAAAGCCGACTTCGGAGGCCGCTCCTATCATCTCTCGGCGGAATGGCGCGCCCGGCCCCGCGCGCAGTGGTAGAGGAGCAGTCCGGTCGCAACAACGAAAGCCGCTGCGATGAAGGGCTCCGCAGAGTCGAATCCCGCGCCTGGTATGGCGGCGTGCATCTGGAACAGCAGGGCCGAGATATAAGCGAATTGGTGCAGCGATCCGGCGAGCAGCAGGGCCGTAGCCAGGACATACCCCCAGGCCCGCCGACGCCATAGCAGAACTGCGGCCGTCATATAGCCCGGAACGAGCAGTGCCAGGTCGAGGACGAAGCCGAGGTGCGTCAGGGCCGCAGGGAGGATCAGCCGAGATGGTTCGGTCACCACCTCGGTGACAGCGAACCGGATGGAGTAGTAGACCCACATCACCGCCAGTGAACCGGACAGGAGCCCTAGGATCACTGCCACCGAGCGCACCGGCGTCGTCATGGGAAATCGCGCGGCCACCGCATCGACGTCCAGGCTTGCCAACGCGAGCACGAAGGCGAAAATGGCCAAGGAGAACAGCGCCGTATGGATGAGGAACATCCGGTTGAAACCGGTGCCGAATACGTACACCGCGTAGGTGTACACGGCATAGGCGAGTACACCGCACCAGACCAGCTGAACCCAAGCGGACCGCGGCCGCCCCCGGATCAGCACGGCCGCCAGCATGGGAGCTACGAGCACCAGGGCGACCAAGTCATATCCCCGCAACACGGCTACTACCTCAGGGGGATCGCGGTACAGCCCATCGATCGACAAACCGCCGAGCGACGACACCGCCATCAACGCGAAGATCAGCAGCGACATCCTGTGCGCCACACGCGCCGCACGACCGCGGCCGCCGTTCACCGCGGCGGGCGGGACTGCCGAGATACCAGCTTCCATCACAACCTCTCCGCTACCCGGCTGGCATTCGCCCTCGAGCATCTCTACCGGATGTTCGCCTGCGGTCGGGACGAAAGTCCCTCGCCGCACATGCGACGGCCGCCGCACTACTACGGTGTCACCCCCGCCAGCTGCCGATGCCCGCCGGGGTCGATCCGTCATCGGGCGCCTGCAGCCCACGTCCGCGCTTTCGTTAATCAGCATCGTCAGCAGAACTCGACGTTTGCTCCGAAAGCGGCGTCTATCGGCACTGACGCCAGGTAGCCGATTCGCCAGCGGCCGACGCATCGCCCGGCGACTCGAGGAGAGGGCCTCGACGGCTGCGACGGCCATGTCATCGCGTGCCGTTCGGCCCTGGTTCCTGCTCGAGGGGGCAGGTGGCCTATCGGCAGCGGGCGGACTTGTGATGGTGAAGTCGAAGACGACCCAATAACCAGCGAGTTCGTCGGCGCGGATGCGGCGGCGCAGGTCGGCGAACTGCCGCGCTTGCATGATTGAACCCGCGGCATAGCCAAGCCATGGCCTCGGCGTCGTCGCGTCCGGCTGAGCGCGGCGCTGCCATTCTTGGGCGCGTGCGGTGCGTGCCCTGGAAATTGGGAGTTGTCGGTGTCCTACGCGCACGGGCTGGGGTCGGGTTCACGCCGCATGTGCGACCAGGACCGGGCAATGCGCGTGCTGGACGAGAAAATTGCTGGTCGAGCCGAGCAGCAGGCCGGTGAAGCCGCCGCGGCCGCGGCTGCCGACCACGATCAACTGCGCGGTCTTCGACCAATATTCGAGGCGTTGAGTCGCCCCGGTCAAGTACACCTTGCGGGTCACGCGGACATCGGGATATTTCTCCTGCCACCCGGCTAGACGTTCGGCAAGAATGGCGTCCTCCGCCGTCTCCAACCCGGAGCCCATGAAACCGGTGTCCGCCGCGCCCGCGAACTCCTCGAAGCGCAAGTCGCTCCACGAATGGACAGCCACCAGCTCGGCGCCGCGCTCTGAAGCTTCGGCGAAGGCGGCGGCAATGGCGACCTCGCTGACCGGGCTACCGTCGACGCCGACCACCACCGGACCCTGCCTTTTGATATGCGGTTCCGCGCCGCTGTCGCGTACCACGACGATGGAGCCGCGGCCGTGGCTGGTGACCGCGAGCAGCGTGGAGCCGAGATGGGCGAAGACGCCGACGTTGCCGGTGGCGCCGAGCGCGATGAGGTGCGCGGATTTCGAGAGGTGGATCAGCAGCCTGGACGGGCTCGCCTCGGAGATTTCGGTGCTGATCTCCAGGTTCGGCGCCACCTCGCCGGCGAGGCTGTGTGCGCCGGCGGCGATTCCCATGCCGCGCGTTCGTAAGGCTTCGATGATCGATGGGGGAGTGGCCGGGTGGCTGCCCGTCATGGAGCCCAGCCCGGCAATGTCGAGCCCATGCGCGATGAGCAAAGTGCGGCCACGCCGCGCCGCTGTCTCGGCGGCCCAGCGGACGGCCAGCTCGCTGCCCTCGGAACCGTCGGCGCCGACCACCACCGGCGCGGACGCCAGCAGATGCGGGTTCTCGCGGTACTGCCGGTCCATGTATATCGCCCTCCGGACCTCGGAAATCAGCTGTCCTTCGTAGCGTAAGAATTCGCAGGTCGATCGGCTGCTGCCCTTGGTCCTGGTCCCGCAGGCCGAAGGGCCGCAATGTCGCCGCGCCGGATCGCCCGGACGACACCAGGTATCTGCCATCCGGACCTTCGCACCTGTCCGCCAGTGGAACCGGGAGGAGTGACGTGGGACGGCCGAATCCTGGGTAGCTGAGAGGTAGAGACCGTTGAATCTACGGCTTATCGTCCTCTTCGCAAACCGATCCGGCCAAGAGCATGCGGGTCGATGCATCGCCGCGACGACGGTCGCAAAGTGTTGTCGCTGCCGCGGTCATCGAATGAATGGGTATTCGGTCCCGCCTCCCCGGGGCCTTCGACCCTGTGCGCCAACCGAGGGCGGTGATGGTGTGTATGCCGACCGATTCGAAGCATTGCGAAAAAGAGAGGCAGGCAACAGCATTGGCGCGTGATCTGACGCAGCGAGAGATTCTGGCCGAACTGGAGCCGATCGCCGAGGACTGCGTGCACCGGCACCTGTCGATGGCCAAGGACTGGCACCCCCACGACTACGTGCCCTGGGAGGAGGGGCGAAACTTCGCCATGCTCGGTGGTGCGGACTGGTCTCCCGATCAGTCCACGCTCACCGAGGTGGCGAAAGCCGCGATGATCACCAATCTGCTCACCGAGGACAATCTGCCTTCCTACCATCGCGAGATCTCCGAGAACTTCTCCCGCGATGGCGCATGGGGTACCTGGGTCGGCCGCTGGACAGCCGAGGAGATGCGGCACAGCACCGTGATCCGCGACTATCTGGTGGTCACCCGCGGCGTGGACCCGGTTGCTCTCGAAGCGGCCCGGATGGCCCACATGACCAACGGATTCTCCTCCGGTGCAAACGAAACCGATGTCGCGAGTGGCGCCGGATTCCTGCACTCGGTCGCCTACGTCAGCTTCCAGGAACTGGCCACGCGGGTTACCCACCGCAACACCGGCCGAGTGTGCGACGACCCGATCGCCGACCGAATGTTGCAGCGCATCGCCGCCGACGAGAACCTGCACATGATCTTCTACCGCACCATCTGCGGCGCCGCCCTGGACTTGGTCCCCGATCAGGCGATGGAGGCAATAGACACCATCGTGGAGAACTTCCGGATGCCGGGCGCTGGCATGCCCGACTTCCGCCGCAACGGCGTGCTGATGGCCAAGCACGGCGTCTACGACCTGCGCCAACACTTGGAGGAAGTACTGCTTCCGGTAGTCAGACAATGGAACATCATGGACCGCAACGACTTCGAAGCGCGTGGCGAGCAAGCGCGCGAGCGACTCGCCGCATTCCTCGATGACCTGCAACAGGTGCGGATCCCACGCTTCGAACAACAGCGCGCCCGCGCCTTGGAACGCGAACGCGCCCGCGCAGCGCGGTAACCCCCGAGGAGATCATCACCAGCATGCGGTCGAAGTGGTGCTCGTCAGTGACGACGGGGCTGATGATCGGCACTGAGCGGACGGTGCTGCGGCGGAGGTGTCCCACGCAGCACCCGCTGCCGATCCGGTGCGCCGGATCGGTTGCCGCCGGTCTCTGCACCTGAGCGGTACTACGTTCGACGAAACCATTTCGTCCACGACACGATGCCGCATGGCGAAGCACACAGTGGGGCGCGAAAGAGGTCTTCGACCACGCCGAATCCGCCAGTGGGAGCCGCTGTCGCCGACCTGTTGGACCTCGCGTCCGCCGACCGCGCGATCGAGCGATTACCCGTTGTCGATGAGCAGGTGCGTCCGGCTGCCGCGAGGCACGAAAAGCACTCCACGATCCAATTCGCTGTCCCCACGTCCGCTTCCCGACGGGTAACGCGTCCTTGGATCCTCCGGCTCCGGGAAGACGAACGGTGCCGGTGTGCTGGAGCGGCTCGGGGAGCTCATGTGGTTTGTCCGGCAGGGTTCGGCGCGCATCTGCGGGCGTGGGCGATGGCTTCGGGGGTGTGGTCGAAGATTTGCGCGTCGCCGCCGGTGGGCAGGGCGCCGATCGTGGCGAGGCGGCGACGATGATCCTCGCGCAGACCGGACATCAGGACGGTGATGTCGCGGTGTTCGAGTTTGCCGATCGCGTCTTTCAGCACGAGGGCGCCGGTGGTGTCCAAGGCGGTGATTCCGGACATGCGCAGGATGACCGCGTGCACATCGGACACTTCGGCCAGTTCCAGCAGGAACCGGTGAGCGGCGGCGAAGAACAAGGGTCCGTCGATGCGGTAGGCGACGATATGGTCGTGCAGCAGGTCGTGTTCCTCGGCCAGGTGGTCGGTGCCGTCGGCCGGCATCTCGAGTGGGACCTGCTGTAGCCGGGCTTCTTTCGCGACCGACCGAAGGGCGAGCACGATGGCGATGCCGACGCCGACGGCGACCGCGGTCACCAGGTCGAGGGCGACGGTGACGCCGAAGGTGATCGCCATGATGATCGCGTCGCCGCGCGAGGCACGGGCGATCGCGGTCAGCGACGCGGTCTCCACCATCCGGACGGTCGTCGCCAGCAGGACTCCCGCCAGGGCTGCCAGTGGGATCTCCGCCACCATGGGTGCGGCCAGGTAGATGATCGCGGCCAGCACGGCGGCGTGGGTCAGCGCCGCGAGCCGGGTGCGCGCGCCGGAGCGGACGTTGACCGCGGTGCGGGCGATCGCGCCGGTGGCGGGCACACCGCCGAACATCGGGGCGGCGATGTTGGCCACACCTTGGCCGAACAGTTCGCGATCGGGGTCGTGGCGGGTGCCCACGGCCATCGCGTCGGCGGCGGTCGCCGACAGCAGTGATTCCAGTGCGGCGAGCGCCGCCACTGCCAGTGCAGGCGCGATCAATGACCCGAGCTGGTCGAGGTGCACGAATCCTATGGAGGGAGCCGGCAATCCGGTTGGGATCTGCCCGATGGGGGTCAAGTCGAGATCGAACACCCGCACCGCGACGGTGGCTGCGGCCACAGTGATCAGCGCGAACGGCAGCTTCGGCAGGTACCGGCCACCGGCCAGGACTACCGCGGCCACCACCAGTGCGGTCGCCAGTGTCAGGTGGTGCGGGTGCGAAATGTATTGGCATGCCGCGTCGAATGCCGACTGCCACACCTTCTCGCCTTCGGCGTGCTCGATCCGCAGCGCGGACGGGACCTGCTGCAACGCGATGACCACCGCGATGCCGGCGGTGAAGCCTTCGATCACCGGGGCCGGCATGTAGCGCACGGCCCGCCCGACCCCGGCAATTGCGAGCACCACGAGTACGAGACCGGCGAGCAGCCCCACGGCGAGCACTCCGCCGGCGCCGTGCTGGCCGACGATCGGCACCAAGACCACCGTCATCGCGCCCGTGGGCCCTGACACTTGGAAGCGGGAGCCGCCGAACACCGCCGCGGTCGCGCCCGCGACAACGGCGGTCGCCAGTCCAGCGGCCGCGCCCAACCCGGAGGAGATTCCGAAGCCGAGCGCGAGCGGTAACGCCACCAGTGCCACGATCAGACCCGACAGCAGGTCCGCGCCGGGCGCGCGCAGTGCGGGTTGCCAGTCCGACCAGCGCGGCAGTAGTGCGAGCGCGTTCACAGGGCCCTGGCCAGACGCATCTTCAGCGCGGCCAACTGCGCACGCAGCCGGTCGGGCAGCCGATTGCCGCCGATGGTGGCGTACCACTCGTCGATCGACGTGGTCTCGGCCACCCACTCGTCGATGTCGACGGCCAGCGCCGCGGTGGCCAGTCTCCGGGCTCGCTCCGACAGGCCGGTCAGGTCCAGGGCGTCGGCAGTGGGCACGAACCCGATCGGTGTCTCCACGGCATCGGCTGCACCGTCCAAGCGCTCGAGGGCCCACTGGAGTACACGCACGTTGTCGCCGAAGCCGGGCCACAGGAAGCTGCCGTCGGCGCTGCGGCGGAACCAGTTGACCTGGAATATCCTCGGCAGCTTCGCGGGATCGGCGGCGGCGCCGAGTTTCAGCCAGTGCGCGAAGTAGTCGCCGACGTGGTAGCCGAGGAACGGCAGCATCGCCATCGGGTCCCGTCGCACCACACCCACCGCTCCAGCCGCCGCCGCGGTGGTCTCCGACGACAGCACCGACGCGGTGAACACCCCGTGTTCCCAGTCGAAGGTCTCGGTCACCAGCGGCACTGTCGTCTTGCGGCGTCCGCCGAAGAAGATGGCCGAGATCGGCACCCCGGCCGGGTCGTTCCACTCCGCCGCCACCGACGGGCACTGCTCGATCGGGGTGCAGTAGCGGGAGTTCGGATGCGCGGCAGGGGTTCCCGACTCAGGGGTCCAGTCCTGGCCGTGCCAGTCGATGAGGTGCCCGGGCGGAGTGTCGGTCAAGCCTTCCCACCACACGTCACCGGCGTCCGTGCGTGCGGTGTTGGTGAAGATCGAATTTCCGGCATCGATCGTGGCGATCGCGTTCGGGTTGGTCTGCGCGCCGGTTCCCGGGGCGACGCCGAAGAACCCGGCCTCCGGGTTCACCGCGTACAACCGGCCGTCGGCGCCGAAACGCATCCAGGCGATGTCGTCGCCGATCGTCTCCGCGGTCCAGCCGGGCAGGGCGGGTTCGAGCATGGCCAGGTTGGTCTTGCCGCACGAGGACGGGAACGCGGCCGCGATGTAGTGGATCTTTCCCTGCGGCGTGGTGAGTTTGAGGATCAGCATGTGCTCGGCCAGCCACCCCTCGTCACGGCCGAGCACCGAGGCGATCCGCAGCGCGAAGCACTTCTTGCCCAGCAGCGCGTTACCGCCGTAGCCGGAGCCGTAACTCCAGATCTCCCGGCGCTCCGGGAAATGTGAGATGTACTTGGTCGAATCACACGGCCACGGCACATCCAGCTGGCCTTCTCCCAGTGGAGCGCCCACCGAGTGCAGGCACTTCACGAAGCCCGTCCCGTCGGTGAGTTTGTCCCACACGGGCGCGCCGGAGCGGGTCATGATCTGCATCGCAACCGCCACGTACTCCGAATCGGTGACCTGCACACCGTATTTCGGATCTTCGGCATCCAACGGCCCCATGCAGAACGCGATCACATACATCGTCCGTCCCGCCATGGCCCCGCGATAGTGCTCGGTCATCACCGTGCGCATGTCCAGCGGATCGACCCAGTTATTGGTCGGGCCGGCGGCCTCGCGATCTTCCGAGCAGATGAAGGTGCGGTCTTCCACCCGCGCCACATCGTCGGGATCAGACACACACCAGAAGGAGTTCGGCTTCGCCGCAAGCGGCACGAAGGTGCCCTTCTCGACCAGCAGCCCCGTGAGTCGGTCCCACTCTGCCCGAGAACCGTCGCAGAAAACGATGCGAGAGGGTGCGGTCAACTCCGCGACTTCGGCGACCCACGCCAGGATGCCCTCATGCTCGGTCGGCGCCTGCACGCTCGCGGCAACGTCCAGTTGGTTGGTCACGATGAATCTCTCCTTCGAAAGCTGCTAGGTCTTTAGTTTAGAAAAACTGCAATCAGTGAGCGAGCGGCATTCTTATGGGTGACGAGGTCAGGCGGGTTCTTCGAGGGCTTCAACCTGACCGGCGACTACGCCGGTGAGAATGGCCCGTGCGACCGCCAGCAGCTCGGCGACCTCGGGAGTGGTCAATTCATAGGTCACCGACAGCCCTTCGCGGCGAGCGGTCACCAAGCCGGCGCGCCGGAGGATCGACAACTGCTGAGACAAGTTGGCCGCCTCTATCCCGATCTCGGTCAACATCTCCGAAACTGCGTGCTCACGCTGACTGAGCAGTTCGAGCACGCGCACCCGCACCGGATGCCCGAGTGTTTTGAAGAAGTCGGCCTTCATCTGATAGAGCGGCCGCTGCAGTCCTGGCATCGCCACCACTCCCTTCGGTTCCGGCTAGGCGGTATCGGTATCCACCGCCTTATTTGCAGAGTTTAGCAAACAATGCTTTTGGCAAGTCGCCTGGACCGTCCTCGCACCAGGGCCTCCTCGCTGCACGCGGTCTCGTCGCGGTCAGCACCACGATCGAGCGGGCCGCACCTCAGTCGAGAGAATTCGCCCACCATGTGATCCGGTGACTACGAGCGGTGCGTCGTGGCTTCCGCGATGAGCCAGTCGTCGCGGGCCCCCGGCCATGCAGGCCGAGTCATGGCTGCGGGGATTCGCGGCGGCGCGTTTCGCCGGGGCGAATGGCCTCCGCGTTCGGGAATTGCGGCCCTGTTCAGGAGGTGCCCGGGTCGGGTTTCCTGAGACGAATCCGCTCGACGTTGGGCGCTGTTCAGGAAGGAGCGGGCGTGTCCGGACCGAATTCGATGATCGAGCAGTGGTCCGGACGGGCCGCTGTGTGGGTGGGGCCGGTGCTGGTGTCGGCGACTGTGGCCGCCCTGATGTCAGGACTGGTGTTCTGGCTATTCGGGCTGCGCGAGGTCGCTGAGGGCTGCTGGATCACGGCGACGGTGGTCGCGGTCGTGCCTGCGGTGTGGTGGATGGTCACCACGCTGCTGCGGGGTCGGGTCGGGGTGGATTTGATCGCGGTGTTGTCGCTGGTGGGCACCTTGCTGGTGCACGAGTATCTCGCTGGTGCGCTGATCGCGGTGATGTTGGCGACCGGTCGCGCACTGGACGCGGCGGCCGAGCGACGCGCGTCGCACGACCTGAGGTCTCTGCTCGAGCATGCACCGCGTTCGGCTCGCCGCCGTATCGGCGCCGAGGTGAGCGCGATCGCGTTGGACGAGGTCGCCGTCGATGATGTGCTGGTGGTGGCGCCCGGCGAGGTGGTGCCGGTCGACGGGCGGGTGCTCGACACAGTGGCCGTACTGGACGAATCGGTGCTCACCGGCGAGCCGTTGCAGGTCGAGCGCAGGATCGGGGAACCCGCACGCAGCGGTGTCGTCAATGCCGGCGCCTCCTTCGAGATCCGAGCGACCGCGACCGCGGCGGACAGCACCTACGCCGGAATCGTGCGGCTGGCCCGAGAAGCCGGCGCCGAGAACGCACCCGTGGTCCGGTTGGCCGACAGGTACGCGGCCTGGTTTCTGCCCTTGACGCTGCTCGTGGCCGGGGCGGCGTGGCTGTTGAGCGGGTCGGCGGTGCGCGCGGTCGCGGTCCTCGTCGTGGCCACCCCGTGTCCGCTGCTGTTGGCCGCGCCGGTGGCTATCGTATCGGGGCTGTCGCGGGCCTCCCGCCAGGGGGTCGTGATCCGCAGCGGCGGTGCGCTGGAGAACCTCGGCCACGCGACCACTCTTGTCATGGACAAGACCGGAACGCTCACCGCGGGCCGGCCCGCGGTAGTCGAGGTGATCGCCGCCCCTGGCCGGGACGCGGCCGAGGCATTGCGGCTGGCCGCGTCGGTGGACCAACTGTCGCCTCATGTGCTGGCCGAGGCGATCGTTACCGAGGCGCTCGCCCGCGACGCGGCGCTGTCGCTGCCCACCGCTGTCGTCGAACAGCCTGGCCGCGGCATCTCCGGCACCGTCGACGGCCACCGCATCGAGGTGGGCAAACTGCCTGATTCGGCGACGGGATCCGAGTGGGCGCGTGCGGTCGACAGCCGAGCGCGCTTGGACTCCGCGGCGATCGCGTGGATCGTCGTCGACGAGGAGCTTCTCGGGGCGGTTCTGCTGCGCGATCCGTTGCGGCGGCACGCGCCGCGAACGATCCGCAGACTGCGCGAGGCGGGGTTGAACCGACTGGTGATGCTCACCGGTGATCGTCTCGAACCGGCCCGCGAGGTCGCCGCCGTACTCGGCCTCGACGAGGTGTACGCGGGGCAGAGTCCCGCCGACAAGGTCGCCGCGGTGCGCGGCGAACGCGAGCACGCGGTGACGGTCATGGTCGGTGACGGTGTCAACGATGCTCCCGCCTTGGCGGCCGCCACCGTCGGTGTGGCGATGGGCGCACGCGGGTCCACCGCTTCTTCGGAGGCCGCCGACATCGTGCTCACCACCGACCGGCTCGACCGGCTCGCCGACGCCATGGACACCGCCCGCTGGTCGCGCCGTATCGCCGTGCAAAGCGCCGTGGTCGGGATGAGCCTGTCGCTGCTGGCGATGATCGGGGCCGCCGCCGGGCTACTCCCGCCCGCCGCTGGTGCACTGCTGCAAGAGGTCATCGATGTGGCGGTGATCCTCAACGCGCTGCGAGCGCTACGGGGCAGTCCAGCCGCTCGCACCGAAGTGGCCGCGGCGACAGAGGAACTGCTGCACCGCTTCGCGGGTGAACACGAGACTTTGCGCGAGATGCTCACGCTGTTGCGTACTGCCGCTGACCGGCTCGCCACCGCCAATGATCCTGCGGCCCTGGCCGCTGTCGAGGACGCCAACCACTTCCTGGTGACCGATCTGCTGCCCCACGAACGCGCCGAGGAAACCCTGCTGTACCCGGCGCTGGCCGGTCCGCTGGGCAGCACCGAGGCCACCGCGACGATGAGCCGCGCCCACGCCGAGATCCAGCGGCTCACCACCCGCATCGGCGCCCACCTCGAACGCGCCCACGCCGCGGGCGCCATCACCGGCGACCAGATCGACGACCTGCTCGCCTGCCTGTACGGCCTGCACACCTTGCTGCAGCTGCACTTCCTGCAGGAGGAGGAGAACTACTTCACCCTCACCGACGACGACCAACCCGAGAACATTCCGGCCTCTCAGCAGCCTCACCCACACGAACCCCTGCGGCGATGACGCCGCTGCCCGCTGGGCCACAGAGACGGCCTCGCACCCGATGGGCAGCGACTCGGTGGCGGTAGGCGCGAGATCAGCCGGCGATGTCAACCGTTATCTCGAGAAGTTCCGACCTGCACCCGCTCGCGCACCCAGAACGGCCTCGGTCGCGGGCCCGATGTTGTCGGCTTGGCGCACGACATCGTTGACGAGCTTGTCGATCCCTTCCACGTAGATGCCGGGCTCAAGGGCCTCGAGATCGGTTGCGAGGTTCCTCTCGCGAGGGCCTTGGTAAAGGTAGTCAGGACGATTCGCGCATCAGCGTTGCCGCCTCCGGCGGGCAGACCGTCCAGCCTTGATCAGTCAGCGCATTGGTGGCGGCCTCGCCGCCATCGAACAGCACGCCTACGCGGGCGGCCCAGGCGATGTCCACAACTTCGCCGTCGTCGCTCGAAGCCCTTCGCGAGCAGCAGGGTCACGCGATGCAAGCTTCCACGCATCGGGCACGGCGACCGCGTGTGATCGCCGTAGCGAGGGCGGTGGGCGCGCCACCAGGCCGGGTCGGCCGTCCACTGTGCGCTCGAGCAACCCACCAGGACACTTTTTGGTGCTCACCGATTTCGAGAACTGCACCGCCTTCCTGCCCGGCGACCGCCACGCCAAACACGCTGCTGGATCAGGTCGTGGGATGGAGTCCGCGACGAACCGCCCGAGCAGCAGGGCTCGAAGGTCGCCGGAGTCCGGTCAGGCAAACTCACAGCGAATATTCAGCATCAATCGACGCAGAAACGATGCATCCGAGCGCGATCGGTGCAAGACTTCCTGGAGTGAACATCCGCTCGTGCGGCTCTCCTGCACGGGGCGCGTGAACCCGGCGGTGGCTGCTCCGGCCTGCCGCAGCGGTTAGGTACTCGCGCGTAATGACAACCACGACCGCTGCGGTCAACCTGAAGGAAGCAACCCAAGATGCGAAACGCGAAACGATCACTTCTGCTGGCTACGGCCCTCACCGCCACCGTCCTGGGGGCGTCGGCCTGCACGGATGACAACGACACATCCTCCGCGACCTCGACAACCAGCCCGGCCGTCACGACGACGACGGCGACGACATCCCCGTCGACGGGAACACCCGCGTCGGCTCCCGTCGGCCCAGGCTGCGCCGCGTACGCCGAGCAGGTGCCGACCGGGCCGGGTTCGGTGACCGGCATGGCGACCGAACCAGTGTCGGTCGCCGCGTCGAACAACCCGCTGCTCACCACGCTCGTCGCCGCGGTGTCCGGTCAGCTCAATCCGCAAGTGAACCTGGTCGGTACCCTCGACGGCGGACAATCCACCGTGTTCGCACCGGTCGACGCGGCCTTCGCCAAGGTCGATCCCGCGACGATCGAAACGCTGAAGACCGATTCGGCCGCGCTCACCAAGCTCCTCTCGTATCACGTGGTGCCAGGACGGGTGGGGCCGGGCGAGATCGCGGGGGACCACAAGACCGTCGAAGGTTCCACGGTCACTGTGACCGGCAGCGGTGACAATCTCAAAGTGGCTGATGCCGGAGTGATCTGCGGCGGACTCCAAACCTCGAACGCCACCGTGTACTTGATCGACACGGTGTTGACGCCCCCTGCGGCATGACGCGGCCCACCTCGGGCGGATCGGGGCGGTGATCAGCCGCTCACTCCGCCCGGGTCCGCAGCCTCGTCACGGGCCCGGCGAACGACCTGTTGGCATGTCCTCTCGGGCGAACACCGCCCTCGGAGATGACCACGGCCGACGTGGCGTGGCTTTGCCCGAGATCGGCGACGAGCGCGGAGCGGCCGGCGTCATTCACCTCGAGCACTTCGGCACGCCGTCCACCGCTTGATTCCTTGTGCCCCGCTTGGCGAACGAGTCCGAGATGCGCAGCGCTTCCAGTCGTTCTACCAGCGTCACCCTCGACAGCCCCGTGCGTTCCCGCAACTCAAGGCGCGTCAGCGGGCCTGTCGTACGCAGCAGGCCGGGCACATGGCCGGGTGAGGTGCGGCTCGACTGCGGCGAAGTGGCGCAGGCACATTGACAATATCCCTCAGCGCACTTACGTTGACCAACCTGACATTTGCCTGAAACAGGGTGTGCGCGAAGAGGAGCCATGCATGCCGGTACCCCGTTTGACGCGCAGATCCTTTTTGCGCGCGGCGGGTTCCGGCGCGGTGGCCCTATCCGCCACGGCCTGCACCGGATTCGCCACCAGCGGCGACGGCGGAATGATCTTCCTTTCCACACAGTTCCGGCCCGCCGACGAGGCGGAGCGCTTCCGTGGTCTGCTCGCCGATGCCGCACCCGGTGTCGGCTACGTGACCATCGAAGAGAGCCCGTTCGCGAGCCAGGTGCGTAGTCAGGCCCGTGCGGGCGCGACGCAGATCGGCCTGCTGGGCGGCCTGCACGGCGACATCGCACCGCTCGCCGACGGCTATCTGGAAGACCTCACCGATCTGCTCGCCGATCTCGGCGACCGAGGCTGGCCCGCCGACTACCTGGAACTGGCCAGGGTGGGCACCGATCGTACGTGGTACATCCCTTGGGCGACAGCGAGTTATGTCCTTGCCGCACACGCGGATGCGCTCGAGCACCTGCCGTCCGGCGCGGATGCCGTGTCGCTGTCCTATGACCAGTTTCTCGACTGGGCCATCGCCGCGCGCCGCGGCAATGGCAATCGCCCTGTGCTGGGCCTGCCGGCGGGCCCCAAGGGTCTGCTGCACCGATTCGTCCAAGGTTTCCTGCTGCCTTCCTTCACCGGCGGCCAGATCACCACCTTCCGCTCGAACGAGGCGGTGACGGCGTGGCGGTATCTGCGTGAGCTGTGGGCGAATTGCGTCCCGGCGAGCACGAACTTCGACTTCATGCAGGAGCCGCTCGACAGCGGCGAGGTTCGTCTGGCGTGGGACCACGTCGTGCGCCTCGCGCGCGCCCCGGAGCGCGATCCGCGCAATTGGCGGATGCTTCCCGCGCCCCGGGCTGCGCACGGACTCGGCTACATGGCGGTGATCGCCGGACTCGCGATTCCCGCGGGCAGCTCGGACCCCGAACTGGCGCAGCGGACGATCGACACGCTCACCCGCCCCGAAACACAGCTGCGGTTGCTCCGTTCCAACGGCTTCTTTCCGGCGGTCGACACGGCGATCCCGAGCGACCTGCCACCGGCCATCCAGCTCGAGGCCGACGCGGTGCGCAGGCAGCAGCAGGCGCCGGGTGCCATTCTGTCGTTACCTCCGGCCGGGCTGGGCCAGCGTGAAGGCGAGGTGAGCAAGGTTTTCAAGGACAGCTTCCGCTCGATCGTGCTCGACGGGGCCGATATTCGCTCCACGCTGGACCAGCAGGCACGGGTCCTGCAAAACATCCTCGACGATGTGAAAGCGCCGTGCTGGGCTCCCGACCCCGCCGCCGACCTGTGCCGGGTGGGCTAGCCATGATGTCACGACTGCGCTCGCCGTGGATGCTGCTGATGCCCTCGATCGCCCTGATGACGGCGCTGTTCGGCTGGCCGCTCGTGCAGGGCGTGCTGGAGGCGTTCCGCGGCGACCACGGCTTCACCCTCGCCAATTGGGGGCGACTGATCGATGATCTCTATGTCCGCACCGCACTGCGCAACACCCTCCTGCTGATCGTCATCGTGGTGCCGGTCCAGCTCGCGCTCGCCGTCGGGATGGCGCTGCTCATGCAGGCGCGGCCGCGCTTCGCCGGCGGCCACTTCTACCTGTGGTGCCTGCCGCTCGCGGTCTCCGAGCTGGCCGCGGGCCTGGTATGGCTGTCGGTTTTCGACAATCGCGGCTACTTGAATTCGCTGCTGGTCGGCATCGGGGTCTCGGACGACGGAGTGCAGTGGCTCAGCTACCAGAACGCGGGCACCATGCTGCTCGCCGTGGTGGTCGCCGAGATCTGGCGCGCGACGTCACTGGTGTTCGTGATCGTGGTGGCGGGCGTGCAGATGATCCCGCGGGACTACGACGAGGCCGCGCAGGTGTTCGGCGCGAATCTCTGGCAGCGGACGCGGCACGTGACGTTGCCGCTGCTCGGGCCGAGCCTTCAGGTGGCGCTGATCCTGCGGACCATCCTCGCGCTGCAGGCTTTCGCTGTGGCGCAGGCGCTGACCGGGCGGGACTTTCCCCTACTGGTGGGTGAGACCTACGAGTGGTACGCGACTCTGCAGAATCCCGCGGTGGCCAGCGCGGTTTCGCTGATCGTGCTGGCGATCTCGCTCGCCACCGCGGTGTTCTATCTGCGGGCGGTCCGGCAGCCCGAGCAGGCGCCATGAGACACCGTGGCCGGCCGTTGATCGAGGCGACGGGGTGCGGGTACGCCCGCGGAAGCCGAGGAACGCGATGAACCGGACCGAGGCGCCGCCGCGGCGCGCGCTGCCACCCATCGATCGCGCACCCGTGCGCAGGCGCCGCAGACGCGCGGTGTGGGTGCAGGTAGCCTGCTCGGCCGTCAGCCTGTTCATGGTGTTGCCGATCGTTCTGATCGGCCTGGCCGCGGTGTCCTCCCGTGAGGCGCTCAACGAGTTCCCGAAGCCGCTGATCCCGAGAGATTTCTCCACCGAGACTCTGATGTCGTTCTTCCGTGCCACAGGAACGGTCGAGGCACTGGGCAATTCGGTGCTGGTCGGCCTCTACACGGTGTTCTGGTCCTTGGTGATCGGCGCACCTGCGGGATATGCGCTCGCGCGCCACGCGTTTCGCGGCAAAGACACATACCAGGTCTTCATCCTCTTCGTGCGCGCGTTGCCGATCGTGGTGCTCTCGGTGCCGCTGGCCACCGTGTTCCTGCGCATCGAGGTGTACGACACGGTGCTGGCCGTGACGCTGGTGCACACCACGCTCGCGTTGCCGACCACCGTGCTCATCACGGCGAGCATCTTCGTCGCGGTGCCTCCCGATCTGGAGGAGGCGGCCCAGGTCTTCGGATGCAACCGCTGGCAGGCCGCACGCCGGATCGTGGTGCCGCTCGCATTGCCCGGGCTGGCCGCGTCGTCGATCTTCACGTTCGTCCTGTCGTGGAACGAGATCCTCGGCGCGACGATCGTGACACTCGGGCACCGCACGCTGCCCGCTCAGGTGCTCACGGCATTGGACGAGGCGTCGATCGCGTACCGCTTCGCGGGTGGTTTCGCGTTGATCATCCCGGCGCTGGTGTTCATCTTCGTCATGCGGCGCTACCTGGTGAACATGTGGGGGACGACGCTGCGATGACAGGGGTTCGCTGATGGCTGAAGTGGTTGTCCGTGATCTGGTGAAGACCTACCCCGGCGGCACGGCGCGTGCCACCGACGAGGTCTCGCTGGAGATTTCCGACGGTGAGTTCATGGTGCTGCTCGGGCCGTCCGGCTGCGGCAAGACCACCTTGCTGCGCATGATCGCCGGTTTGGAACTGCCGGACTCGGGACAGATCGTGATCGGCGGCAAGGACGTCACCTATCTCGAGCCGCGGCGGCGCAATCTTTCGATGGTGTTCCAGTCCTACGCCGTGTTTCCGAACAAGAAAGTCGCCGAAAACATCGGCTTCGGCCTTCGCGTGCACGGCGTGCCACATGACGAGATCCGTCGCAAAGTCGCCTGGGCCGCGGAGCTGTTGCAGCTGACCCCGTACCTGGACCGGTACCCGGCGCGGCTGTCGGGTGGGCAGCGCCAGCGCGTCGCGGTGGCGCGGGCGATCGTGATGGATGCCGACGTGCTGCTCATGGACGAGCCGCTGTCCAACCTGGACGCGCTGCTGCGACTGTCGTTCCGGGCCGAGCTGAAAAGACTCGTCGCCGAACTCGGCACCACCACGATCTACGTCACCCACGATCAGGTCGAGGCGTTGTCGCTGGGCAATCGTGTCGCAGTGATGCGTGCCGGGGTAATCGTCCAGTGCGGCCCGCCCACCGAGGTCTACGACGACCCGGCGACGGAATTCGTCGGCGGCTTCCTCGGCAGCCCGCCGATGAACTTCCTCACCGGCACGGTCCGCGCGGCGGAGGCGGGGCTGCGCATCGACCTGGGTGGGCAATCGCTCGCCGTTCCCGCCGCGCTGTCCTCGTTCGAAGGCGAGACGCTGCGGCTCGGTATCCGCCCCGAGGCCATCGTGGTCACCGACGGACCGGCAACCGCGACGGTGCGGGGCGAACTCGAAGTGCTCGAGCCCCTCGGCTCCTCGACTCTGCTCACCACCCGCGTCAGCGGGCAGACGGTGAAGGTCCAAGCGCCGCCCGGCTTCCGCGCCGACGAGGGCGGCCCCTCGAATCTGTACATGCCGCCCGAGGCATGCCGCTGGTACGACCCGGAGACCGGAATGCTCTTGCAGGTCGCATGATTACCACCGCGGGTGACCGCGATATGTTCATCTCGATCGGGCTGGCCTACCTCGACGTGAACCGTGGATGGGGGTAGTCCTCCATGTCCTCGTCGAGTTCCGCTTTCATGTCGATGTCGATGAGCACGCCGAATCCTCGGTCGGACAAGGCGTTTCGGGCCAGATCGACGGCCTCTCGAAACTGGTCGCGTGGAAGGTCGTGGCGAGGGCGAGGTTCATGGCGTGGTCCGCGTTCTCCTCTGTTCGGGCGCGGTCACGAGAGGCCACGTTCGGAGTGTCAGGCAGTCGGCCGGCTCGGCGGGAACACCCAGCCGTCGCAGCAGCAATGTCGCCGGACACCATCCGACGGCGCTGTAGAGGAGAAGGTTCGCGCCGACCAACCCGGTGAAGATCAGCCACCATGACGAAACCATTGCGGCCAGTAGCGCACTGATCAGCACGAACGTACCTGCCAGCAGCGGCACGACGCGTGCGACGGACCAGCCGTGATGTCGAGATAGTTGCCGCATGTGCATATCCTTCAAATCCGTCGGGGTGCTGTTCAGGCGAGAGCGAGGAACAGCTTCTCCAGTTCGGCTTCGGTCATCGGGTCGGAACCATCCGGGGCGTCTCCGCTGAGGCATTCGCGCAGTCCGGTGGCGACGATCTTGAATCCGGCCCTGTCGAGGGCGCGTGAGACGGCCGCGAGTTGGGTGACGACGTCTTTGCAGTCGCGGCCTTGCTCGATCATGGAGATCACTCCGGCGAGTTGGCCGTGTGCACGGCGCAGTCGGTTGAGTACCAGGGCGATCGTTTCCTCGTTGCCGACCATGGCGTGTTCCCTTTCATCTGGTTCCTCAGCCAATATACCCGTGGGGGTATCCCCGGGCTCCGATCGGTCAGTGCCCGGGGATACCGGTCAGTGATGGGCGAAGCTGATCGCGGGCAGTAGCTTGCGAAGCCAGCGGGGTGACCACCAGGCGTTGTGCCCGGTAAGGCGCAGCAGGACCGGCAACAGCACCAGCCGAACAGCGGCCGCGTCGAGCAGAACCGCGACGCCGAGGATGATTCCCATCTCTTTCGGGGGCAGCGGTTCGGCGAGGGCGAAAGTGAAGAACACAGCCACCATGACCGCGGCGGCGGCGAAGATCACCCGTCCGGAGTGGGCGAGTCCATCGATTTGGGCGGTTTCCGGGTCGCCGGAGCGTTCGTAGTGTTCCTTGGCGGTGGCCAGCAGGAACACCGTGTAGTCCATCGCGATCGCGAAGATCATCGCGAAGAAGAACACTGGTCCCCACCCGTCCAGGAAGCCTTGGGGGGTGAAGCCGAGCAGACCGGCGCCGTGTCCGTCCTGGAAGATCAGTTTTGCGACGCCGAAGGCGGCGGCGGTCGACAGCAGGCTGACTACGGTGCCGAGCGCGGCGATCAGCGGCGCTTGCAGTGCGATCAGCAGCAGTGCGAATCCGAGAACCAGGATGATCGCCACGATAATCGGGAAGTAGTCGTCGAGGGCTTGCTGCAGGTCGAGGTTTTCCGCGGGCGCCCCGCCGACCACGGCGTCTGAGGGCAAGTCGTCGCGCAGATGATCAAGGATCTCACCCATGCGCGGGTCCGGTGGGTCGACATCGGGCAGCGCCTGCATCATCACCAGACCGCTGTCGTCGAGGGCGGGCTGGGGAGGGGTGACCATAGTGATGCCGTCGACGGTGGCGGCGGCCTGCGCGGCCTGCGCGGATTGGGTGGCCGGGGTGATGATCTGCAGCATGCCCGGCGCGCCCTCGCCCATCTGGGCCTGAACCAGTTCGTAGCCTTGGCGCACCGGGGCGTCGGAGGGGACAACCTGGATCGAGGGCATAGCCACCTTCAGTCCGAACACCGGGACCGACAGGGCGATCAATACGATGACCGCGCCGGTCGCGAATGGCCACGGATGCGTGTGCAGCAGCCGCCCCCATGCCGCGAACCGCGGTGAACGGTGCTGCTGACGCTTGGCATGCGGCAGCGAACCGGCGTTGATCCTGCGACCGAGAGCTCCGAGTGCCGCGGGCAGCAGCGTCATCGTTGCCGCCAGCACGAACGCCACGGCGAACATGATCCCGACCGCCATCGTTCGCACCGCGGGCGCCGGCACGATGAGCACCGCCGACAAGCTGACCAAGACTGTCAGGCCGGACAGCGCAACCGCTTTGCCCGCGGTGTCCATTGTCTCGGCGGCCGCGGCCTTGGCGTTCGGGGCGGTGGTGAGCGCGTCGCGGAATCGGGCGACGATGAACAGTGCGTAGTCGATGCCGAGCGCTAGGGCGAACATCATGGCGAAGTTCATCGCCCACACCGAGATCGGCGTGATGTGGTTGAGCAGCACCAGCCCACCGGCGGAGGCCACCAGTCCCGCCAGGGTGAGCAGCAGTGGTAGCCCGGCCGCGACCAGCGACCCGAACGCGAGCACCATGATCGCGAGCGTCACCGGCCAGGAGAACAGTTCGGCCTTGATCATGGCGTCGTGGTTGGCCTTGTTGAAATCACTCCACAACGCCGACGCGCCGGTGGGGTAGACCTCGATCCCGTCGCTGGACAACGCGGCCAGTGCATCCTTGTGCTCATCGACCGCCTTGACCATGTCATCGGTGGAGGCGTTCGCGCCCGCGATGAGAACCCCGGTATGCCCGTCCGGACTGATCGACATCCCCGGCTGGGGCCCTACCACCGCGCCGAAGCGCGCATCACCAGCGAAGACCTCGGTGATCTCGCCGAGCGTCCGCTGGACTTGCGGACTATCGATCGCGGCGTCGGAATGGACCACCACCTGCACAGCCGCCGAAGAAGCGCCACCGAAATGCTGCTGTGCCAACTCGCGCACCCGCACCGATTCCGATCCGTTGGCCTGCCATCCGGCCCCCGCGAGCGAGGTGAACACGCTCGGCGCGGCCGCGCCGAGCGCGATGAGCAACAACAACCACACACCGAACACAATCCGGGCACGCCCGGCCATCGCGGCACCGAGCCTGCCCAACACGCCGGAGTTGTCCGGCGGTGAGGTGTCCTGATCAGGCGAGACAACCAACGAGTCGGTCATGAGTTTCCTCCTTACATACCCATGGGGGTATATCGGTTCATGCACGAAGATACCCCCTGGGGTATTAGAAGAAAAGGTGGCTCCCCGCACAGGCGGGCGCATCTGGGGGCCACGAGAGCGGTGCCGGTGGAACTTCGATCGAGCCACGGATCGGCTGATTACGGAAACGGTCGCTGTTGACCACGCCTGATCGTCAGGAGTGCCATCCTGAGATCCGCCGACCGTCAGATGGCCGTTGAGCTCTTATCCGGCTGGCTGGCATACCGGTCCCGGCCCGGCTAAGCGGCCATGCCGCACGAGGCGATGGTCGCCTACTCGATACTCGCCATGCTCGTGGTTGCGGATGGGCCCACCATCCCCGTCCAACGTCACCGGCTCGTCTTCGAGAAGCCGGGTGGATGAATAGCGGAACGTCTTCTCCGGATGCTTCACCGGACCGAAGTTGTTGCAGTCAGTAACCGGGAAGCGACCGCGTCGAGCTGACGGACGTGGCCGAAGGTGCCCTTGTCGACACGCTCAGATGCTCGTCTGCCAGCTCTCGCAGCCCGGCGGACTCGGGCCAGCGCAAGCACCGGAAAGAGGCCGCCGGCCCAGGCTTCGATGGGACCGTTTGACGGCTCAGCTGACAGCCCCACCGACGGGACATCCGGACCTCCGGAATGGGCGATCTCGAGCAGGTTGAGGTCCCAGTAGCCGGTATGCCAACCCGAGAGGATCGGTTGGCGGACAGGGCACTTCAGCAAGCGGATCTCCCACCCGGCAAGCGCATTCAACGCTGCGGCGAGCGATCGACCTGATCCATCAGAGGTGATTCTCCCGCAGCCTGAGAACAAGGTCGGTTACCGACCCGGTGAGCCCTGGGGTCGTTTGTTCCTGGCCAGTGGGTGGGGTTCGCCGGTGACCGTCATGAGCGCTTCAATCACATCACCACGCAAGTGGGTGAGGACGGCTGTGTCTTCGTCATGCTGCCCGACATAGGCTCGCTCGACCGTCTCGCCGAACAGTTGGCGGACGTTGGCGCGCACGGTCTCGGTGATCGAGTACGTGGTGACTTCCAATTCCTTTGCCCATGGCAGGTTCTCGCGGACGCGGTTCCACAGCCCGTCGTAGCGTCTGTAGCTGATCGGGCGCCCGCTGCGTTTACGCAGCACGCGATGCGTGATGTTCTCACCTCCCCGACGTTCGGCATGCATTCCGAGTGCGGCCATGAGACGGGGCGAAACGGGATGCCAGTGAAACCCACCACCCCGCGTCCGTAGCCGCACCAGGCAGTTGTCGCGGTCGAGGTCGTGAAGCGCGAGATCGATGACAGCTTGCCGGTCGCTGGCGGTTTGGATGTGCAGCATGACGATCAGTTCGTCCAGCTCGGGGTCATCACCGGTCGAAGAAGCAACGCGAATAACTTCCCGCAACTGCTCACTGGACAGAACATCGCCTTTGCCGACGCGTCGGCTTGGAAGCCGTGCTGCCGCCGCTGGATTGCTGGAGGGATCGATGAGCCTGTCACGCTCGGCGTGCTTGTAGACCCGCCGCAACGCCGACAGCAGATTCTCCGCAGCTGCCTCTCCGCCACGGGAGTTGGCACGACCACGGGAACGAAGCTGATGCGCATCCATCAGCTCTTCTATCTCCCTGGCGGTCGGCTCACTCAACACTCGGTCACCCCACACCTCACTGACCGCACGCCATGCCGACTCATAGGTCCTCAACGTCTTCGGCGGGACCTTCGTACGCACCTGGTCGATGTATTCACGAAACCGAGGGGCACCAGCCGGTGAGCGGCCAGCATCACCGGCGCTGCGGTCGAGCACCGACGACTGGTGGGGGAGCGGGGGCGGTGTGAGGGGGACTTCGTCGACACTCATGGTGCTCCTCAACACGAGGCGATGTGACGGTGCCTGCAAACGGCACCGATCATCCGCTGGAAGATGGATCGGAAATCCGACAGCACCAGCACCGACTGCGCTGGACCGGGGTGGTCGACCGACCCGGCTCGAACCGGAAATCGTTCACGGCTCGCGGTGACCATCACCACTGTCAGATACACATCATCGGACGCAGGCCACAGCACGGTCAAGATCTTCAAGGCAGCACCTCGACGACTTTTATCCAGGTCATCGGGCTGAACGTAGTCCGGTTCGGACATGCTCTGTCGCACGGAACCGACGCAGGCCCGCGCACAGCCGCGGCGGCGGATCCTTCGTGCCAGCCACAGCGACACCGGGAACGTGTCCGAGCCGCTCAATGACACCACCGCGCGGCATACTTGCCCCCGAAACCGGGTCCGGACCCGGTTAAAGGCCGAAAAATACACGGTTCCGCGGCAAATTTGCCACGGAACCGTGTCATTGAATGTCCGGAGGGGGACTTGAACCCCCACGCCCGATAAAGGGCACTAGCACCTCAAGCTAGCGCGTCTGCCATTCCGCCACCCGGACCGGTGTGCTCAGCAAGATTATCGGATCACTACGCGTGGACCAAATCGCGGTTGGACCTGCGGTTTCTCGAGCAGGTCGGGATGGGCGGCGGTATGGGCTCGCCGCGATTCAACAACTAGATGACGCGTCATCTAGTTGCCCGCACACGCATCGGTTGCAGCCGGGTCGCTCACCAGCGCCCCAACACGCGCGCCCGGCACCTTGCCGACACCGGCGTAGCCGCTCTTCCGGCCGAAAAAAGTGCTGCCGGAATCAAGCTTGACACCCCTGTAAGGCTGGGCAAGCCCCTGGTGGCCCAGATCGCAATGAGGATCGGGCGGCCGGGACCGCGCACGCTGCGGTGCGGCGTCGAATCAGTAGCAGTGCACCGACCGACGCCAGCAGGGTGGTGGTCTTTCCCACGCCGTTCGGGCCGAGCGGTACCAGAATCTCGCCCGGCCTGACCCGTGCGGGAGTTCGCGCACCGCGGGGACGCCGCCGTAACCGACGGTGAGCCCTTCGATACTCAGGGCGGGTGCTGTCTGCGAGCGCGCCGGACGGATCGCGGCGGGGCTGGTCATTCGTTCTCTCCTGCCCGTCGGTCGACCGTCGCCGGTGGTCGCGCGTCCGCGCCGTGTGCGGCGGTGCCGAGGTAGGCGGCGATCACGCGGTGATCCTCCTGGATCTCCAGTGGTGCGGAGGGACGAACTCGATTCGATCGCCAGGTCACAGGCGCGCAGGACGCTGGACGGTCTGCGCGAGAAGTAACGACCGGATGAGTCGAGCCCACAGGTGGGGGAGAGCGCCGACGACGGGCCCGGCTCGAATAGGATCGGGTCGACGTTGCGTTGGCCGAAGCCGGCGGCCGCGCCGCGCTGTCCACCGAAGAGTCGGCCGAACTCGCGTGCCTGAACATCACCTGGAGACGGTTCGGCTGGTGCGACAAGGCATTCGAGGAATACAGCCATAGGGGGCATGGTGGTACGGAATCGAAGCCTGGCCGGAACCGCGGTGTCGACCAGCTGGGCGGCAGCAATGCTCGCTGTGGGCATCGCGGCATTGCTGTTGCAGGCCGTGCTTGTGCCGTTCACTGCCGCACCGGAATTCGGTCTGCTGGTCAACCAGGGGGATCTGGCGATCTACCGCAACGCCGCGCGCGCAGTGCTCGACTCGCACGCGCTCTACACCGCACCCATACCCCCAGGTGGCTGGTTCACCTACCCGCCGTTCGCAGCCTTGTTCTTCATTCCGTTGGCGGTCGTGTCGTTCGGCACCGCGAAGGTCGTCTGGTTCGCGGTGTCGTGTACCGCTTTGTACGCCACGATCTGGCGCTGCTGGCGGGTGCTCGGTTACCGCGGCGATACCCGCCTCGCGGTGCTGTGCCTCGGGCTCGCGTTTCTCGCAGTCGACGTCGAGGCGGTCCGCGGCACCTTGTGGCAGGGCCAGATCAACCTGTTGCTGATGGCGATTCTGGTCTGGGATCTGACCCGTCCGGCCTCCGCCCGGCTGCGTGGCTATTCGATCGGTCTGGCTACCGGAATCAAGCTGACCGCGATCGTGCTCCTGCCTTACCTGCTGCTCACCCGGCAGTGGCGCGCAGCCGTCATCGCGATCGCCACAGGCCTGGCCACCGTTGTCGTGGCCGGGCTGATCCTGCCGGGCGACACCCAGGACTTCTGGAGCGATGCGGCCGGTGATGTAGATCGCATCGGGCCGGTGACCCATCCCGGAAACCAGTCGATCAAAGGTGTGCTGTCGAACCTGTGGGCACCGCAGCCCGCACCGAATTGGCTATGGCCGGCGTGCGTGGCTGGTTCAGCCTGCCTCGGCTATGCCGCCGCGGTCATCGCGCACCGGACCGGTCGGCCATTGCTCGGTTTGGTCGTGGTCGGGTTGATCGGGTGCGCCGTGCCGCCGCTGGCGTGGGGACACCACTGGGTGTGGTCGGTGCCGTTGCTGATCGTCCTGCTGCACTGGACCGCCCGCGCGGACATGCACCGAATCCCTCGGATCGCCACGACGACAGCCGTGTTCGCGGCCTTCTCGATGTGGCTGACCGGTTGGCTCTATGCCGAGATCCGCGACCTCGGGCTGACCGGGGCGCCCAGCTACGTGCCGGCCATGACCGCCGCGGCCGAACAGATCTCCCACCCGGCCCGGGTCATTGTCTGTGGTGTCCCCGTCGCGGTCTACCTCGCCGTCGTCATCGCGATCCTCACTCGGCACGCGGCCAGACGTCAACGACCGGACTTCGTCGCCGACCGGCCCCGCGTTCGGGCGCACAGCTGACACAACCGACATCGCACCGTGCCCACCCGCATGACATGACCGGACTTCTCGTCCCGGTCGTGCATCGGGTGAGGCCGTAGTGTCACCGACCGGTCGCCGCGTTGTGCGCTGACACCGGACGCCCCAACGCCTGAGCTTTCAGTTGCTCGAATTCCGCGTCGGTGATGACACCGGAGTCGTGGAGGGCTTTGGCATCGGCGATGCTCTCGGCGGGGGACTTACCCGCCACCTCCCGGATGTACTGATCCGTGGCCTTCTGCGCCTCCGCCTGTGCGCGTTGGGCGCGCAGCGCCATCCCCCGCCCGCGAACGATCAGGTACACCAGGGCCGTGAGGTAGGGGAATATCACCAGGGCTATCACCCACAGCGCTTTGGCGACGCCGGACACGGAGTGGTCGCGGAACAGGTCCACGAGAATCTGGAACAGCACGATCAGGTACGCCACAAAGGCGAACACGAGGATCGTGTACCACACGTAATCCCAGAACGAATCCATGTTGCGAAACCTCCTCGGCGGATCTTTCCTGTTTGGTATCAGGCGGTGGATTCCGGCTGTGAAGTAGATCGAACCGCCGGTCGGCCGCTGGGTCGAAAAACAAACTTTCGTTATGACGACAGCTTACGAGCGCAGTTCGAAAATAGGCAGCGAGGGACGTCGGCGCTACAGATCGACGAGATTGTTGAGATTCCGGTACACAAGTAGCGATTCTTGCCGACATCCAGCGGTCCGGCTGTCCGACTCGGATCGGACATCAGGCAAACGGGATGTTCGTTGCCGAAGCGCCGCTGCTAAAATCGCCGGGTGGTACCGGGCCGGTCTGCGGGGTCGGGACCGACTTGCGTCGGCTGAGCGCCACAATTGCAGCGCCGACGCTCACCGCAATCTCCTCGAGAACGAGTTTGTCTCGGTTCGAACAAGGAGGCCATAAGCCTGGCCGGGCAACAGAGCTGAGTGGCCACCGGTCGTCGGTGCGGCCTTGTGGGTGGATCGGCCGCCATAATCGCGGCACGGTTCGAGCGGTACCGCTGGAGACGGAGGCGCAGATGACCCCGAGTGCGGAGGATTGGCCCGGGCCGGCGGAGGCCATACCGAAAAAGGTTTTTCGAGCTGGAGCGACGCCGATACAGGCCCATATTCCCCCGCGCACCGCCAAATTACGACTTCTCGCTCATCGCACGGGTCGAATTCGGTCGCGAGTAGGCGATCCGGATCCCGGAGTGCGGCAGGGAGATCGAGACCGCGCCGTCCTGGCCCGCTGTGAGGACTGATGGAACGCAGCAGACACCAGCTCTTGCATGGGCCGCTGTTCACCCGCAGCGTTCCGCTCGACCGCCGGAACGCGGCGAGCCGGATCAGCGCATACGTCTACGGCAACGTCCTGATCCTCGCCGCGTTGATCCCGGTCACGCCGTCCGTCGAGCACGTCGGCATCTTGGTCGTCCTCGGGACAGCCCTCTCGACGTTCATCGCGCATGCTTTCGCCGAAGGCGTGGGTCAATCGGTGCGCCAGAGCCATGGCTTGTCGCCACAGGAGCGATGGGCGGACCTGCGGGACTCCGTGCCCATCCTCAGTTCAGCGGTGCTGCCCTGCGCGATCCTGGCTGCCGCGGCGGTCGGGTGGATCGAACCGCGTCTCGCCCAGGTGCTCGCGGAGTCGGCCATGCTGGTGCGGATCGGCGGGATCGTCTTCGTCATCGGCCGACTCCACGGCGAGCGACCCCAACGTTCGACGCTGCTGGGAGCGGTCCTGCTGGTTTGCACGGCCACGACCGTCGTGGCGGTCAAGATCATCCTGACCCACTGATCCCACCGGGGCGCGGAATCGGCACCGCAGCACAGCGGCGTCCACGTGTTCTTCGCCGGCTTCCTCCGGTTGGGTCGCGATCGAGCCGCAGTTACGCGATCCCGCGCACGTGGGGAGTGCGCCCGGTGCAGAATCGCGCATATCCGAGCGGCTCGTCGAGGAAGGGAGCGCATCATGTCCGAGAATTCATCGGTGAAACAGGGAGTCGCGGCAGGAACCTCGATCGGGGCCGCGATCATTCTTGTCACCGTCGGACTACTGCAGTTGTTCCAAGGCATTGCGGCGGTGGCGGAGGACGAGGTCTTCGTCGTAGGCGTCGAGTACACCTACAAGTTCGATTTCACCGCGTGGGGCTGGATCCACATCGCGCTCGGAGCGCTGATGCTGGCGGTAGGGCTCGCGTTGTTCACGGGAGCACGCTGGGCGAGAATTGCGACGATCGTCATCGCCTCGATTTCCATTCTCGCGAACTTCTTGTGGCTGCCGTATTACCCGTGGTGGTCGGTATTGATCATCGCCCTCGACATCGTTGTGATCTGGGCGGTTACCACATGGAAGCCGGACGTCTCCAGCGAGCCGCGCTCGAGCGAGTTCTCCCACGGTGGGTCGCGGCCATGACCGATCGAGACGGCTCCGCCCGCCGCGGAGCCTGACGTGCGCACACACGCGCGCGACCGATGGACCAGGGCCGAGCGCGCCGAATACGGCAGATCGGCACGGCGCCGGACGCCCATCGACGGGATGGCCGAATTCGAGCGCAGCACCGATCGCGACCCGCTCGGACTCCTCGAAGCCCAGGCCGCGACCCGAATTCCCGAACTCGTTCCCGTGCGCTACGGGCGAATGGCCGCCGCGCCGTTCGCGTTCTACCGCGGCGCCGCCGTGGTCATGGCCGAGGATCTCGCCCGCGCCCCGGCCACCGGCTTGATCACTCAACTGTGCGGGGACGCCCACCTCAGCAACTTCGGCCTCTTCGCGACACCGGAACGCAACCTTGCCTTCGACCTGAACGACTTCGACGAAACCTACCCCGGCCCCTTCGAATGGGACGTTCGAAGACTCGTCGCGAGCCTCGCGGTCGCCGGGCGCGACAACGACCACAGCGGCAAACAACGCAGAAAGTACCTGCAGGCCTGCGCCGCCGAGTACCGCGAAGTCATGAACTCCCAATCCGCGCGCGGAGAACTCGCGGTCTGGTACTCCCATGTCGATGCCGAGACCCAATTCGAAGAATTGCGCGAAATTCTCGATTCCCCGACCAGGAAGCGCATCAAGAAGACGGTCGACAAGTCCCGGCACCGAGACAGCGTCCAGGCCTTGGCCAAGCTGACCACCGTGGTGGACGGGCAGCCGAGGATCACGAGCATGCCGCCGCTGATCGTCCCTGTCGAGGAGATCTTCACCGGCGCCGACGCCGCACAGTTGAACCGGGCACTGATCGAACGGCTCGGCCACTACCGCGACACGCTGCCGCCCAACTGCCGGGCCCTGTTCGACCGATTCGAATACGTTCAGGCAGCACGAAAGGTCGTCGGCGTAGGCAGCGTGGGCACCCGGGCCTGGATCATCCTGCTCCGCGGGCCGGGCAACGACCCGCTGATCCTCCAGGTCAAGGAAGCCCAGCCGTCGGTTCTCGCGAAGCACCTCGACGGCCCGTCGTTCACCGGCCAGGGCGAACGGGTCGTGGCCGGGCAGCGGCTGATGCAAGCTGCCGGCGATATCTTCCTGGGCTGGCAGCAGGGTGTGGGCGAAGACGGAGCGGTGCGGGATTACTACGTTCGTCAACTGCGCGACGGCAAAGGATCCGCCGACATCCAGACCATGTCTCCCGAACTGATGACTCGCTACGGCAGGCTGTGCGCACGCGTTCTCGCCCACGCCCACGCCCGCGCCGGTGACCGATTCGCGATCGCCGGCTACCTCGGCACGGACGACGACTTCGAGGAAGCAATGTCCATGTTCGCCGAGAGTTACGCCGACCAGAACGCCCGCGATCACGCCGCGCTGCTCGAGGCGATCGATGACGGCACGGTAATCGCCCGACCGGGGGTATAGACCAGTGCACGGCGACCGAGCCGTTCCCGCCGCCGCGGTGCCCCGTTTCCGGCGTCGGTGGGGGCGGACGGCATTCCCCGCGGCCGTCCTCGTGGCGTCCGCAGCGGAGTCGCTATGGGCCACCGGTGAACCAGGATTTGTCCAGGAGAGGAGCGCCCGATGTCGTCGGCGCCGACAGTGAGGTCGAGCAAGCTCGTGCTGGCCGTCTTGGCGTCGGGGCAGTTCTTGATGACGCTCGACAGCTCCGTGATGAATGTCTCCATGGCCACCGTCGCCCAGGATCTCGGTACCCCGATCACCGGCATCCAGACCGCGATCACCCTGTACACGCTGGTCATGGCTTCATTGATGATCACGGGCGGCAAAGTGGGCGCCATCCTCGGCCGCCGCCGGACGTTCGGGCTCGGCCTCGTCGTCTACGGCGCCGGTTCGTTCATCACCGGGCTCGCCCCGAACCTCACGACCCTCCTGCTGGGGTGGTCGCTCCTGGAGGGAATCGGCGCCGCCCTGATCATGCCCGCGATCGTCGCCCTCGTCGCCGGGAATTTCGCGCCCGAACGCCGTTCCGCGGCTTACGGTCTCATCGCGGCGGCAGGGGCGATGGCGGTCGCTGTCGGCCCGTTGCTCGGTGGCGCCGTGACGACGTTCGCGTCATGGCGGTACGTCTTCTTCGGCGAGGTCGTCATCGTCGTGCTGATCCTGCTGGTGCTGCGCCGGGTCGAGGACGCCCCCGCGAGCCGGGTCCGACTGGATGTCGTCGGGTCGCTTCTGTCGGTGATCGGTCTGGGCTCGGTCGTATACGGGGTGTTGCGGTCGAGCGAATGGGGGTGGGTGCGGACGGAGTCCGACGGACCGGCCGTGCTCGGTCTGTCGCCGGTCATCTGGCTGTTGATCGGTGGCCTGCTGACCTCGTACCTGTTCCTGCGCAGACAGACGTTTCTGGTGCGGCGGGGCCGCGATCCGCTCGTCGATCCGAGTCTGTTGCGGAACCGGCAACTCGTCGGCGGCTCGAGCATGTTCTTCGCGCAGTTCACCGTGCAAGCCGGCGTGTTCTTCGCCGTGCCGCTGTTCTTGTCGGTGGTGCTCGAACTCAGCGCGCTGGAGACCGGTGTGCGGATCCTTCCGTTGTCGGTCGCGCTCGTCGTGGCCGCGGCGGGCCTTCCCCGGTTCCTGCCACATGCCGACCCGCGCCGCGTCGTTCGGCTGGGTCTGATGGCGATGATCATCGGCGTTCTGATCCTGGCGGCCGGGATGGACCCGGGCGCCAACGCGGGCGTCGTGTCCATCCCGATGCTGCTGATGGGACTGGGTCTGGGCGCGTTGGCCTCGCAACTGGGCGCCGTCACGGTGTCGGCCGTGCCCGATTCGCGGAGCTCGGAGGTCGGGGGACTGCAGAACACCGCCACCACGCTCGGCGCGTCCCTGGGCACCGCGTTGATCGGGTCGATCCTGATCGCCACGCTCACTTCGAGCGTCGTCAGCGGCATCCAGAACAATCCGGCTGTCCCGGCGTCCGTGCGAGAACAAGCCACCACGGAGCTGGCTGCCGGGGTGCCGTTCCTGTCCGACAGCCAGTTGGTGGCCGCGCTCGACAGCGCCGGTATCGATGACGCCACCGCCGATACCGTCCTCGCCGTCAACTCCGACGCCCGCCTCGAGGCTTTGCAAGCGGCGTTCGCCGTTACCGCCCTGCTCGCGATCGCGGCGCTGTTCGGTACCGGCCTATTGCCTCGTCGGCCGGTAGCCCTGCGCGACGGGGAGGACCAGTTCTCGTCAGGGAAAGCCGAGCCGGATGCCGAGCGATGACTGGGGCGCCCTCGGACGTACGCGCCCAGCTAGCGTCGTTCGCCGTCGCCGTTGTCCCGGCCGCGCAGGTAGCGACCGATGGTGGTCTCGTCCAGAGCCAATGCTTTGACGACCGATGCCGCGCCCACGATCACCACCGACAGCACGAAAAGCCAGCTCACCGACGTGAAAGCCAACCCCAACGGACCGAAATGCTCTTGGGCGTTCGTCGTGATCCGAGGCAAGAGGACCCGGCCCGCCGCGTGCACCGCGGTCAAGCCGATCGCGGTGAGCAACCCAGACGCCCACAACAGCCGCCCGGTCAGCGCTCCCTTCGTCAGCAGATAAGGAGCCAGCATCCAGACGAACACCCAGATGACCACCTCGCCCAGCAAGGCGAGCAACCGACCGGCGTAGCGGATTTGCTCGAGGTCGCGGATCTGCCCCACCAGCCCGGCGGCGAGCGCCACCGCGAGCAGCGCGACCAGCCACCGCCAAGCCTCTCGCGGACCGATCGCGGGAACCTTCCAGACCGCCTCGTACACCCGCGCGAGAGCCCGCGCGAACGAGGTACCGCCGAGCAGGACCATCAGCAGGCCGACCACACCGAACGCGGCTATCGCCGGATCGGCGGACAGGGACCCGCCGTCGGTATACAGCGATCTGGAGTCGAAACCGAACTGGTCGTTGATCGTCTTCGCCGGCGCATGCCAGCCACTGAAGACGGACGCGGCGATCATCACCGGCAATACCGAGGTGAATATCTGGGCGGCGAGCGCCAGCGAGCGATCCACCAGTTGGATCTCGGCCAGCCCCTCGATCACGCGGCGCAGCGTCCGTCCGTACGGCGTTCCGCGCAGCCGGCCGGTCGCGGCCTGCGTACGCGCGATGGACACTTCGCGGGCCAATGCCACCGACAATTTCACGGACCGCACTGCGCTCACTGTCCTTCTGCTCGTTCGGTCAGGATGTCGAATAGTGCGCAATGGTCTCGGTGGAGACGAAACGAACGCTACGCCGACATCCGGGCAAACACGTCGACTTAGTCGATTCCGATGGCAAGCCGAACCCACCCCGACGAGATCGCCGAGCGCCGCGGAAACGGCACACCGGATGGCCTACCTGTGCTCCGGCTCCAGCTGGGCCGCGATGTTGTCGCCGCGGGCCTTCGCCAGCGATTTGGCGGCAGCAGCATTCGAGTCCTGGGAGTAAGTCGTGATCTGTATCTTCGTGTCGTTCCCTTTCAGGGGAATCGCGACTGCTTTGATGAAGGAATCGGGGCTGTCCCGGACGGCGGCGCGGCCTCACAAGCCGAGTAGCACCGGACGGCGCGGAATACCGTCGGTCATCAGCGCCTGCAGCAGGGCCGCGAGATCGCGGGGCGCGAACAAATCGGCACCGCGATACCCAGAGATGTCCGGTAATCGCCACCAACGGAATGCCGTGATGTTCTCAGCCGCCAGTTGTTGGTCGGTCAGCGCGCCGCGCGGGGTGAACGACGTGGTCCGGACAAGGTAGAAGTCGTTGACCACGCCGTCGAAACCCGGTGCGTGGCCGGGCGCGTGGACCTCTTGATGCCAGATGTGCGGGGGTTCGGCCTCCACCGTGAGGCCGATCTCTTCGCTCAGCTCACGCCGCAGCGCGGCGAGCGGTTCCTCCGCGGGTTCGATGCCCCCGCCCGGAGCGGCCCACACCACCGTTGCCGCAGACTCCGTCACGGAGTGACCGCACAGGAGGATGCGGTCGTCGGCATCGAGAACGATCGCGCGCACCGCGTGACGCAGACGGGCCGAGGACATTACGACAGACTATCGAGCCCGACCGGTTGCTCCCGACCGCCTGCGGGAAGTCTTCTCCCGGCTGCCGTCTCTGCCCTTTCGGCGTGGGTGATGGCCGTACATCGACAGCAGCCGGTCGGCGTCATCGACGACCGGCACCCGACATGCGCCGCGGCTGACGTCGGCACCGTACTGGGCGAGCGGATCGCCCGGCGTCGGGTTCGTGGTGCGACGCTGTCGGATATCGGCACGCGCAGAACATGTTTCGGCGGCATCGTCCATCATGGTGATGACCACGACCCAACACGAAGGTGCGGAGCGGTGAGCCGATGACCACGACGGATACCCTGCTGTACGGCGGCACCCGATGGGACGAGCGCGGCCGCTGGTGCTACGAGCTGATCCGCGCCGACGGCACGACCGAACGTGTGCCCGGTCCCGGCGCGCGCCTGGCATTCCGGGTCCGCGACGCGGCGCGATACTGCCTGGGATACAACGAGTTCGGCAGTTTTCCGGGACGGCGAGCGTGTCCGGATTCCGTGCGAGTCGCGAGCGGCCGACAGTGTCCGCAGTGCCGGGCGCGGGAGGGGTGGACGGCGGTGCACACGCACCGCGGGCCGATTTCCGCGCTCCCCGAGCAGATCCGTGACTACGTGTCGCAGCCGCACCACCTCTATATCGCCTATTTCGGTGACGGGTTGGCCAAGGTGGGCACGGCGTCGGCGGTACGCCGGCATCGCCGCCTGTACGAACAGGGCGCACTGGCCGCACGGTTCGTCGCCGACTCACCGGACGGCTTGCATGTGCGCGAACTGGAGCGGGTGGTGTCGGCACAAGCCGGTTTCCGGCAGGCCGTGGGCAGCGCCGCGAAAACACGCATCTTGACCAAGCCGATGGCTCCGTGGGCGGCAGTGGAGGCTGCGGTAGCCGCCGCAGCCGCCGAGGCGATCGCCGTGCTGCCCGCCGGGACGGCGCGGACCGACACCGCCTGGTCGGGCGGCAGCGAGTTCTACCGCATTGTGGCGCAGCGAGGCCGCTACGCGACCGTCGTCGACTTCGGCGGGGCGGGACTGGGGGAGTACGTCCTCGACACGGTGACCGCGCACGGGCACACCATCGCTTGCCGGCACGGATCGGAGACCGGAGAACTATTGCTGGTCAACGATGCTCAGCTCATCGGGCGACGTATCGAACTCGACGACTCGATCACCGTCGCCCCCGTCGCCGCGCAGACCAGCTTGTTCTGATCCGCTCAGCCGGAGCGGCGGACACCGGTCAGCTTCTCGGACACCTTCAGCGGCCGACGCACCGCCGGACCACTTCGAACTCCGCGCTCGAGTCCTACACGTAGCTGGTACGCGAGCGTGCTCGGCCATGCGTCAGTGGCGAAATGTCGAGAATGCTGAACGATTGCCATTCATGCTCATGCAACAGTAGCCGGGCCGCGATCGGCAATGTGGCAGGTCGCGCTTCGGGCACCGCTAGCGCCAAGCGATGATCCTGAGCTGGCCGAAGGTAGGGATTATGTTAAGTCGATACTCGGCGCAGCGACGATCTCGGTGCGATGCCGCAGGCAAGCGGGCCGGAAACGAGTAGTTAGCTACTCGCGTCGCGCAGGGCGGGAGGGGCGAGACTCGACTGGACCTCGAGAGGATGCCGGTCTCGGGGGGAGGCGATCATGAGAAACGACTCGCGAATACTACTGGTCGCGGCGGCCTTGGCAGGACTGCTGGGCGCCGCGCCGGTATCGGGCGCGGCACCGGAGCAGATACCCACCGCACCCGCCCCGCCGCCCAGCACGCCGGGACCGGCGTGGCCGATCACCACGCCGACGGATTTCCGGCTGCCCACCACCGAGGGGCATGATCCGCAAACGACCACGACCACGCAACCCGAGCCGACGACCACGACCACGAAACCCGAACCGACGAGCACGACCACAACGCCGGAGCCGACAACCACCACGACAAAGCCCGAGCCGACAACCACCACCGGGCAACCGCTCACGACAACTCCGCGACCGACAACTGCCGGTACGACCATCGTTCCGAGCGGAAGTTCCGCCGTGCTTCCCGTACCCACTCTCGTCGCGCCGGCCACCGCCGAACGGGGCACAGTCATCACCGTGCACGGCGAGGGCTGGCCCTGCGACTCGGTGCGCGCTTTTCCGGATTGGTCTGAAACTGTGGACGCCCGGGTCCGTGGCGGTTCGTTCGATACACGCGTCGATGTTCCCGACGGAGTCGAGCTGGGTGTGCACTCCGTTCTCGGCGCCTGCCTGGGTAGCCCTCAGCGCATCGTCGTGAAGGCATCCGTCCAGGTGATCCCCGCGCGGCTGGTGCCGACTACCGGTGAACCCACGACCACTGAGCCGACCGGCGCGCGTCCGACCTTGTCGTCGCAAGCCGATGACCGTGACCAGGACACCGGCGCAGGCGGCATGCTCGGCCTCGGCGGGTTCCTCGTCGCACTCGGTGCCGCAGCGCTGGTCCTGCGCAGTCGCCGGAACCGCCCGAGTGAAGCGCCGCGCAACGAGGACCCGCGTCTACCGCGGGTGCATGTGCGCGTGGTTGCCGACGGCCCCCCATCGATCCACGTTCGCCAGGTCGCCCGCACTCCGGACGTGCGGGTCCGGCTGCGGGCCTGCGAACCGTGGCTGAGTGTCAAGGAGGTGCTCGGATGACGAGTCCAGCGTCGATCAGGGCTCGGACAGTTCTGTTCCAGAACGCCCCGCACGAAGCCGGGGTAGGCGAACTGGCGGAGTGCCTGCACGAAAGAGGTGCCGAACACTTGGCCCTGCGCCGGGCCCCGGGCGTGGCCCCGATACTGGCGTCGGCGGCGCTGCACGAGGTGGCCGAGACCATCGACGGGCTGCTCCAGGTCGATCTGGGGAGTGTCGCGATCGGAGGTTGGCGCCGCTACGACCTGCTGCGCAGGGCGGCGATGCGCACCCGTGCCGGAGGAGCCGAACAGGTCACGCTGTTGGAGCACGAGATCACCCAGACCTACCGTCCGTGCCTGGACGTCACCATCGACGAAAACCCGGTGGGAGAGTTCACGATAGAACTCTGCGTGGCGATACTGCTCCAGCCGCTCGCCGCCACCGTCCGCAACGGGATGCTGGTGGCGCTCGGCCCCGGCGACTGCACCGTGACCGTATCGATCGGCGCACCGGACCTGGGCCCGATCATGAAACGCGAACGCACACTGCGTACGGCGACGATGATCGATTTGCGCTGGCCCATACCGCTCGTCGAACAGCCTGCGGCCGCGCCCGGCGGTGTGCCAAGGGTGCGGTCCCCGCAACCACGGTGGGCCGGTGGCTGACGGACTCGCCGGCCGCGGAGCCTCCGTAAAAACCTCTTGGCGGAGCACGGCGACCACTGCTACTTTTCCGAGGGCCGTGCGAGAGACCGAGGAGGTGGTACCCGTGAACGCAGTATCGACATGGGTGCTCCACTCTGGGGTCACGGTCGGGCGATAGGTCGTCCGGGAGCGCCGCTCAACAGCACTCCCGAAAGGCACGACTGTGCAATTCACTTCCGAACAGCGCTTCGACGACGGTGTCCTCGAGCGCGAATTCACCCTCGGCGAGATTCCGGGCATCCTGTGGACGCCCGGATCCGCGCCCGCACCGGCGCCGCTGATCCTCATCGGCCACCCCGGCGGACTGCGCCAGATGTATCCCCGACTTGCGTCCCGGGCCCGGCACTCCGCGACGGAGGGCTTCGCCGCGGCCACCATCGAGCTGCCCGGCAGCGGTGACCGACCCCGGTCGGCCGCCGCCGAGCAGGCCCGCGCCGACCTGCGCCGGGCGGTGACGGCCGGGAAGCCGGTCGACGACGAGATCGTCGAGCGGCTCGTCCTCCCGCTGGTCGAGCAGGCGGTCCCGGAATGGCGGGCCGCTCTGGATGTCCTGCTTTCGTTGCCCGAGATCGGCGGCCCGGTCGGGTACTCGGGAGGCGTGATATCCATCGGCCTGCGGCTGGCGGTGGTCGAGCCGCGCATTTCGGCCGCCCTGCTGTTCGCCGGGAGTTACGTCCCCCGCCGTATGTTCGAGGAGGCCCGGCAGGTCACCATTCCGCTGCAGGTCCTGCTGCAGTGGGACGACGAGGGAAATGACCGGCAGATGGCTCTGGACCTGTTCGACGCCTTCGGCTCCAAGGAGAAGACGCTGCACGCCAATATGGGCGGGCACACCGGCGTCCCGCAGTTCGAAGGGGACGCCGGGAACCGGTTCTTCGCCCGGCACCTGAAGTGAGCCCGGCGTCCTGGCCGACAGCAGACGATAGGCGCTGTCGGCCAGGACGCCGCTCATCGAGGACAGCCCCGGCCCCTCGAAGGCGGTGGCCCAGAGGCACAACCGCCCCGAACGGCTACGAGACGGCGATTGTGACCGTCCTGGTCTGCGTCTTGGCGGGCAGCTTGGTGGTGTCGACCATCAGCACCTCGCCCGAGTCCTGCACGCCGTTGACGAGCAGTTTCGCTTTCAGCCCGAACGGTGGCTGGTCGCCGGTGGCTCCCTCGATGCCGAAGTCGCTGTCATTGGCGATGTAGAGGGTCTTGCCGCCATCACGGGTGGCGACACCCTCGATCTTGTCGTGGCCGAAGAACTTGCCGTCGGCGTTCAGACCGTCCAGCAGGCCGCCGAGGTCCAGACCGGCCTTCTTGGCGACGGGGGCGATGCCCGCCTTCCGCAACGCGGCGGCGCCGTCCGCCGTGGACACGGCACCGACGAGAAGTTCCAGCGGTTTGCCGTCGACCAGCAGGCCCAGCTCCGGATCGTATTGCGCGCCCGGGACCTTCGCTTGCGGGCCGATGTCGGTGGCGCCGGTGATGTCGATCGTCCACAGCTTCTTGTCGGCTTTGGGCGGTCTATTGCCGTCGCGCTCGTCGACCAGGAAAGTGGTGTTGCTGAGCGCCGTGATCTCGGAGACCGCGAGCTTCTGCTTCGGCTCCTCCAGCGGATACACGAATTCCTTGACGTCGCGGGTCTTCAGGTCCACGGTGACGATTCGGGTCATGGGCACCTCACGCGCCGAGGCGACACCCGGCGCGCTGAGCCCGCTCTGCACGATGCCGACCAGCGTGCTGCCGTCCGGCGTGACGGTCAGCCCTTCCATGCCCTGGTTGGGCGTACGCAGGGAAAGCTCCTTGGGCAGGCCGCGTCCCGGCGCCAGCCGCTCCAGCTCGGTGCCGTTGGCGTCGAAGTGAACGATGAACGGCCCGTACTCGTCGGATACCCAGAAGCTCCCGTCGGGCATGGCCACCAGACCCTCACTGTCGATGCCGTGATCGGTGGGCGGCAGGATGGCGCCGTCGAGGTCGCGGATGGTCTCGCCGGTGCTTGCGGAGGTGTCGACCAGGCCGTTGAACGGCTGGCCCACCGAATTCTTCAACAGGATGGTGCTTTCCAGCACCATCCTGTTGCCGGCTACTTTGAACTTGGCGATGGCGGGTGTGAAAGTCGGTATGGGATCGAGTTTTTCGTTCTTGCCCTTGCCGTCCACGTTCGGTCCGCGGTCGGTCAGACCGTAGAACTCGTCGGTCGAGCCGGGCACCGGCGTGAAGGCCGACCCGTACCCGCTGCCCTGCAGGCTCACCCCGCCGAACTCGCCGAGCGGTGGAATATCGGTGGTGTACACCTTGACGGCGTCGGTGGTCGTCACGGTGAGGCTGTCGGACCCGGTGTATCCGGCCGCCGGCGTGTACACCACCGCACCGTCGGTGCGCCGGGTGATCGTGCCGTGCCGTGGATCGGCGATCCCGACCGCCGCGCTGCCGCCGGTCTCGGCGAGCAGATCATCCAGCGAGATCACCAAGGGCTGATCCCTGGCGGCGGTGAAGTCCGCCTCAGAACTCGATGACGAGCAAGCGGACAGGACGGCGGTCGCGCACACAGCGGCCATGACGAGTGCGCTTCGGGTGTTGCGGTGCGTTCTCACCAGCGATGGGTACCGCCCCCGCCCGACCATCGGCCGGCATCCAGCTGAACATGAACCGTCGATCCCGACAACCATCCGATGATTGTGCCGTGCCACCAGCGATGGTGAGGGTGGGTAGACACCTCTAGTCGCGCCAGACGGGTGGGCGCTTCGCCAGGAAAGCCGCCATCCCTTCCCTGGCACCGGGAAGTTGAGCGGCGGCGGCCATGACTTCCAGAGCGAGGGTGTAGGCATCCGCTTCGGGGCGGTCGATTTGGCGATAGAGGGTGCGTTTACCGAGTGCTTTGCTGGCCCGGCTGCCGCGGGTAGCGCGGGCGAGCAACTCGTCCACTGCGGTATCCAGGTCGGCGTCGGGCACGGCTCGGTTGATCAGACCCCATTGTTCGGCGGTGCGGGCATCGATCGGGTCGCCGGTGAGAGCCAGTTCCATCAGTCGTTTACGGCCCACGGCGCGGGCCACCGGCACCGCGGGGGTGTGGCAGAACCAGCCACCCTTGCCGCCGGGGAGCGCGAAACCGGCCGATTCGGCGGCGACGGCCAGATCGCATGAGGCCACCAGTTGGCAGCCGGCGGCCGTGGCCAGACCGTGCACCCGGGCGATCACCACCTGCGGCACCGACTGGATGGTCGACATGAGCTCGGTGCACAGCGTGAGCAGTTCCCGCACGCCGAGCAGGTCGCGCGCGGCGACGTCGGCGAAGTCGTGTCCCGCGGAGAACACCGGACCGTGCGCTCCGAGCACGATCCCGGTGGCGTCGGTCTCACCGGCGGCCCGGAACGAGGCGAGCAGTTCGGCGAGATGCTCGCCCGACAGCGCGTTGCGCCGCTCCGGCCGGTTCATGGTGATGCGCACCGTGTCGCCGTCCCGCACGACCAGCAAATGCCGATACTCCAAAGCGGTCATATCTCCACCGTAGAACGCGACGACACGTCATGTCGCGATCGCCGGTGGTAGGCGTTCGAGCACCGGACCGCGCCGCGCGAAATGGGACGGCACCCATGGCCGACTCTGCGGAACGTCGACCGAATCGCAGACGCGGGCTTTCCGCCTGGCATGGCTGGTCACGATCGGCAGCAGCCGCAACCGTACCGGTCCGGCACTGCTCTGAAGACCAGGCCGGCTCGCGGCTGTAGTCAGTCGCCGACGGACGAGGGGCGTGACCTCACAGGACGGTGAGGTCACGCCGGGAGCCGCGCCATCGGTCAGCCGCAACAAGTGGCGCCAGAGGCGATCGCTTCCTTCTTCGCCGTCGGGGTGCAGCACGCACCTTCGGCGGCGGCTTCCGCCGTCGTACCACAGCAAGCCTGAACCGCCTCGGCCTCGGCGGGCGTGGCCGCGCCGGTGAGTGCTGGTGCGGTGCCGAAGGTCTCACTGTCGGCCAGTACGGTGTAGACCTCCCAGCGTTCGTCGTTCGGGCCGGTGACCCAGACCTTGTCTTGGGTGGCGAAGCAGCAGGTCGTGGCGATCTGTTCTTCGGTGAACAGCCCCGCCTGCGACAGGCGGGCGATCTCCGCGTGCACCCGGTCGGAGCTTTCGACTTCGACGCCCAGATGGTTGAGGCCGCCGCCGTGGCCGGGGTTCTCGATCAGCACGAGTTTCAACGGCGGCTCGGCGATGGCGAAGTTGGCGTAGCCGGGCTTGCGCTTGGCGGGCTCGGTCCGGAACAGGGTCGAGTAGAACCGCACGGCCTGGTCGATGTCGTCGACGTCGAGGGCGAGCTGGATACGGGACATGACTACCTCCACTTGTGTGACATATATCGAAGAACCGGTTCGACGCCGAGTCTGCCACCTTTTCGACATATGTCAATGCAGCCGGTATGGTCGATCGCATGCCCAAGACGCTGCCCTTGATCGACATGTCCGCCCCGGTCTGCTGCCCGCCGGTCGCCGCCGGACCGGTCGACGACGACGCCGCGCTGGAAGTGGCGCTGCGGCTGAAAGCGATCGCCGACCCGGCGCGGGTGAAACTGCTGTCGCTGCTGTTGACCAGCGCGCCGGGCCAGGAGAACGGCGGCGACCTGGCCGCCGCGGTCGGGTTGTCGGAGTCGACGGTCAGCCACCACCTCGGCCAACTCCGCAAGGCCGGGCTCGTGGAATCCGAGCGACGTGGCATGAACACCTTCCACCGCGCCCGCCGCGACGCCCTCGCGGCATTGTGCGTGGTGCTGGACCCCAACTGCTGCCGCTGACCCGTGCGACCCGGGGCGGATCGCGTTCTCAGGCAGAGTTGGTGAAGCGGGTGGTCACCCTATGGCCTGCTGCATGGCGACTCCGTCGACGTAGGAGTGCTTCTCCTTGACCGCGCCGTCTTCGATCAGGACATAGTCCGCGAGATCGACGTGAACCTGCTTGCCGGTCGCGGAGGTTCCGGTCAGCTGCCACTGCACCACCCAGAAGTCCTCCCCGACACGCAGCGATACCAAGTGGAAGGTCAGGTCGGGAACCAGGGCGAAGGTCCCCGCCGCAGCCTCGCGGATGGCGCGCCTGCCTCGTGCGGGCTCCTGGCCCGAGTGCAGGTGGAAAACCGAGTCGACGGTGTGGAGTTCGGCGATTCGGGCCGGGTCGCGGTCCACCCAGCAGGCGTGGTAGCGCTCGAACAGTTCGCGCGTAGCAGTGGTCATGATGGTGGTCTCCGGTACTCCGTCGTGCGGACCATGTCACCTCAGTGTCGTCGGCGGCTGCCCGTCGCGGCGACAGGCGCATGCCTCCACTTCACCCACTTTCGTTGTGCCCACGCACAATGCACGCTAGTTTGACGGCAGTGACCCAGGACACCCGTCTCGCGCACCCGCGCCTGCTCCGCGAGCTGCGGGCGGACCTGGCTGCGATCTCCGAGATGATCACGGCGAGAATCGAACACGATGAGAAGGACTACGGCGACGCCGTCCTCGCTCACCACGAATTGGCCACGCTCGTCACCGACAGTCTCGCGGCATTGCTGGACGCGATCGCCGGCAGCCGGTACTCGCTCGAACCCGCGCACCGGGCCGGACGCCTCAAAGCCGAGCGAGGCATTCCGCTGGACAGTTTGCTGCACGCGTTCCGCGTCGCGGGCATGGCGTTCTGGGAGGTCATCGTCGAACGCGCTCGGCCCGACGACCGTTCCGCGCTGCCCCAGCTGTCCACCCGGGTATGGGCCACTGTCGACGAGTACTCCGTCGCGGCCGCCGACATCTATCGGCGCGTCGCGTTCACCGGGGGCGATCACCCCGATCAACGGCTGTTGCGAGCACTGCTCGATCCCGACCTCCCACCCGCGCAGCGCGAGGACTTGGGCACACGGATGCGGCTGCCCGCCCGAGGCACGTTCGTCATCCTGGTCGGCGACATTCGCTTGGCCGCGGCCGGAGTGACCACCGTGCGGACGCTGCTCGCCGACGACCGCGTCACCCTCGCCGCCGCGCACTCGCCGCTTTCGCTCGTCCAGGCACTCCACGGCGCGGCCACGCGCGCCGGCGCCAGTAGACCGTTCACCGACCTGGTCTCCGCCCCTGCCGCACTCGACCAGGCGCGCCTCGCGTTCCGGTGTCTGAGCCCCACGGACACCGAAATCCACACCTACGCTTCGTCGCCGGCGCGTGCTTTGATCGCGGCCCAACCCGCGCTTGCCGCCGACCTCTTCGCCGAGACGCTCACCGCATTAGACCGACTCCACCCCAGTGACGCCGCCGCTCTGGTGCAGACGGCTCTGGCCTGGTACGAGCTCGGCGGTTCGACATCGGCGGTGGGGGAGCGCCTGCACCTGCACCGCAACACGGTCTTGCACCGTCTCAAACGGATAGAGCGGCTCACCGGTTCAGCATTCACGGTGCCCGCCGATGCGGCGCTATTGTATCTGGCGCTGCAAGCACGGTTGCTCCGGGCACCGGGCGACCCGTGCTGACGGCAACGCTTCTCACCTTGCACGTCCGCGCGAAGGACGCACGATCAGCCGGATCGCCCGCTACGTCGCGGACGCCGCGATCGTCGGCTCAGTCAGCCGCTCGGTGAATGTCGAACACCGCGCAGAGGCCGTGTCACTGCTCCGGCACTTTCCGCCGGGTGGGTGACGTCCGCGCCGACCCGCGCGGGTCGGCGCGCGAGCGGTCCTCGTCACCCGCGCAGTCATCGGCCCAGCGGAGAAGCGCTCGGTAGAGCCAGAATTGGGCGGCTCCGGAGGTGGTGGCACCGGTGATCTCGGTGGTCAGCGTCCAATAACGGTGGATACCGTGGTGGTTGTCGGTGGCGTTGTCGAGGAGCCTGCGGCGCAGGCGTGGGGTGTCGCGTTCGCCTCGTGCGGTGGCGTGCGCCTCGATGAACCGGTCGAGTTCGGGGCCGGGACCGGGGCGGCGGTGTGCGGCGACGAGCGGATCCACGGTTTCGCAGACTTCGGCAACCGCCGTCACCAGTGCGCATTTGTCGCGAATTCCCCTGGGGTCTGTTCGCCACAGTTGACCTGCCATCGCGACGCTCAATGCGGGATCGGTGACGCGAGCTACGAGTTCGGCGTACGCCACGAGATGCTCGGGCGGCGGATCGGTCGGCAGGTGCGGAAGGTTCATCGCGACGAATCCGTCGAATATCGCCGTCGGCAGGGGAGCCAGCAGTCGCCGCCAGAACGCGATGAGACGGTCCTGCGCGTGGCGACGGTCCTGCACAGCGGCAAGCCATTCCAGCCGAGCGGCGTGTTGGGTGGGTGCCGCGTCCTCGACAGCGCGCAGCGACGCCCGCCGCCAGGCCAGCACGCCGAGTTCGGTGTCCAGCGCCGCCCGCTCGGCGGCGACCGCGTCGGTGATCGACGTGCGGCCGGCGAGGACGTCGACGATCGCCGGCAGTCCCAGGCCGAGCGCACGGAGTCGGCGCAGCAGCAGTACCCGGTCCACCGCGGTCGCCGGATCGAACAATCGGTGCCCGCCGGAGCTACGCCGTGACTCCAGAATCCCTTCGTCGCAATAGAAGCGGAGCGTACGGACGGGCACGCCGGTCGAGCGCGACAGGTCCCCGATGCCGACCAGGCCGTCACGGTGTGTGTTCTCGGTCACGATCGCTGGAACCTCCACCCCGGTGGAGTTCCTACCGTACTGGAACACCCACCAGGACAAGGAGTGACACCGATGACCGAGCACACGACGATGAACACCGAGCAGATCTGGCGGGCAGTTGCCGCGGAGCGGGCCGGTCTGGCCGAGCTGTTGGCGCGACTGCCCGAAGAAGACTGGGACCGCCCTTCGCTGTGCGCGGGCTGGCGTGTGCGTGAGGTAGTCGCGCACGTGGTGCTGTCGGCGCGCGCCGATATCGGCTGGATCCTCGTCAATCTGATCCGCGCCCGCGGCAGTCTGCACCGGGCCATCCGCGACACCGCTGTTCGCCACGCCGAGCGTCGCACGACCGGGCAGTTGCTCGGCGAGCTGCGCGACAGCATCGACGCGCGCGTCACGGTCATCGGCACGACACCGGCGGATCGGCTGATGGATCTGCTGGTGCACGGCCAAGACATCGCGCTGCCGCTCGGCATCTCCCGGCAGATGCCGGGCCCCGCCGCCCGGACCGCGATCGACCGAATCTGGACGACAGGCGCACCGTTCCACGCTCGCCGGAGGTTCGCCGGTTACCGCCTTGTCGCCAGCGACATCGATTGGGCGGCGGGCGAGGGAGCGGTCATCACCGGCCCGATCGCCGCCCTCCTACTGGTCGTGACCGGTCGCCGGGAAGGGTGGGACCGGCTCACCGGCGACGGGGCGGCCTCGGCGGCGGAACATGATCGAGTGTGATCACGGTCGGACCCGATAGCTGAACCGATGCTCCCGGACCCGACAGCGCCGGGGCGGGGAGCATCCGGCCGGACCGGAAGCAGGCGTGGCGGTTGCTCGGGCGACGCGGAGGCCGTCACCGCAGCCGGTGCCGAGCAAACGACAACCACGGGAAGCGAATTCGTGCAGCGCGGGTCAGAGAAGTTCTTCGAAAGTACGTTCGAACCCCAGCGCGCCGCGGCCGTCGGCCACCTGACGGTCGAGAAGGTTTTTCAAAGGCGCGACGAAATCGAGGGCGACATTCGCGTCCCGACTGGCGCGGTTGATCGCGTCGAGCGCGGCTTTGTGAAAGGCGATCGATTGGACGGGGTCGGCATAGGCGGCGGCGTCGATGACAGCGCCCTGATGCGGCAGCGACTCGGTCATCGCGGTGACCCACGCGGCGGCGCGCCGACCGAATTCGGCGGCGGAGACGCCGGCGGAGCGCATCATGGCCGCACCGTGCAGGAAACCGCCGAACATGGCGTACATGGTGGCGAGCAGGGCGAAGTCGTAGGTCGAGGCCAAGCCCGCGTCGTCGCCGAAAAATTCTGCGGCGGAGAGGAATTCCAGGGTTTCGCGGTGCGCGTCGAAGATTGCCCGCGAGCCGCTGTAGAGGATCGCGGCGCCGGGCAGGCCGATCATCGGTGGCACCGCCATGATCCCGCCGTCCAGGTAGTCGCAGTCGAGTCCGGCCGCCCACGTGGCCAGTTCGCGCGCCTCGCCCGGGGCGGTGCTGGTCAGGTTGATCAGTTGCCGTCCGGCCAGTCGCTCGGCCACTGGGTCGAGGGTGGCGTGCACCGACGCGTGGTCGAGCAGGACGGCGATGATCGGACCGCCGGCCTCGATCGCCTCGGCGAGCGTCGCGGCCCGGACGGCTCCGGCGGCGAGGAGTTCGGCATCCTTCCCCTGGGTGCGGTTCCAGACGGTCGTCGGCACGCCGGCCTTCAGGAATGTCGCGGCAAGTGCGCGGCCCATCGCACCGAGGCCCAGGATGGTCACGGGGGTCTTCGTGGTCTCCGCCATGGCGGAATCAACTCCTTGGGGTAGAGGAACGTCCTGGTCAGCGCGCTGGGACCAAGATTGCTCGCTGCCCGGCAAGGAGGCAAGTACCTACTATTTTGTCCGGTACTTACCTATTGGTTGGTGAACAGGTGGAGAGGGTGGCGATGGGCGCGAAACGATCAGGGCCGTACTTCTGCGGCATCGACGCCGCGATGGATGTCGTCGGCGGCAAGTGGAAGGCGCTGATCCTGTGGGAGCTGGAGAACCATGGCGTACGGCGCTTCGGTGAGTTGCGCAAGGGACTGCCGGGGGTCTCGGAGAAGATGCTGATCCAGCAACTGCGCGAGCTGGAAGAGGACGGCATCGTCAGCCGGACCGTGTACCGCGAAGTGCCGCCGCGGGTGGAGTACCGGCTGACCGAGATCGGGGTGGCGCTCAACGCCGCACTGGAACCGCTGGGCGCCTGGGGACGCGCCCGGATCGATCGGATCGGGGCGGGACGCGTGCATCCCCAGCCGTGAGTGAATCCTTCAAAAGTGAATGTTTCACTCGGGCAACATCGTTGAGCGGAAGATCAAGCTACTAGTTGGTAACTTTAGTTACCTTTGTGCATCCGTCGTGTAATTGACGCATAACCGGGCCCGTCGTATGTTCCACGTCACAACTTTGGCAAGATGTGGGTGGCGGCGCGGATGTCGGATGATGGGTATGACCTACGGGTCTTGCTGACGCGGGCGCTCCGCCGAATTCAGGAGTTGGAGGCACGGTCTCAGCGTGAGCCGATCGCCGTCGTGGGTATCGGTTGCCGCTTTCCGGGCGGTGCGGAAACCCCGCAGCAGTACTGGGAACTGCTGTCCTCGGGCCGCGGCGCGATCGTCGAGGCGCCCGAAAACCGTTGGCATGTCACGGATTCGGCGCCTCGGCGAGCGCGGCGGCGGGCCGGCCTGCTGACGGGGCCGATCGATGCCATGGATGCCGGGTTCTTCGGGATCGCACCGCGCGAAGCGGCATCGATGGACCCGCAACAGCGGCTGGCACTCGAAATAGCCTGGGAAGCGATGGAAGACGCGGCACTGCTGCCGGACAGCCCGGCCGCAGCCCGCGCCGGGGTGTTCCTCGGCGTCAGCTGGCAGGAATACCAGCGCACCATCACCCCGGACTGGGTGAAGTCGGTGGACGCGCACACGCTCACCGGGACGATGTCGAGCATCGTTGCCGGGCGGGTGTCCTACGCGCTCGGGTTGCGCGGCCCGGCGGTGGCGATCGACACGGCGTGTTCGTCGTCGCTGGTGGCGGTGCATCAGGCGTGTCGCAGTCTGCGCGCGGGCGAGTGCGACGTCGCGTTGGCGGGTGGGGTGAATCTGCTGCAATCCGAACTCACCTCCGAGGCGCTGGCCCGTATGGGCGCGCTGTCACCGGACGGGCACTGTCGTCCCTTCGACGCCCGCGCGAACGGGTATGTGCGCGGCGAGGGCGCGGGTGTCGTTGTGCTCAAGACGCTTTCGCGGGCGATTGCCGACGGCGACGCGATCAGGGCGCTCATCCGAGGCTCGAGCGTGAACCACGACGGTCGTTCCATGGGCCTCACCGCACCGAATCCGACGGCACAGCGCGAGTTGCTGCGCGACGCGCTGGCCGACGCCGGCTGCACCGCCGACCGGGTCGGCTACGTCGAGACGCACGGCACCGGCACGCCACTGGGCGATCCGATCGAGATCGAAGCGCTGACCAAGGTTCTCGGCGGGCCGCGTCCGGATGGGTCGGTGTGCCTGCTGGGTTCGGTGAAGTCGCAGATCGGCCACCTGGAGGCGGCGGCGGGCATCGCCGGTCTGATCAAGGTGGTGCTGCAACTGCAACATGAACGAATTCCGCGCCAGCACGACTTCGCCACGATGAACCCGAAGATTTCGCTCGACGGCACGGCGCTGGCGCTTCCGACCCGCGATATCGACTGGCCGCGTACGGAGCGGCCCCGGCTGGCCGGGGTGAGTTCGTTCGGTTTCTCGGGCACCAACGCGCATGTGGTGCTGGAACAGGCGCCCGACCCGCGGCCGCGCGCGGTACCGGAAGGCCCTGCACTGCTGGTTGTTTCGGCGCGCACCCCGACTGCGCTCGACCTGGTGTCCCGCCGTTACGCAGAGCAGTTGAGCCGGTCGGAGGTGCCGCTCGCCGATGTCGCTGCCACTGCGGCGCTGGGGCGCACGCATTTCGCGCGTCGGCGCGCGGTGGTGGCGCGTACGGCCGAGGAAGCAGCCCGCGAACTCGCAACTCCATCAGGTCGGTCGACCGACCTCGATGCGGGGAAGCCGCGGGTCGCGATGCTGTTCACGGGGCAGGGCGCACAGTACGCGGGAATGGGCGCGGCACTCGACCGCAAGTATCCGGCCTTCCGCGCGGCGCTCGACCGCTGTGACGAGTCGCTCGGACCACTTCCCGGCGGCATGCGACTGCGATCGGTGCTGTTCGACGCCGACGACGAGTTGCTGACCCGCACCGAGTACGCGCAACCGGCGCTGTTCGCGATCGAATGGGCCTGCGCCGAACTGTGGTCGGCGTTCGGCGTGCGTCCCGACGTGGTGCTGGGGCACAGCCTCGGTGAACTGGTGGCGGCGACCGTCGCGGGAGTGTTCGACCTCGACACCGGGTTGCGTCTGGCTGCCGAGCGTGGCCGGCTGATGCAGGCGGTCGCGCAGCGCGGCGCCATGGCGGCGGTGTTCGCCGCGCCCGCGGAATTCGAGGCGCTGGTGGACGCGCTCGCGGCGACTGCGTCGGTAGCCGCGGTCAACGGTCCCGGACAGTTCGTGGTCTCCGGAGCGGTGGACGCGGTGGACCGGATCCTGCGCGCCGCCGAGGAACGGTCGATCCGCACGGTGCGACTTCCCGGTGCGACGGCCTTCCACTCGCCGCTGCTGGATCCGATGCTGGACGACTTCGAGACCCGGGTCGCCGAACTGGCGCCCCATCCGCGCGCGGCGGCGATTCCGCTGGTGTCGAACGTGACCGGCGCGCGGATCGAGACCCGCATGGATGCCGCGTACTGGCGGGCGCACGCCCGCGGCACCGTCCGTTTCGCCGACGGTGTGCGCTCGGTCGCCGAGCTGGGCGTGGACGCCTACCTCGAAGTGGGACCGCACCCGGTGCTGCTGGAATTCGGGCGGCATGCCGACACCGGCGCTCTGTGGCTGCCGAGTATGCGCCGACGTTCCAGCGACGACGAGGTGTTGCTGACCGCTCTGGGTGAGCTGTACTGCTCCGGTGCGGAAATCGAATGGACCGCGGTGGTGCCCGAAGGCGCACAGCGGCGCAACGACCTGCCCACCTATCCGTTCGAGCGGCAGCAGCTCGCCGTGCCGAACGCGGGCACCTCGTCGAGCACCGGATATCTCGCCGAGCATCGGTTCCGGGACCGCGCGGTGGTGCCCGCGGCGGATCTCGCGCTGCGCGCTCTGCGCGCGGCCGGAAACACAGACCATGAGCTGATCGATTTCGTCGCCGCGCGGCCGGTGCCGCTCGGGGAATTGGCCGAGCCGGTCGTGTCCGAGGCGGGGGATCGCACCGAAGTGCGGTTCCATGTCGAGAACGGCAGTGTCACCGCGGTGTCCGCGGCGGTCCGGGCCGCTTCGGCCCGGCCGCGCGAAGCCGGTGACCTGTCCGCGGCGCGGCGCGCGCTGGGCACCGAATGGGACGTCGCGGACTTCTACCGGCGGTGTGCCGACGCCGGATTGACCTTCGGTCCGCGATTCCGCTGGATCACGCGGTTGTGGGGCGGCGAGGGCAGCGTGCTCGCCGAATTGCGGCGTCCGGCCGAACTCGCCGGTGAACCGGACGCCTGGCTGCCGTGCCTGCTCGACGCCGCGGTGCAGACCGGCCTCGCGTTGGCCTCCAGGGACACCGACGCGGCTCGACTGCCGGTCGGTATCGGCCGTCTGCGGTTGGCCGGCGAAGACGCGGGCGCCGCCGCGTGGGCGCTGGCCGAGCGCACCGGCCGCACAGTTCGCATCACGGTCTTCGATACCGCGGGCGCCGTGTTCTGCGAGATGGAAGACGTATGGTTCGCCGAGTCCGGCATCGCCGGACAGTCGCAGGATCGGGATCGCATGTCCGGCCTCACGCATCGTCCGACCTGGGCGCCCGTCGTGGCGTCGCCGAGCGGACGGGGACCCGCCGCCGCGCTGGTGATCGGCGTCGGTCACCAGGCCGACCGGCTCGCCGCCGCCTTGCGCGCCGCCGGTACCGATGCCGTGGCGGTAGAACGCACAACGGATCTCGCTGTCCGGCCCGACGATGACCGGGCGGTGATCTACCTCGCCGACGTCGAGGCGGACGACAGCGCCGAGGCGGCGCGGCGGGAATCGCACTTCGCCCTGGGTGTGATCCAGCGGATGGCTCGGAGCGTCGCCGACGCACCCTTGTACTTGGTGACCATCGGGGCAACCGGAGCGCTGCCCGGGGAACCGGTGCGCGCTGCTGCCGCGGCGCTGTGGGGATTGGGCGCGGTCGCGCACACCGAACTGCCCGAAGTGCGCTGCCGCCTGATCGATCTGCCCGTGGGCGCACACTGCGACGACCACCGCCTGGTGAGCGAAATCCGCTCGGGGGCGGCGGATCAGGCGGTCGCGCTGCGCGGACACCACCGTTACACGCCGCGAATGCAGCCCTCCGACGACCTCGGCTCCCTGCCTCGGCTCGATCGTGGCGGCGCGTATCTGATCACCGGCGGGCGCGGAGCGCTGGGGTTGTCCGCTGCGCGAACTTTGGCCGAAGCCGGTGCGGGGACTGTCGTGCTGGCCGGTCGCAGTGTCCCCGCTCCGGGAGACGAGCGGGCGATGGCGCGAATCGCGGCCCTCGGCGCGCGCGTCGAGACCGTGGTGGTCGACGTCGGGGATCGAGCGGCGTTGTCGCGTCTGCTCGCTCGCTTCGGTGACGAGCTGCCGAGGCTGTCCGGGGTGGTGCACTGCGCGGGCGTCCTGGACGACGCCCTGCTCGTCGAGCAGACCGCGGGTCATATCGATCGGGTGTTCGCGGGGAAGGTCGCGGGGGCGTGGCACCTGCACGAGCTGACCGCTGACAGGTCGCTGGAGCTGTTCGTGCTGTTCTCGTCGGTCAGCGCCGTGGTGGGCACCGCCGGGCAGGGAAACTATGCCGCGGCGAACGCGTATCTCGATGCCCTCGCTCGCCTGCGCGCGGCGCGCGGGCTGCCCGCGGTGAGCATCGCGTGGGGCCCGTGGGCGAACACCGGCATGGCCGGCGGGCTCAGCGACGCGGCCCGCCGCGCTTGGTTGCGCCACGGCGTCGCCGAATTGGCCGCCGAGGACGGCGCTCGAGCGCTGCGCTCGCTGCTGTCGGCCGAGGGCGTCGTCGCGGTATTCCCGGCTGTCACAGCCGTTGCGGCGCAAGCGGAATCGATCGCCGAGGTGGACGCGCAGGACGCCCGAGCGCCGCGTGAGCCGGCGGAACTGCTCGAACTGGTGCGTGGCCACGCCATGACCGCACTGGGCCGCACGACGGCGATTTCCGATCGCATGCCGCTGCGCGAACTCGGACTGGATTCGATGATGGCCGTCGAACTGCGCGACGCGCTCTCCGCCGATCTGGGCGTGCGGCTGCCGGCGACCCTGCTGTTCGATCATCCGACCGTCGCCGCGGTGTCCGAGGAGATCGCCCGGCTCGGCGCGACGTCCGCCCCTCGCCGCACGGCAGGAGAGCAGGCCGGACCACGACCGATCACGCGCACCTCCGAGCAGCTCACCACCCCCGTGTACCCAACCGAACTCCCGGTTACACCTACTACATCGAACGTGTCGCAGCTCACAACGCACGAAACCGGTTCTGCCACGGACGAGGACGCCGAGGCGATCGCGATCATCGGCATGGGCTGCCGTTATCCCGGCGCGGTCCGCGGGCCTGCCGATTTGTGGCACGTGCTCGCCACCGAGACCGATGCGGTGACCGAGGTGCCCGCGACCCGCTGGGATGCGGACGCCTTCTTCGATCCGGACCCCGACGCCGAGGGCAAGACCTACACGCGCTGGGGCGGGTTCGTCGACGGTGTCGAGGACTTCGACGCCGGGTTCTTCGACATCTCCGTCGGCGAGGCGCGGATGCTGGACCCGCAGCAGCGGTTGCTGCTCGAGACAGCGTGGGAGGCGCTCGAACACGCCGGTTATCCGGCGAGTCGCCTGGAGGGCAGCCGGACCGGTGTCTTCGTCGGATTGATGTCCAATGACTATGCCGAACGGATGGCGCGGGCCGACCTCGCGCCCGATGCCTGGTTCGGTACCGGCAATCTCTCCAGCGTCGCCTCCGGGCGGCTGTCGTACTTCCTCGGCGTGCACGGTCCCAGCCTCACCATCGACACCGCGTGCTCGTCGTCCTTGGTGACGGTGCACACCGCGGTACGCAGCCTGCGCAGCGGCGAATGCGATCTCGCGCTGGCCGGTGGCGCCACCGTGGTGCTCACGCCCTCGCTCGACATCTATTTCGCGCGGGCGCGCGGCCTGGCTGCCGACGGTCGGTGCAAGAGCTTCGACGCGCGCGCCGACGGCGTGGTCTGGAGTGACGGCGCGGGGATGCTGGTGCTCAAACGACTGGCGGATGCCCGGCGCGACGGCGATCGGGTGCTGGGACTGGTGCGCGGATCGGCGGTCAATTCCGACGGCCGCAGTCAGGGACTGAGCGCGCCGAACGGTCCGGCGCAGGAACGGGTCATCCGCGCGGCGCTCGCGGACGCGGCACTCGCGGCGCAGGACATCGATTACGTCGAGACGCACGGCACCGGCACGGCGCTGGGCGATCCGATCGAAGTGAACGCGCTGGCCTCGGTGCTGGGGCAAGGTCGCACCGAAGCGACCCCGTTGTGGATCGGATCGGTGAAGTCGAACCTCGGGCACACCCAGGCCGCGGCGGGGATCGCGAACATCATCAAGGTGATCGAGTCTCTGCGGCACGAGCGCATTCCCGCCTCGCTGCACTTCCGGTCGGGCAATCCGCATATCGACTGGGATTCGGTCGCGATTCGCGTGGTCGCCGAGCAGCGCCCGTGGCCGCGTTCGCGGCGACCGCGGCGGGCGGGTGTGAGCGCGTTCGGTATCAGCGGGACGAACGCGCACGTGGTACTCGAGGAAGCGCCGCAGGCAGCCGAGCCCGCAACCGCTGACGACGCCGGACCCCATCTGCTGGTTCTGTCGGCCAAGAGCGCCGAGGCGCTGCGTGCGCTGGCGGCTCGCTACCGGGATCTGCTGGCCACCCGCCCGGAGACCGCGCTGGGGGATTTGTGCGCGTCCGCCGCGGTGGGCCGAACCCACTTCGGCGAGCGGGTGGCCATCGGCTTCGACACCGCCGCGCAATTGCGCGCCGCGCTCGGGAATGTCGCCTCGGGGACGATCGCGAGCGGGTCGGTCGTCGAGGAGTCGACCGGTTCGTCGGACCTCGCTCGCCGGTACGTCGATGGTTCCGATATCGACTGGGCCGCAGTGCATTCCGGTCGCCGGTGGCGTCATGTCGATTTGCCGACCTACCCGTTCCAGCGCAAACGGCACTGGCTGGAGTTGACGCCGCGTTCGGCGGACGCGCCCTCGTCGCGCACGCTGCGGCTCGCTCCGGAGATGTTCGAAGGACACCGCCTGCGCGGTGTGCCCACGGTGCCCGCGGCGTGGCTGTGCGCTCAGCTGAACGAGATCGGCGCTCGACTGCCCGGGGCGTGGGAGGTCACCGGGCTGCGACTGCTACAGCCGCTGGAGGTCACCGCAGAAACGGAACTGCGGGTCGAACTCGAGCCCGGCCCGGACGGTCATGGCGTGCGTTTCGTTCGCCGCGATGACGGCGTGACCTGCTATGCGCAGGCCACACTTACTGCGGCGGAATCGGATTCCATCGCCCCGCTCGAGGCTGTGGCGCGTGACCCGGAGCCACGGATATGGCCGGACTACTACGACACGGTGGCCGGGCTGGGCCTGGATCTGGGTGCCGAATACCGCTGTGCCCTCGAGTTCCGGCGGATCGGCGACAGCGAAGCCGAGGCCGTGTTCCGGCTGCCCGGTGACCGCGCGACGGCGCTCGATCCGATCCTGCTCGATGCCTGTCTGCACACCATCGTGGTGACCGCTCGGGCCGAGGGGTTGTTCCTGCCGTCCGCTGTGGGCAGAGCTCGATTCTTCGGCGGACCGTCGGCCGGGGATACGACTGTCCGGTGCCGGGTGCGGGTGACCGAACGCGGTGCGCGCGTCATCGTCGGTGACGCCACACTGCACTCGCTCTCCGGGCGACCGCTCGCCAGCGTGCACGGGGTCGAACTGATGGCTACGGGGCCAGGGTTTGCGCCGCACTTGTCTGCCGGCGAATCGGATTCGTCCCGGCTCACGCGTCTGCTGCACCACATGGAATGGGTTCCCGCCGAGAACGGCGCGTTCGAAGCAGGGGAGCCCCCGGGCCGCTGGTTGATCTTCGGTGACGGGCCGGTCGGTGACGCGGTCGCCGCCGAGCTGGCTGCGCGCGGCGCGGACACCGTGGTGGTACGCCCGGACGACGCGGCCGACCCGCTCTCGTCGCCGTTCCGAGGTGTCGTCTTCGCGTGGACCGCGGCGTCCGCCCGGACCCGCATCGAAGCCGTCCTGCGGTTGACGCGCGCGCTCGACGCGGCGGCGCACCGGCCGTCCGCGCTGTGGTTGCTGACCGTCGACGCCCAGCACGTCGCTCCCGCCGACCGGCCGGATCCCGACCAGGCGCTGTTGTGGGGTTTCGGGCGCACACTGAGGACCGAGCATCCGGAGTTCGGGTGCCGACTGCTGGATCTGCCCGCCGAATTCGCCGCCGACAGTATCGTCGACGGTTTGCTCAGCGGGCGCACCGGTGAGTTCGCGATTCGCGACAACCGTTGGCTGACCGCTCGTCTCACCGACGGCCCCGCGCCGTCCGACGAGTACCAACTGGTCGCCGACCGCTCCGGCGAATTCGACCGGATGCGATTGACCTCCGGTGTCCGGCGTGCGCCGGCGCCCGGGGAGGTCGAGATCGCCGTCGCCGCCGCCGGTCTCAATGCCCGTGACCTGTGGGTGGCCTCGGGCATACATCCGCAGGGTGTGCTGCCGTTGGGTGCGGAATGCGCGGGCCGGATCACCGCGGTCGGCGCCGGTGTCGACGGGCTCGCGGTCGGTGACCGTGTCGTGGCCTTGGCCAGCGAGAGTCTCGCCAGTCACGTGACGGTCGACCAGGGCATGGTGGCACTGCTGCCGGATCACCTGTCCTTCGCCGAAGGCGCCACCGTGCCCTACGCCTTCACCGCCGCATGGCATGCGCTGTTCGATCTCGGCGGTCTGCGTACCGGGGACCGCGTGCTCGTCCACGGCTCCGCCGACGGCATGGGTATGGCTCTGATCCAGCTGGCCGCGCACGCGGGCGCGCAGGTGTGCGCGCCAGCCGCGCTGCGTCGCTGGGCGGAGCACGCGGGCGTTCCGGTGACCCAGATCGATACCTGGCGTAGCCACGGGTTGGGCGAGAGCGTGCGGGCTGCGACCGCGGGGCACGGGGTGGATGTCGTCGTGCACACCCTGGGTGACGGATTCGCGGCGCACGCCTCCGAACTACTGCACGCCGGCGGCCGAGTCGTCGAGATCGTCGACCCGGTGCAGACCGGCGCGATCGACCGTCAGGGCGATGTCGGTCATCGGGCTTTCGATCCCGCCACCCTCGACCCACGGCAGCTCGGCGCTGCCCTCCGCGAGGTGATGGCGCTGTTCGACCAGCGTGCACTGACTGTGCTGCCGCACGCGGTGCACGGGATCGATCGTGCCGCCGAGGCGTTCCGCGCCATGGCGCAACGCGATCATCCCGGCCGCGTCGTGGTGCTGGCCCGAGACGCCGCCGCCGGGCACGGTGACCGGTTGCCCGAAGGCACGTATCTGGTGACCGGAGGTTTCGGCGGCCTCGGTGCCGCGGCCGCGCGGTGGCTGGCCGGCCGCGGCGTCCGGCACATGGTGCTGGTGGGCAGGCGCGCACCGGACGCGGCGGGAGCGCGCCTGATGGAGTCGCTGCGCGCCGCCGGTGTGCGTGTGACGGCGCGGCAGGCGGATGTCGGTGACCGTGCGGCCGTCGCGGCGCTGCTGCAGGGCATCACGGAATCCGGGCTGCCGCCCCTGCGAGGCGTCATCCACTGCGCGGGAGTGCTCGACGACGGCGTGGTGACCGAGCAGACCTGGCCGAGGTTCCAGACCGTGCTCGGACCCAAATACCATGCGGCGCGCCACCTCGACGAACTCACCCGCGACCAGCCGCTGGCACTCTTCCTCACCTATTCGTCCGTGGCGGGCGTGCTCGGCACACCGGGCCAGTCCAACTACGCCGCGGCGAACGCGGCATTGGATGCGCTGGCCTGGCGGCGGCGTGCCGAGGGACTTCCCGCGCTGAGCATCGGGTGGGGGCCGTTCGCCGACGTGGGTATGGCCGCGGGCCGGGCCGACGTCACCGCGCGGCTCGTGCGACGTGGGCTGCCGCCGCTGTACGAGGGGGATGCGGCCACGGCGCTGGATCATCTCGTCCGGTCCGACAGCACCGCTCCGGGCGTCTTCGACTTCGCCCCCGAACGGTGGTACGCGCGGCGAGCGCCGCACGTCACGGCGGCCGCCCCGCTGCCGACTCGACCGGAGACCGCCGACACCCCGGCAACACCCGATGATGTCGCGCCTTGGGAGGCGCTCGTCCAGCGCGTCGCGATGCGGGTACTGGATCGAGCCGGTGCGCTCGATCCCGAGGTGCCACTGCACGACACGGGCGTGGACTCGCTGACGGGGATGGAATTGCGTGCGACACTGGCCGCCGAGGTCGGGATGCCGCTGCCCGCCGGGCTGGTCTTCGACTACCCGACCGTGCGTGAGATCGCGCGGTTCCTGCACCGCAAGGGTGGGTCCGCTCCCACGGCGGCGCAGAACGAGGTCGCCGACCAGGCGCCTGCGCGCGCGTTCACACCGTCGGAAACGTCGTCCTCGGAACAGCCTGCCGAGCCACAGCTTTCGACCGACACGGACTCCGCAAGCGACCAGCCCGACGACGACCCCATCGTCATCGTCGGCATGAGTTGCCGCTTCCCGGGCGGGGTGCGCACGCCAGAGGATTTCTGGGATCTGCTGTGGCACGGCCGTGACGCGATCACCGAGGTGCCGCCGCAGCGTTGGGACATCGACGACTACTACGATCCCGACCCGGCGGCGCTGGGCACGATGTACACCCGTTGGGGCGGGTTCGTCGACGGCGCCGACGAATTCGATCCCGCGTTCTTCGGCATCGGCGCGGCGGAGGCGCGGGCGATGGACCCGCAGCAACGCCTCCTGCTGGAAACCAGCTGGGAGGCGCTGGAGCGCTCCGGCCGCGCGCCCGGTGCGCTGGCGGGCAGCCGCACCGGCGTGTTCGTGGGGCTGTGTTTCAGCGAGTATCCGGCGACGCCGATCCGGGCCGCCGACCCGACCGCGATCGGCGCCTATTCGGTGATCGGTTCGGCGCCGAGCGTCGCGGCCGGTCGCTTGGCCTATGTCCTCGGGCTGCAAGGTCCCGCGATGACGTTGGACACGGCATGCTCGTCGTCGCTGGTGGCGTTGCAGGCGGCCGCGGACGGGCTGCGCGCGGGCCGGTGCGATCTGGCGCTGGTGGGTGGAGTCAACCTCCAGCTGGCCGCGGAGACCACCATCGGCTTCTGCCGTCTGGCCTCGCTGTCGCCCGACGGACGGTCACGGGCGTTCGACGCCGACGCCAACGGCTACGTCCGCGCCGACGGGTGCGGCGTGCTGGTGCTGACCCGATTGTCGCAGGCCCGCCGCCACGGTGATCGGGTGCTGGCCGTCGTTCGTGGCGTCGCGGTCAATCACGACGGACGATCCAATGGCCTCACCGCGCCCAACGGTCCGGCGCAGCAGCGGGTCATCAGCGACGCGCTGGAGCGGGCGGCGCTGCGGCCGGAAGTGGTGGACTACGTCGAGACCCACGGCACCGGCACTCCGCTCGGTGATCCGATCGAGGCCACCGCGCTGGCCGAGGTGTACGGCGCCGACCGTACGCGGCCGCTGCTCATCGGGTCGGTCAAGACCAACATCGGGCATACGGAGGCGGCGGCCGGTGTCGCGGGAGTCATCAAGGCCGTGCTCATGTTGCAGCACCGCCGGATTCCGCCGAGCCTGCACTTCCGGACACCGAACCCGCTGATCGACTGGGCCGGGCTGCCGTTGGAAGTCGTGCGCGAGGGCCGGGAGTGGCCGCGCACCGATCACGATCCGGCGATCGGCATCAGCTCCTTCGGGATGAGCGGCACCAACGCGCACGTCGTACTGGCTCAGGGCGATCCGGCGCAGGCGCCGCGCACTGATGCACCGGGCGCGCAGCTGCTCGTCCTGTCCGCACGCGACCGGACCGCCCTCGCCGACACCGCCGAGAACTGGGCAGACGAAATCTCCTCGGAGCGTGCGTCGTTCGGCGATCTGGCCTACACCGCCGCGACCGCGCGGACCCATTTCGAAGAGCGGCTCGCGGTGGTCGCCGATACCGGCGCGGCGGCCGCGCGGCAGCTGCGGGACCGCCCGCCGACGCTGATCCACGGCCGCGTGGAACGAACGGCACGGGCGAAGGTGGCGCTGCTGTTCACCGGACAGGGATCGCAGTACCCAGGCATGGCGCGCGAGCTGTTCGACTCCGAACCGGTCTTCCGGGACGCGCTGCGGAACTGCGACGCCGTGCTCGGACCGATCGCGGACGGGATCGGGCTGGTCGAGGCCCTCTACGGCGACCACGGTCCGGAGCTGTTGCGGCAGACGGCGTTCACCCAGCCGGTGCTGTTCGCCGTCGAGTGGGCGCTGTGGGAGCTGTGGCGGGGATGGGGGATCGCCCCGGCCGCGGTGCTCGGGCACAGCGTCGGAGAATACGTCGCCGCCTGCGCCGCGGGCGCGATGACCATGGCGGACGCCTTACAGCTCGTCGCCGTGCGCGGACGGCTGATGCAGCGGTTGCCGGACGGTGGCGCGATGATGGCCGTCGACGCTCCCGCCGAGCAGGTCTCGCCCTTGGTCGCGCGGTACGAGCCCGCGGTGTCGATCGCGGGTTACAACGGACCGGCCCAGGTGGTGATCGCCGGACCGCAAGCCGCGCTCGACCGGCTACGAGACGAACTGGCGGCCAGCGGTTTCCGGTCCGCCGCCCTCACCGTGTCGCATGCTTTCCACTCCGCGGCGATGGATCCGATCCTCGACGACCTCGCCCTCGCGGCGGCCAAGGCGACGATGACCGATCCAGCGATACCGCTCGTGTCCAATCTCACCGGTGCACCGCTGGGGGTGGGTGAACTCACCCCGGAGTACTGGGCACGGCACGCGCGCCAGCCGGTGCGGTTCGCCCAGGGGATGCGGGCCATGGCCGAGCTGGGCATCGGTGACTTCCTGGAAATCGGTCCGCAGCCGACGTTGTCGGCGCTCGGCGGGCGCGTGCTGGGCGACTCGGCACGGTTCGTCGCGTCGCTGCGCCGGGGCCGCGGTGACCGCGAGACGATGATGACCGCGCTCGGACAGCTGTATGTCGCGGGTGTGCCGGTGGATTGGGAGCAGGTGCACCGGCCGCACGAACGACGACGGGTGCTCGCCCCGACCTATCCGTTCCAGCGGCAAAGCTATTGGGTCGAGCAGGGATCCGCCGCCTTCGCGGTATCGGACGCTTCGGCTGCCGGGCGACCGGATCGTGCGATGCGTTCCGGAGACGCACATGCGGGCGTCGCACCCGCACGATCCGGTGAGGTTTCACCACGACCCGACGAGGCGCCGCTCGCTGATTCCAGCACCGTGCTCTCCGAGCGCACGACTATCGCGGGTAGCACGCCGTCGGTGTCGGATGCGAGGCTCGCCGCGCTGCCCGGAGGTGCGCTCTCGGACCACCGTGGGCAGCCGGGAGACCTCGGCACGCTTTCGGAGGCCACTGCCGTCGCCGAGGCGTCCGTTCCGGCGCGGCCGGGCGTTCTGCGTGTCCCGAGCGGCGCTGTCCCTCCGCACGGGGACGTTTCAGCGAGACCGGAAGGTGCTGCGGCTTCGACCGCCGACCGGTTAGACAGCGGCGCATCGGTTTTCGATCTGATACTCGCCCCGGAGTACCCGAGTTACCTGGCCGACCACGTCGTGGACCGCGCTGTCGTCGTACCCGGCGCATGGTTCGTCGCGACCATCGCCGACAAGGCGCGCTCTCTCCTCACCGGTGAGGTAATCGCGATCGATGACCTCGTGATCACCCACGGACTCGCCCTGACCGGCCCGCAAACGGTGCGCGTGGGCTTCGAGCCGATCTCCAACGGGTTGGCGGTGCGGGTGACGACCGCAGGGTCCGGCACGCACGCGCGCGCTCAGGTCCGTACCGCGGCGCAGCGGATCCCGGACGGCGCGGGCTTGGCCGAGGTCCTCGGCAACTGCCGGGAACACCTCACCGCGGCGGCCTTCTACGAGCTGCTGGCCGGAGCGGGCCTGCCGTACGGACCGGCGTTCCGCCGCGTCACCGACGTGCGCTTCGGCCGGCAGGAGGCCCTGGTCACGTTGGCGGACCCGGAGACCGGGACCGGCACCGCGCCGGTGCATCCCGTACTGCTGGACGCGGCGTTCCAAGCCACCTACGCGGCGATGTCACCGCGCGCCGAGCAGCAGACGTGGGTGCCGTTCGCGGTGGACCAGGTGCTCGTCTCGCTGGCCGCGGGCACCGTTCGATTCGGCCATGTGCGCGTCGTCGAGCAGACGCCACAGCTGTGCGTCGCCGATGTTCGACTGCTCGACGAGGAGGGTAACCCGGTGCTGGTCGCGAACGGATTGCGAGTGATGCCGACCCCTACACCACACTCGGGCGGGCAGCCGTCCCGCGCGCTGCACGAGCGGTTCCTGGCGGACACCTATCGCATCGACTGGCAGGAGGCCGACTCCGCGCTCCCGGCCTCGGCGGCCGGACGCTGGCTGATCATCGGCGCGTCCGGTGACTTCACCGACGGGCTGGCCGACGCCTTGCGGGCGCGCGGCGGGGAGTGCGTACTCGCCCGGCCCGGCCACGGTTTCGCGTTCCGCGCGGACGACGAGTTCGAGGTCGACCTCGGCGTACCCGCGGCGGTGCGCGCGCTGCTGGGCGCGGTGCGCGACGGACGCGCACCGTTGCGCGGGATCGTCTCGGCGATCGCGCTCTCGGCCGACGACTCGCCAGCGCCGGTCGTCGCCGAACGCCTGGTGGTCGGCGCTGTACACCTCCTGCAGGCCGCGGCGGCGGCCGGGGAACCCGCGGTATGGCTGGTCACCCGGCACGGGCAGCGCGTCGGTTCCTCCGATCCGGTGGCGCCCCAGCAGTCCGCGCTGTGGGGCTTCGCCCGCAGTGCGCAGCTCGAGCACCGCGAAATGGGCTGTCGCGTCCTGGATCTCGACCAGATGACCGATGCCGGAACCGTCGCCGAGGCACTCGTCGTACCCGACGCCCCACGCCAGCTCGCGCTGCGCCAGGGACGTCGTCGTGTGCCGCGGCTCGTGCCGGTGCGAGCCGTGCCGGACGAGTCGGCTTCCGGAGCGGGACAGACCGTGCTCATCACGGGTGGCCTGGGCGGGGTCGGCTTGCGACTGGCCCGCTGGTTCGTCGACCGGGGGTGGCCGGAGCTGGTGCTCGCGGGGCGCTCGGCGCCGGACGCGCGAGCCCGGTCGGTCATCGCCGAACTGCGGGAGCGTGGCGCCCGGATCCGGGTGCGGTCGCTCGACGTCGCCGATCGCGACGCCGTCGCGGCCACGCTGGCGTGGATCGACCGCGAGCTGCCGCCGCTGGCCGGCGTGGCGCATCTGGCCGGGGTGCTGGACGACGGCGTGATCGCCGAGCAGACGGCCGCGCGGGTCGGGCACGTCCTCGCCCCGAAGACGTTCGGGGCATGGCACCTGCACGAACTGACGGCGGGTCGCTCCCTGCGTTTCTTCCTGTTGTTCTCCTCGGCCGCGGCGGTGGTCGGCTTGCCCGGCCAGACGAGCTACGGCGCCGCGAACGCCTTCCTCGACGGCTTGGCCGAGTCGCGCGACCTCTCGGGCTCGCCCGCGCTGTCGATCGCGTGGGGTCCCTGGGCGGACACCGGAATGGTCGAACAGCTCGACATCGGCGCCGTACAGCGGCTGGCCCGCCGTGGGTACGGAATGCTGCGCCCCGCGCAGGCTTTGGACACGCTCGCCCGCCTGATCAGTTCCCCGGCGCCGACGGTCACGGCGATGCCGCTCGTGCTCGCGGGAACGACCGGTGTCGACGCGCCGGACGTGTTGCTGGATTTCGCCGCGCCCGTCGAAAACGTCGCCGCGGCAATGCCTACCGCCGATCTGTCCGACAGGATGGAGGCTCTCGTGCGGCGCTGCCTTGGGTTGGCACCCGGTGACGATCTGGATCGTCCGCTGCACGAACTCGGGCTGGACTCGGTAGCGGCGCTCGAGGTCCGCGACGAACTGTCGCGCTCCAGCGGTCACCGCCTGCCCGCCACGCTGGCTTTCGAGTACCCCACCCCGCGCGCGGTGGTCGGCCTGCTGGTGCGGCTCGGCTCCGCCGACAAGCCGTCCGCGCCGCCGCCGGTCGAGAGCCGTGGCGATTCCTCCGATCGGACGGCGGCGCGGACGCCCGCGACGTACTCCGCGGGCACTTCGACCGCATCGAACGGAGCCGTAGCTGCTCGACCGCAGGCTGCGAGCAACGATCTCGCCGCGCACACCGACGGGCCGGGCGCCAATGGTGCGTCGATCGCGGTCGATCGCCCGCTCATGAACGACAGTCCGTCCGCACCCCAGCCGAGGACCCGGCACGCTTCGCACACCCCGGCGGCCCCTGCTGCGGCCGACGCCTCGTCCTCCGGCCACCCCACCGGCCCGGTAGGGGATATCGCGATCGTGGGCGTCAGCGGGCGCTACCCGGGTGCGAAGGGTCTCGACGAGTACTGGCGGGTGCTGGTCGAGGGACGGGACTGCGTGACCGAGATCCCGCGTGAGCGCTGGGATCACACCCGCTATTTCGTTCCCGACCGCAACAACCCGTTCACCGCCTACACCAAATGGGGCGGATTCCTGGACGACGTCGACTGCTTCGACCCGCTGTTCTTCGCGATCTCCCCGCGCGAGGCGGAGATCCTGGACCCGCAGGAGCGGCTGTTCTTGCAAACCGCCTGGGCCGCACTGGAAGACGCCGGGCACTCCCGCGCCGATCTGGCGCGCGGTGGCCTGCGCCCGGAACAGGCCGGTGTGTTCGTCGGCGTCATGTGGGGCACCTACCAGATGTTCGGGGCCGAAGAGTCCCGGCTCGGGCGCGGCACGCTGCCCGGATCGACGTTCTGGAGCATCCCCAACCGCGTCTCACACGCCCTGGACTTCCAAGGGCCGAGCATGGCGGTGGACACCGCCTGCTCGTCCTCGCTGACCGCGCTGCACCTGGCCTGCCAGAGCATCCGCACCGGCGAATGCAGGCTGGCGGTGGTCGGCGGCGTCAATCTGTCGCTGCACCCCTACAAATTCGTCGCCCTCAGCCAAGGGCAGTTCGCCTCCACCGACGGCCGCTGCCGCTCCTTCGGCGCGGGCGGCGACGGATATGTGGCCAGCGAGGGTGTCGGCGCGATGGTGCTGCGGCCACTGGCCGACGCCGAAGCCGACGGCGACACCATCTACGGGGTCATCAAGGGTTCGGCGATCAATCACGGCGGCCGCGTCAACGGGTTCACGGTGCCCAATCCCGACGTGCAGGCGGCGGTGATCCGTTCCGCGCTGCGCGCCGGCGGTGTGGATCCGGCGTCGGTGTCCTACATCGAAGCGCACGGCACCGGCACCGCCCTGGGCGATCCGATCGAAATAGCGGGTCTGGCCAAGGTTTTCGCTCATTCGGGAGTGTCCGAACTGCCGATCGGTTCGGTGAAGTCCAATGTCGGCCACCTCGAGGCGGCGGCCGGTGTCGCGGCGCTGACGAAGGTGCTGCTGCAAATGCGCCATCGGACCATCGCGCCGTCCTTGCACGCCACGCCGCCCAACCCGAATATCGACTTCGCGGCCACACCGTTCCGGATCCCGGCCCAGCCGCTGCCCTGGCCCGGCGGCGATCCGGCGCGACCGCGCCGGGCGACGGTGAGTTCGTTCGGCGCGGGCGGGGCGAACGCGAACGTGGTGATCGAAGAGTATGTCGACCGCAGGCCGGAGACCCGGTTCAGCGGCGGGCAGGTCGTCCCGGTCTCCGCACGCGATCGCGAGCGCCTCGCGGAGTACGTGGCCGCACTCGACGGTTACCTCGCCGCACAGCAGCCGAACCTCGCCGATCTGGCCTACACCATGCAGGTGGGCCGTCAGGCGGGCCGCGCTCGCGCCGCGTTCGTCGCACGGGACCTCGACCAGTTGCGCGCCGCCGTCCGCGCGTGGGTCGAGGACGCACCCGGCGCCAGGGCGTGCCGGGAAGCGGGGGAGGACTCCCGGACCGCGCGCTGGCTCGGCGGCGGCGACATCGACTGGGCGACCGTTCGCGACCCCGGACCTCGACGCCGCATTCCCGCGCCCACGTATCCGTTCGCGCGTGAGCGGTATTGGATTCCGGACGTCACGCCTGCGCCCGAGTCCGATTCCGCGCCGACCTGGCAGAGCGCTCCGAACACGGAATCCGTTGCCGCGCCGCAGGTCACGCCGAGTCGGCAGGCCGGAGCGGGCACCGACCCGGTGGCACAGTCCGCACTCGAGCAGTCCACGTCCGGGTCCGACCTCACGTCGCTGCCACAACCATCAGCGGCGAATCTCGCCCTCGCGCCCCAGCCTGCTCTCGATCCGAGGTATGCGCGCACGCCGGAATCGCCGCAACTCGCGTCAGGGCAATGGTCCGACGCCGCGCTGCCGCCACTTCCGGCGGACCGGTCGGCAGCGGAACCCGGGTCGCCGCAATCCGCGTCGGCCGGGTGGCCCGCACCCGCTCAACAGCATGCGCCGACCCGGCGAGCCGCCTCGCCGGAACGTCGATTGCTGGTTCCGGTCTGGCGGGAAGCTCCGCTGCCCTCCGGTGACCTGCGTGATCGCCGCGCGTTGGTTGTATACGACACGCGCACCCCGCAGCCGCTGATCGAAGCACTCGTCGCCGCGGTGGGCGATCCCCGCCGTCTGGTGCGGCTGTCGGACTTTCCGGGAGCCCTGCACCGTGACGACTTCGGCGCGGGCGCCGCGCTCGGCCGGGAGCTGGCGGCGCGCTATCCCAGCACCGACTGCGTGCTCGACGTGTGTGACCTCGCCCCCGCGCCGGCGGGCCGGCCCACCGGCGACCTCGGCCGGATGGGGCTGTACCAGGGTGTGATCGAGGCGCGCACCGGTTCGCTCGTGCTGGTGCACGTCGCCGCGGGACATCCCGGCGCCGACGGACCGGAGTCGGCGCCGCTGGGCGGTCTGGTCGCGGCGCTCGCCGAGGAGATCCGGGACGTGCGCACCCGCAGCGTCCACGTGGTCGCCGAGCGCGCGGCGGTGTGCGCCGATCCCACCCGATTGCTGGCGATCCTCGGCGCGGAGTGCGGCGAGGACAGCGCCCCGCGGGTGCGGTACCGCAACGGAAGACGCGAAGCCGTCGAACTCGCCGACGCCACGCCACGCGCCGGTCTCGTGGTGGACCCCGCTCGCACCTATGTGGTGACCGGCGGTACCCGTGGGCTCGGCGCGGAGTTCGCGGCGGCGCTGGTCGAACGCGGAGCACGCCGCTTGGCCGTCCTCGGCCACGAAACGCTGCCGCCGGAACCGGACTGGGACCGGGTCGCCGCAGGTACCGGGCCCGTGGCCGACAAGGTGCGGCGGTTGGTCGCGTTGCGCGATCGCGGCGTCGCGGTGCGGACCTACTTCGGCAGCCTCGCCGACGACACGGCGTTGTCCGGCTTCTTCGACCGCGTGCGGCGCGAGCTGGGCCCGATCGCTGGCGTGCTGCACTGCGCGGGCAGCGTGTCGAGCGAGAGCCCGGCGTTCGTGCGCAAGACCGGACCCGCCGTCGCGACCGTGCTCGAACCCAAGCTGGCGGGCACGGCGGTTCTCGCCGACGTACTGGCCGCCGACCGGCCGGATTTCTTCGTGTTGTTCTCGTCGGTGTCGGCGGTGCTGCCCGGTCTGGCGGTGGGCCTGTCGGACTACGCGATGGCCAACGCGCACCTCGACCGCTTCGCCGAAGCGCAGCACGCCCTCGGACGGCCGTATTTCCGGTCGGTCGAATGGCCGTCGTTCCGCGACACCGGATTCGGCGAGGTGACCAGCGCGGCCTATCGGGCCACCGGGCTGCCTGCGCTGAGTGCCGCGGAGGGATTCGAACTGCTGGACGCGGTCCTCGGCCTGCCGGATCCGGTGGTGTTGCCGTACCACGGTGCGGCACTACGGCTTTCGACCCGCACGAGCCGTCCCGCGCCACAGTCTGCCCCGGCGGCGCGGCCCACGGTGGCGAACGGATCCGCGGCGGCGTATCAGGAACTGTTGCGGATCTTCTCCGACGAGTTGAAGCTCGCCCCGGCCCGCTTCGAGGGCGACAAGCGGTTCGAGGAGTACGGCGCGGACTCGGTGCTGATCGCCTCGGCGGTGCGCCGGATCGAGCAGGTCATCGGCCAGCCCTTCGACCCGGCGCTGGTGCTGGAATTCCCGACGCTGGACGCGCTGGCGGGCCTGTTGACTGAGCAGTACCCGGAACGTTTCGCTGCGGACCCGGCCGCGGATCCGCAGCGGACGCCGAGCGATCCGCCGCCCGCGGAACAACCACGGGAGTCGCGCCGCACCACGGCCGCGTGGGCCGCTGATGCCCGTCGCGGCCGGGCCGCCGAGCCGATCGCCGTGATCGGCATCGGTTGCCGCCTGCCGGGCGGGGACACTCCGGACGCGTTCTGGCGTCTGCTCGCCGCCGGCGCCTCCGGCATCCGCGAAGTGGACCCGGCGCGCTGGGACCCCGCCCGCTTCTACCGCCCGACCGGCGGGCCCGGACTGACCAACAGCAAATGGGGTGGGTTCGTCGACGGCATCGATCTGTTCGATCCGGAGTACTTCGGGGTCACCGACGAACTGGCCTGGCAGATGGACCCGTTGCAGCGGTTGCTGCTCGAGACCTCGGTGCTGGCCACCACCGACGCCGGATACCGGCGCGAGGAACTGGCGGGCAAGCGGGTCGGCGTCTACGCGGGCAGCCGGGCGGCGAACTACTTCCACCGGATACCGGTCCCGGACCGGCACACCGTCATCGGCATCGGCCAGAACTTCATCGCCGCGCGCATCTCCGACTATTTCGACTGGCACGCGGGCAACGTCGTGCTCGACAGCGCGTGTTCGTCGTCGCTGCTGTCGGTGCATCTGGCCTGCCAGGCGCTGCGTGCGGGCGAGGTGGACGCCGCGCTGGCCGGCGGGGTGGAGGTGCTGCTCGACGAGATGCCGTTCGTCACCCTGTCGGCGGCGGGCGTGCTGTCGCCGCACGGACGGTGTGCCACGTTCTCCGAGGACGCCGACGGTTTCGTGCCGGGTGAGGGCGCGGCGCTGCTGCTGCTCAAGCGGCTCGACGACGCGCTCGCCGACGGCGATCGGATCTACGCGGTGCTGCGCGGTTCGGCGATCGGCAACGACGGGCACACGATGGGTATCACCACACCGAACATGCGGGCGCAGATCGAGGTGGTCACCGCGGCGCTCGAGGTGGCGGGCATGTCGCCGGACGCGCTGTCGTACCTGGAAGCGCACGGCACCGGCACCATGATCGGCGACCCCATCGAGCTGAAGGGGCTGGCGACCGTGCTGGGCGACCGGTCGCGCGGTCCGGAGCCGTGCGCGGTCGGCAGCGTGAAAACCAATATCGGACATCTGCTTTCCGCGGCGGGCATCGCCGGAGCGGTCAAGACCATCCTGGCCGTGCACCATGCGGCGCTGCCGCCGTCGCTGCACTGCGACAACCTCAATCCGCGTTTCAAGTTCACCGGTTCGCCCTTGCAGGTCAACCGGGAACTGCGCCCGTGGCGGCCTGCCGACGGCAGGCCCCGCGCGGCGGGCGTCAGCTCGTTCGGCTTCGGGGGCACCAATGCCCACCTCGTCGTCGAGCAGGCGCCCGACGGGTACCGGCCGACGCGCCGTCCCCTGGATCCACCCGCATTCCGCAAGAGGAGCTTCATGCTGCCGAGAACGGTTCCCAGCACATCGACGGAGCCCGCGCCGCGGATCGTGGTGCCGATGACGACGAGCGCCCCCGCACCGTCGTTCCTCCGTGTGGAGCCGCTGGTATGAGCGGGATCGACCTGAACAGCTTCGCCACCACCCTGCGGGCCGAGGACCCGGTGGTGCGCGACCACCGGGTGCACGGTGTACGGATCCTGCCGGGCGTGGTGTATCTCGACATGATCCTGCGCGCGGCGATGGCCGCCGGTTACCAGCCCGGTGACCTGACGATCCGGGAAGCGTTGTTCCAGCGTCCGGTCGCCCTCGCCGACGACGGCGCGGCACGCATCGCGTTCCGGGTCGATCGCCCGACCGGCCGGATCGCCATCGACGTACAGCGTTTGGATGCCGCGGGCGTGCCGGTCGGGGCGGTCGAGCTGGTAGCGGAATGCGTTGCCCAGCAGACGGAGTCAGCGGACGAGCCGCAAGGAATCGATGTCACCGGATTCCGTGCGGCGCTGGCGCGCGGTATCGCCGAGATGTATGCCCAAAGCGGGAGCCGGGGTATCGAGCATCGCGCGTTCATGCGCGCCACCGGGCATTTCGCCCGCCGAGACGACGTGGTCACCGCGACGCTGGGTCTCGGCACCGAGGCGGCCGCGCATCTCCCCGGTTTCCTGCTGCATCCCACCTTCTTGGACGCCTCCACGATCGTGCCGTTCATCGACCCGCACCGGCTCGGCGTGGACGACGACAGCGCGTTCATCCCGATCTATTTCGGTGACGTGCGCGCCTGGCGGGCCACTCCCGAGGAGGTCTTCGTGCGGGCCTCGCTGCGCGGTGGGCACGGTGGGGATCTGCTCGAAGCCGAGGTGGCGCTCTACGATCCGGACGGGGCACCGGTGGCGCGGTATCGGCTGACGTCCAAGCGTGTGCGTGGCAGCGCCGACATCCAGCGGTTGCTGACCCAGCCGGAGGCGGCGTCCCCGCAGCGACCGGCCGCGCCCACCGCTGCGGCCGCGGCCGTCCCTCTGGGCGACGCACGTGCGGTGATCGCCGCCGACTTGGCCGCGCTCGTCGCGGGCGAACTCGGCGCCGAGCCCGCAGGCATCGCGACGGACGTGGGGTTCTACGAGCTCGGCTTGGATTCCGGTCGCCTGCTGCGGTTGACCGCGGAGCTGGAGGCGCGGGTCGGTGAGCCGCTCTACCCGACGTTGTTGTTCGAGTACCAGACCATCGAGGCGCTCGCCGGGCACCTCTCCGAGATCGTCGGCGCGAACTACCGGCCCGGTGACACCGCCGTCCCCTCGGCAACGCCTGTTCGAATAGATGCTCACCCAACTGAATCAGTTCCGAACGCAACACAATCGAGTACCAGCGCCAAGACATCGGAAGCAGTCGCCACGCCGGTGGTATCCGCCTCGGTCCCAGCCGTGGACGACCTGATCGCCTTCGGATTCGACTGGGAGCCCGACCCCGCCGCGCACCCACGTCGCGAACCGGCCGCTTTGCTCGTCTTCGATACCGCTGACCACCCTTACCCGCACGGCGCGGCCACGGCCGTCCGCGTTCGCCCCGGCAACGAGTTCGTGGCGGGAACAGACCGGTTCGACGTCGACCCGGCGAACCCAGAACACATGGAGCGGCTGGTCGCTCAACTGGCGTCGCGGCGAGTGCGCTTCGACGCCGCGTTGTATCTGTGGCCCGAAGCGGTGACCGACACCGACCCGCAAGGCTTGATCGAACGGGTGTACCTGCCGCTGCGTGATCTGCTGCGTGCCGCCGCGGCGGCGCCCGAACCGCCGATGCGCCGGATACTCGCTCTCACGCCCGCCACACCCGCAGGTGAATCGACCTGCGCGCTCCTGGGCGGTTTGGCGCGCACCCTGCGGCTCGAGCAGCCACAACCGATCCTGCGGGCCGTCCAGCGCGAGCCCGGCGGTGCGATCGAGAACATCGTGGCCACCGAACTCGGCGTCGACGAACGCGACTCAGCCACCGAGATCCGCTATCTCGGCGGGCGACGCCAGATCCGCCGGTCCCGGCTGCTCGCCGACACCACGCCGAGTTCCGGCGACGCGGTGCCGCGCCCTGGGTCGGTTGTCGTGATCACCGGCGGATTCGGCGGAATCGGCCGGCAGCTGGCCCGCCGCCTCGCCACCGAGTGCGGCGCCCGGATGGTGCTGGTATCGCGCCGCCCGCTCGACGCGGCGGCCGCCGCGCTGCTCGCCGAACTCGGCGACCTCGGCGCGGAAGCGGTGCACGTGCGCGCCGACGTGTCGGTCGCCGCGGATGCCGACCGCGTCGCCGCGATCGCCCACGCCACGTTCGGACCCGTCGAGGTGCTGTATCACGGGGCGGGACAACTGCGCGACGGACTGTTGGCGGGCACCGGCCGTGACGACGCGATATCCGTGCTGGCGCCGAAGGTCTACGGCGTCACGCATTTGACGCGGGCGCTGCCGGAGGTCCGCCTGACGGTGTTGTTCTCGTCGGTCTCCGCAGTGCTGGGCAACCCCGGGCAAGCGGATTACGCGGCGGCCAACCGCTATCTGGACGTCTTCGCCGAACAGCGCGATCAGTCCGGAAGCAGAACCATCAGTGTGGGCTGGCCGCTGTGGGCCGAGGGCGGCATGCGTCCACCCGCCGAACAGATCGCCGCGCTGCGGCGGGCCGGTGTGGGACTGCTGCCGACCGCGACCGGCCTGGACCTGCTGGTGTCCTGTGCCACGCTGAACCGCGCGCACTTGGCCACGGTGTGGGGTGAGCCCGAGGCGCTGCGCGCGCGACTGCAACCGGCAGCCGCACGGCCGACCGCCGCCGTCATCGAGCCCTCGCCGGCTGCACATCGCCGGTCCGTCGCGGAGCCCATCGCGATCGTCGGGATCAGCGGTCGCTACCCGGACGCGGAGGACATCGAGGAGTTCTGGCGGAATCTGCGCGACGGACACGACGCGGTCGGTCCCGTCCCCGCCGAACGCTGGTGGCTCACCGCCGCCGGGGACGCGCCCGGCGCGCCCCCGATGATCGGCGGATTCCTCCGTGACGTAGGCGGTTTCGACCCGCAGTTCTTCCGCATCCCGCCCGTCCAGGCGCCGCTGCTGGACCCCCAGGAGCGGCTGTTCCTGCAGCAGGCGTACGCGGCGCTGGAGCACGCAGGCTACCACCACACCGATCCGGCCGTGCGGGATCGCCGCGTCGGCGTGTTCGTGGGCTCCACCTGGAGCGACTACCGATTGCTCGGGGTCGCGGCCGCCCGCGAGGGCGATCCGGTCGCGGTGGCCTCGATCCCGTCGTCCATCGCCAACCGCACCTCCTACACCCTCGGGCTGCGCGGGCCCAGCATCACCGTGGACACCGCCTGCTCGGCGTCGCTGACCGCGCTGCATCTGGCGCGGCGCAGCCTGCTCGACGGCGAATGCGACGCGGCGCTGGTGGGCGGGGTGAATCTGCTGCTGCACGAGGACAAATTCCGGCTGCTGCACAGCTTGGGCATGATGTCCGACACCGGACGGTGCCGGCCCTTCGCCGCCGCGGCCGACGGTTACGTGCCCGGCGAAGGAGTCGGCGCCTTGTATCTGAAACCGCTGTCGGCCGCCCGCGCCGACGGCGACACCATCCACGGACTGATTCTCGGCAGCGCGGTCAACCACGGTGGCCAGACCTCCGGATACAGCGTGCCGCACCCGGGCGCGCAGGCCGAGGTGATCGGTGAGGCCCTGCGCGCGGCCGGGGTCGACCCCACCGCGATCGACTACCTCGAGGCGCACGGCACGGGGACCCCGCTCGGCGACCCCATCGAAATCGCGGGGCTCGCTGCCGCTTTCGGGAGGTCCCCCGGAGCCGGGCACTCCCGCGCTCTGGGGTCGACGAAGTCGAACATCGGCCACTTGGAAGCGGCCGCCGGTGTCGCGGGCCTGACCCGGGTGCTGTTGCAGATGCGTCACGGCCGGATCGCGCCGACGCTGCACGCCGAACAGGCAAATCCGGCCATCGCGTTCAATTCGGTGCCGTTCCGCCTGCCGCGCGAAGTGCAGGAGTGGCCGCGCCGCACCATCGACGGCGTCGCCGTGGCGCGTCACGCCGGCATCAGCGCGTTCGGCGCGGGCGGCGCCAACGCCCATGTGGTGCTGGCCGAATACCTCGACGACCGCGTTCGCCCGGCCGCCACGGGTGAACCGGAGATCTTCGTGCTGTCGGCGCGCACTCCCGAGCGACTGCGCCGCTACGCCGAGACCATGGCCCGGCACTTCCGCACCCTCGATCCCGCGGATTTCCGCGACGCCGTGCGCACCTTGCAGGTGGGCAGGCCCGCGCTCGCGCATCGTCTGGCGGTCGTCGCGTCCGCACCCGCCGAGGTGGCCGACGCGCTCGACCAGTTCCGCACCGACCAGCTCGGTCCCGTGGTGACCGGCACCGTCGACGCGCAGACCCGGCCGACGCTCTCCGCGCCCACGTCCGACGACCAGGAGCTGGCCCGCCGGTGGGTCGCCGGCGCGGAGGTCGACTGGCGTGGGCGCGGCGGGCCGCTGCGCCGGATCCCGTTGCCCGGCTATCCCTTCGAGCGCACCGATTACTGGATCATCGCACCACCGCGCTCGGGGTTCGACGCCGCGGTGCAGCGGTTCGAGGCGGCCGTCGAGCCTGCGGGCGTCGTGGAGCCCGGCAAGGCCGAACTCGGCCGCTACGCGGCGATGCGGCTGTTCGCCACGCTCGCCGGCATGGGACTCACGCCGGGGGAGTGGACCGCGCGGTCGGTGGACGCGCGCCTGGGCATACGACCCGAGTTCGACCGACTGCGCACCAGCTGCCTGGACATCCTGCGGCGACACGAGCTGGTGCGCTCGCAGGACGGCCGGATCGTGGTTCCCGGCCCGCCACCCGGGACCGGCGGGATGCGCGCCGACCTGCTCGCGCGCTTCCCGGAAACCCAGCCGTATGTGACATTGCTGGACGCCTGCCTGGCCGCGTATCCGCGCGTCCTACGCGGCGAGCTGTCCGCGACGGAGGTGCTGTTCCCCGGCGGCGACCTCGAACTGGTGGGCGCGATCTACCGTGGCAACGCAGCTTACGATTTCACCAACGGCTTGCTCGCCGGGTTGGTGTCGGCGGTAGCGCAGCCGCCGGGCCCGGCGCGGCCGCTGCGCATCATCGAAATCGGCGCGGGCACCGGAGGTTCCACGCACGCGGTACTCGACGCGCTCACCGAGCGCGCGATCGCGTTCGACTACCACTACACCGACGTGTCGCACAGTTTCGTCGCGCACGGACGACGCACCTTCGGTACGCGCGAGAACCTGCGTTTCACGGTGCTGGACATCGAAGCCGATCCGGTAGCGCAGGGATTCCCCGCGCATGAGGCCGACCTGGTGCTCTGCGCCAACGTCCTGCACGCGACGCGGTCGATCGGCACGACGCTGCGCAACGTCCGGCGGCTGCTGGCGCCCGGCGGCGTGCTCGCGTGCACGGAGGCGACCACCGACCTCGAGGTCCTCGCGCTGACCTTCGGGCTGCTGGAAGGCTGGCACGCCTACCGCGATCCGGAGGTGCGGCTTCCGCACTCGCCGTTGCTGTCCGAGTCCCAATGGCAGGCGGCGCTGGCCGCAGCGGGCTTCACCGGGATCCGCTCGTGGGGGCCCGGCCTGTCCACGGATCCGGAGCCGAGTTTCCGTCTGCTCGCCGCGGTCAGCGCCTCCGTTCCCGCCGCCGCGCAGTCTCGCTCGGCGGTCGCCGCCGCCGCGGAACTCGAGCCTGCGGCCGCCGCCGAATTGCACGTCGAGCCTGCGCTCGTCTCCGGTGCGCAGTCTCAGCCGACAGTTGCCGCCGATCCGCAGGTCCAACCCACGGTCGCCGCCGAATTGCAGGTCCAGCCCACGGCTGTCTCCGGCGTGCAGTCTCAGCCGACAGTCGCCGCCGATCCGCAGGTCCACCCCGCGCTTGCCGTGGAGTCGGCCCCCGTCGCGCCGCTCCACCCAGCAGACGCCGCCCGACCAGCGGCCGAGACGCGGACCGAACCCACGGTGGTGACCGCACCTTCACAGCCCGGCACTGCCCAGGCGCTCGAGGCCGAGCTCACCGCCATAGTCGCTGACGGACTCGGCGTGGCACGCAGCGAGGTGCGGGTGGATCTGCCGCTTTCGGAGTACGGGGTCGACTCCATACTCGCGGTGAAGATCATCGACCGGGTCAACGCCCGGTACGGCCTGGCGCTACGCCCGACGGTGGTGTTCGACCATCCGTCGGTACGGCTGCTCAGCGCTCGCCTGGCCCAAGAGGGCGCTGAGGCGACGAGCGCATCCGGGGCACCAGCGCGCGCCCGGACAGCGCCCGTCTCGAACCTGCCGACGCCCGGCACCCGAACCGCCGCCGAGCGGCCCAGCGAGAGGTCGGCATCGATGGACGTCGCCATCATCGGCATGTCCGGGCAGTTCCCGGGCGCGGCGAACCTCGACGAGTTCTGGCGCAATCTCGCCGCCGGGCACGACGCGGTGACCGAGATCCCCGCGACGCGCTGGCCGATCGCCGATCACTTCCGGCCGGGGCCGGCCACACCGGGCAAGACCTACTCCAAGTGGGGCGGCTTCCTCGACGGCGTCGAGCAGTTCGATCCGGCGTTCTTCGACCTGGTGCCCGCCGAAGCCGACTACATGGACCCGCAGCAGCGGTTGTTCCTGGAACACAGCTGGCTGGCCCTGGAAGATGCCGCCATCGACCCGAAGTCGTTGCGGCGCAGCCGGTGCGGTGTGTTCGCCGGGTCGCCGGGGTCGGACTACGCCACCCTGCTGCGCAACAGTGGAACGGTCGGGTCTCATCACCTGTTCACCGGCAACAGCCCGGCCATCCTGCCCGCCCGGGTGGCGTATCACCTGGATTTGACCGGTCCGTGTATCGGGTTGGACACCGCGTGTTCCTCCGCGCTGGTCGCGCTGCACCAAGCCTGCCGCAGCCTCGCTTCGGGCGAGTCGGAACTCGCGCTGGCCGGTGGTGTCGCGGTGTTCGTGACGCCCGAATACCACCTGCTCGCCTCGTCGATGGGCATGCTGTCGCCGCGCGGGCGGTGCGCGAGCTTCGACGCCGACGCCGACGGTTTCGTGATCGCCGAGGGCGTCGGTGTGGTCGTGCTCAAGCCGCTGGCCGCCGCCGAACGCGACGGCGACCCGATCCACGGGGTGATCCGCGGGATCGGCGTCAATCACGACGGCCGCACCAATGGCATCACCGCGCCGAGTGTGCGCTCGCAAACCGAGCTGGAGCTGGCGGTGTATCGCGACGGCGGGATCGATCCGTCCACCATCGGCTACGTCGAAACGCACGGCACGGGGACGCGTTTGGGCGATCCGATCGAAATCGAAGCGCTCACCGCCGCCTTCCGCCGCTACACCGGCACGGTCGGCGCCATCCCGGTGGGATCGGTGAAATCCAATATCGGGCACGCCTCGCACGCCGCGGGCATGGCGAGTCTGTTCAAGGTGCTGCTGGCGATGCGCGCCCGACAGTTGCCGCCGTCGCTGCACGTCGCCGCGGTGAACCCGCTGCTCGGGCTGGCTGATTCACCGTTCTTCGTCAACACCGAACTGCGCGCATGGGACGGTTCACCCCGGCGAGCCGCGATCAGTTCCTTCGGATTCAGCGGCACCAACGCGCACCTGGTGGTCGACGACGCTCCGGCCGTGGCAGCCGCCGGGCCTGCCGCGCCGGGCGCACCGCAGGTCATCGTGCTCTCCGCGCGCAGTACGACCAGCTTGACCCGGATGGCGCGCTCGCTGCGCAGGTATCTGTCCGCGCATCCGGATGCGGTGCTCGCGGATGTCGCGCGCACGCTGGCGTTCGGGCGCAGCGGCTTCGAGCATCGCCTCGCGGTGGTCGCGGACACGGTGGACGCCGTCGCGGCCCGGCTCGCCGCCTTCGCCGAGGGTGATCGGCCCGCCGGGGTCTTCACCGGCACGATCGACGCCCCCGCTGAGCGAACCGGAGCCACTGTGCTGAACGACCCGGCAGCGGCGGCACAGGCGTGGGTCGAAGGGGTTCAGGTCGAATACGCGGGCTGGACCGATCCCGCCGCGCGCCGTATTCACCTGCCTGGGTACGAGTTCGACCGGGAAAGGTGCTGGGCGCCGGAGGTGGGTGCGTCTTCGTCCACGCGGCCGGCTGCGGTCGGGCGCTCGCGGCGAGGGGTCTCCCAACCGGCCGACAGCGAAGCACCGGGCCTCGCCGCGATGCGTGCAACGAGCCCGTCGACCGGCGCGGCACCGCGAAAGCTGCGGGTGTCCGACAGCGCCGAGGGAATGCTTCCCGCCCCGCCCACGGCCGAGCCGGTTCTCGAAAACATCTCGGCACCCTCGGAGATTGCCGACAAGACACCCGCGACGGCTGCTCCGCCCCATGACAGCGTGCTCCGCAACGAAGCCGACCACGCGGCTCACGGATTCACGCCTGATGCCGGATCCACCTCGCCGGGTTCCCTGCCTTTGCGGCAGTCCGCCGAGACCTACCTCAAAGGTCTGCTCGCCGAATACTGCCGACTCGACCCGCAACGGATCCGCACCCGTATCCCGTTGCAGGACTATGGCATCGACTCGGTCCTCATCAGCAAGATGAACGACCGGCTGGAAACCGATTTCGGCCCGCTGCCCAGCACCCTGTTCTTCGAATACCAGACCGTCCGCGACCTCGCGGGCTATCTCGCCGACGAGCACGCGCCGCACCTGGCCGCGCTCACCGATTCGAAGCCGGAGACGACCTCATCCGGCGACGTCGTCGCACCCGCGCACACGGCGGCCTCCACCTCCGCGCCCGACAGCGCGGACGACGCCGAGGACATCGCCGTCATCGGCATGGCGGGCAAGTTCCCGATGGCGGGGGACATCGACGAGTTCTGGGCCAACTTGGTCGCCGGCCGCGACTGCATCGTCGAGGTCCCACCGCAACGCTGGGACCACCGCGAATACCTCTCCGACGACCCGGACGAACCCGGCACCACCTACGCGCGCTGGGGCGGATTCCTCGACGACGTGGACAAGTTCGACGCCCGCTTCTTCGGCATCACCCCCAAGGACGCCGAGGAGATGGACCCGCAGCAACGGCTGTTCCTGGAGACCTCCTGGGCCGCGCTGGAAGACGCGGGTTACTCACCGGATCGCGTGCGCCGCAGCGCCGCCGCACGCGGCCTGCCCGATGCCGGAGTCTTCGCCGGGGTGGGTTACGCCGAATACCAGGCGTTCGTCGGCGTGCCGATCTCGGGATACTTCGCGGTGGCGAACCGGGTCTCCTACCACCTCGGGTTCAACGGCCCCAGTCTCGCGGTGGACACGGCGTGCTCGGCGTCGCTGACCGCGCTGCATCTGGCATGCGAGAGCCTGCGCCGCGGCGAAGCGGCCTACGCCCTGGCCGGCGGGGTGAACGTGTCGATCCACCCCGGCAAATACCTGCTGCTGGGCTACGGCCGCTGGGCATCCACCGACGGCCGCTGCCGATCGTTCGGAGCGGGCGGTGACGGCTACGTGCCGGGCGAGGGGGTGGTCACCCTCGTGCTCAAACCGCTGCGGCATGCCCGCGCCGACGGTGACCGCATCCACGGGGTGATCCGGGGCAGCACGCTCAACCACGGCGGACGCACGAACGGTTTCACCGTCCCCAACCCCGTCGCCCAAGCCGATCTCATCGGCCGGGCGCTGACCGCGGCGCGCGTCGACGCGGGCGACATCGGCTATGTGGAGGCCCACGGCACCGGGACCGCGCTGGGCGATCCCATCGAGATCGCGGCGCTGACCAAGGCGTATCGCCGCTCGACGGCCGAGCGCGGCTACTGCGGCATCGGCTCGGCGAAATCCAGTGTGGGGCATCTGGAGGCAGCGGCGGGCGCGGCGGGCGTGGTCAAGGCGCTGCTACAACTGCGCCACGACACCATCGCACCCAACCTGCACAGCGACCCGCCGAACCCGGGAATCGACTTCGCGGCGACACCGTTCCGCGTCATCGATCGGCCCACGCCGTGGCCGCGCCTCGATGACGGGGGCCCGCGCGTCACCGCCGTCAGCTCGTTCGGCGCGGGCGGATCGAACGCCCACCTGATCCTCACCGACGCCGAGCCAACCGCACCGACCCCAGAGGACGGACGACCGAGGATCGTGGTGCTGTCGGCGCGCGACGCCGACCGGCTCGCGGAACTGGCCGCCCGCACCGCCGACCGGCTGCGCGACCACCCGCTGTCGCTGCCCGACGTGGCGTGGACGCTGGCCGTCGGCCGGGCCGCGTTCGACCATCGCCTCGCGGTGGTGGCCACCTCCACCGCCGAACTGGTCGCCTTGCTCGACAGCACCGCCGATTCCAGCGCGCCCGCACCCGCTGAGGGGCTGCTGGTCTTCCACGGCGTGGCCCGCACCCACCGCGACCTCGACGAACTGCCCGGCGAGTCGGACGCCGAGCGCGCCGAAGTGCGCGCGCTGCTGCGCTCGGGCAACCTGCCGCGGGTGGCCGAGCTGTGGGCCGGTGGATGGACTGTGGACTGGGAACAGGGCTACGAGCAGCCCTTCGGCCGGATCGTCGGCCTGCCCGGTTACCCGTTCGCGCGGCGCAGGTTCTGGATCGTGCCCGCGGACTATCGCCGGCGCACGAACCCGACCGCGCAGGTGGTCGCGAAAACGGTCGTCGCGCAGGAGACGGAAGTGCCGCAGGCGCAGCTGCGCAACGGGCATGCCACCAATGGCAGTGCGCAGCAGGCTATTCCGAGTGAACCGGTCGAGACGCCTGCGGTCGTTTCCCCCGAACCGGCCGGCACCGAGCCGTCCGGCGACGAATCCGACAGCGCGTTGCGCGATCGGCTCGCCGAGCACATCCGCGACATCTTCGCCGATCTGACCAAGACCGACCCGGACGATCTCGATCTCGACGCCGAGTTCGCCGACTTCGGGTTCGACTCGGTGGCCACCGTCCGAATGCTCAACCGCCTGATGAAGCACTACGACGTCAAGATCCCGGCGGAGTCGACCGAGCTGTATCCGACCATCGCGTCGCTGTCGGGCTACCTGGTGGACGAAGGGATCATCACCGGCGCGGCGCAGGAGGGGCCGCGCCCCACCACGGTCGCCGCGGCCACGGCTGCGCAGCAGGACATCCCCGTAGTGACCATGGACGCCCCGATCCCGGTGCGGTCGGTGTTCATCACCGGCGTCACCGGTGTGCTGGGCGGCAAGCTGCTGCACGATCTGCTCACCCGCACCGATGTGCGGGTGACCTGCCTGGTGCGCGGCAAGACCGTGGCCGCGGCCGAGCGCCGGATCAAGCACTTCCTCGGCACCTACGATCCGGAAGCGACCCTGGACGAGGCGTTCGCCGAACGCGTCACCACGGTGCTGGGCGACGTCTCCAGTGAACGACTGGGCCTGGACGAGGTCACCTGGCGGCGCCTGGCCGACGACGTGGACCTGACCATCCACGCCGCGGGCCGCACCACCTTGGTCACCTTCTACGACGCGCTGGCCCCGATCAACGTCGAAGGCACCCGCCGCGCCGTGGAATTCGCGCTCAGTTCGCGCGGCAAGTACCTGCTGTACGTGTCGAGCTTCAGCGCGCTGGGCGACCGGCTCAACTTCAACAACCCGCCGTTCACCGAGCGCGACCTCGAACTGGGCCAGGGTTACGACCATCTGCCCTATCAGCAGACGAAGTACGAGTCGGAGAAACTGATCCGGGCGGCGAGCGAGCGCGGGCTGCTGTGGGACATCGTGCGCCCGGGCAACATCATGGGCGACAGCCGCACCGGCCGTTACCCGTTCTCCGAGGTCAGCGTCAAAGGCGCGTACTACGACATCCTCAAGACGATGATCGAGACCGGCGAGACGATGCTGACGCCGGTGCACTGGGACATCACCCCGGTCGACTACGTCAGCGCCGCGATGGTGCACATCGCCACGCAGCGTCCCACCTATCGCGAGACCTACCACCTGACCAATCCGGACATCCGCCGCTATTACGACGTGGTGCGCTATGTCCAGCGCGCCGGGTACGAAGTGGAGCTGGTGCCGCTCGAGGAATTCCACCGCAGGGCCACCGACCGGCAGATCTACCGGCTGGGCACCGACGACGTCTACGACAGCCAGACCTTGGAGATGTTCAAGTACGGCATCGAGTTGTTCGGCACGATCCACTACGAGGAGAGTTCCTACGCCGACTGCGCCTACACCCGGCGAGTACTCGGCGCGGCGGGCATCGACTGCCCGCCGACCGAGGAACTGGTGCGGACCTACCTCACGCACTGCGCCGAGGTGGGCTACATCCCCGCGCCGCGCGGGGCCGAGCCGACCGCGGAGGTGCTGCGATGAGCGCCGAGTGCACAGTCGTCTTCCCAGGGCAAGGCGCCCAGCGGACCGGGATGGGAGCGGACTTCTGCGCCGAATTCCGCGTCGCACGCGACACGTTCACCGAGGCGAGCGACGCGGTGGGCGAGGACCTGCTGCGGATCTGCACCGAGCGGGATCCGCGACTGCATCGCACGGAGTACACCCAGCCGTGCGTGCTGACGATGGAGATCGCCGCCTATCGAGTGCTGGCAACCGAATTCGACAGCAAGGCAGTGTCTTTCGGCGGACACAGTCTCGGCGAGTATGCCGCGCTGGTCGCGGCGGGCGTCTTCGAACTCGCCGACGGGGTCCGGCTCGTGCGCACGCGGGGCGCGCTGATGCAACGCGCGGTGCCGGAGGGCGCGGGTGCGATGGCCGCCCTCATCCTGCCGGGCATCACCGGCGCCGGGGTGGCCGAACTGGTGGCCGAGGCGGGCGCCGAGGTGGCCAACGACAATTCGACCGACCAGCTGGTCATCAGCGGTACGCGCGACGCGATCGCGGCCGCGCGCATCCTGCTCGCCGAACGTCATCCGGATCTGCGGTTCGTTGCGCTGCGGGTGAGCGCGCCGTTCCATTCCCGCTGGATGCGCGGCATCGAGGCCGAATTCGCCGGGCACCTCGCCGACTGCGCGCCGCGCATGCGCGCCGAGCGCGCGGTCGCGGTGACCTCGAACTACACCGGGGAGTTCCACCAGCCCGAAACTCTCGCCGAGCATCTGGTCCGCCAGATCTCCGCGCCGGTGCGCTGGACCGCGAACATGCGCGCACTACTGCGCGCGAGCACACCGCGCTACGAGGTCGGTCCGTCCGCGCCGCTGTCGAAGTTCTTCGCGACGCTGGATGCGCCGGTGTCCCGGATCGCGACGGTCGGTGATCTGCGTGCCCTCCTCGAGGAATCGGCCCCGACCACCACTGGCGCCGCGACTCCTCCGGATTCGGCGGCACCACCGGCCGTCCCCGGGCTCGGAAGCATCCCGGCCGACAACGTCGCCGCACCGGTGACACCTCCGGCCACCATCGAACCGGAACCCGCTGCGGTAGTGATCGCTCCGGCTGCGGTCGCAACGTCGGCCGCCCCCGTCGCATCGCACCCGGCCGAGACGGGCGGGCTGACCATCCATCGCAAGACCGCTGGCGCCCCGGCCCTGCGGTTGTTCTGCTGGCCGTTCGCCGGCGGCAAAGCCGCCGCCTACACCCCGTGGCGGCGCAGCCTGCCCGACTGGGTGGAGCTCTGCGTGATCGAACTGCCCGCCCGGCAGCGGCATCTGGCGCAGACACCGATCCGCCGCTTCGCGGACCTCGTCGACGTCGCGCTGGCCCAGGTGCTGCCCCTGACCGAGCTGCCGTTCGCATTCTTCGGCCACAGTCTCGGCGCGCTGACCGCCTACGAAGTCGCCCGCCGTCTGCCCGCGGGCGTCGCGCCGCGGGCGCTGTTCCTCGGCGGCGCGGTGGCCCCGCACCTACCGAGGCCCGGCCGTTTGTCGCAACTGCCGGATCACGAGTTCGCCGCCGCGGTCGGCCATTACGGCGGGATCCCGCCGGAGGTGCGTGAGACGCCGGAGGTGATGGCGCTGTTCCTGCCCGCGCTGCGCAGCGACTTCGAGATCTTCGACGACTACCGTTTCGCCCCCGCCGCCGCCCCGACGTGCCCGGCCCACCTGTTCGGCGGCCGCGACGACCGCCAGGTCGCGGTCACCCAGTTGGAGGCATGGCGCGACGTCCTGCCGGGGCTGCGCTCCACCGAGCTGCTGCCCGGCGGCCATTTCTTTCTCGTCGAGCAGCGCGCCGCGCTGCTCGCCTCGCTCGCGGACAAGCTCGCCGCTGTCCGCCCCGACGCGGTACCCGCCTGATGAAGGGATGCAGTAATGAAGGTCGAAGTCCTCACCCCGTCGTGCAACCTCGACACCGTCCGCGACGGGCGCGGCGGCATTTTCACCTGGGTCCCGCCGGAACCACTGCTCGAGTTCAACCTGATCTACATGCACCCTGGCAAGGTGCGCGGCCTGCACTACCACCCGCATTTCGTCGAATACCTGCTGTTCGTCGAGGGCAACGGCGTGCTGGTGACCAAGGACGACCACGAGGACCCGGACTGCCCCGAGGAGTTCATCCACGTCGGCAAGGGCATCTGCACCCGCACACCGATCGGGGTGATGCACACCGTGTACTCGATCACCCCGCTGACGTTCGTCGCCATGCTGACCAAGCCGTGGGACGAGTGCGATCCGCCGATCGTGCAGGTGGCGCCGCTGCCGCACACCTTGGAAGGCAACGGCGCGTGAACGCCGCGACCGGACAGCGAAGCCACGCAGGAGCATGCCGGCCCGGTATGCCCGGCCCCCGTGCGCGCCGATGGAGTCTCGTGACTCCTGGAAGGGACTCGAGGTGAGCCGGTTACGTGTGGCTGTGGCGGGCGCCGCCGGATACGTGGGCTCCGCGCTGGTGGAAGCGCTCGAGCGGAACGGCCGGACGGAGGTGGTGCCGGTGCTGCGCGCCGACCACGAACGGCATCGCACGGCAGGTCGCTACGACGTGCTGATCAATGCCGCCTGCCCGTCGAAGAGGTTCTGGGCCGAACAGCATCCCGAGGAAGACCGGCGGGAGACGGTGGACAAAACGCGCTTGCTGCGTGAGCAGTGGCGCTGGGAGCGGTTCGTGCAGATCAGCAGCATCTCCGCGCGCACCCAGCTGGACACGGTCTACGGCCGCCATCGCGCGGAGGCGGAGCAGCTGTGTTCTGGCCCCGACACGCTCGTCGTGCGGCTCGGCCCGATGTACGGCGGGGACTACCGCAAGGGCGTGCTGGCGGACATGGCCGCCGACCGTCCGGTGTTCGCCAGTGGCCGCTCACGGCAGAGCTTCGCCCCCGTGGACTGGTGCGCCGAGTGGATCACAGGCCACCTCGGCGACACCGGACTGCGCGAGGTCGGCGCACGCACCACCGTGACGCTGTCCGAGGTGCGCGACGCGGTGGGCTCGCACTCGCCCTTCGCCAAAGACTATGTCGACGACCAGTTCCCGATCACCGCCACCGGCCCGGACTGGCCGGAGGCGGCGGCGGTGATCGACTGGCTGGCCGGGCGGAGGGTCAGCGGTGCACCGGCGAGGTGACGCGATGCCTGCTGGGGCGCAGGTACTTCTCCGCGCACAGCGTGAGCAGGAAACGCACGCTGGTCGCCACGTCGCGGGTGCGCATCTTGGACGCGCCCGCGGTGCGGTTGAGGACATGGATCGGCACCTGCTCGATCCGGAAGCCATTCGTGGCGAGAATGTAGAGACTTTCGAAGAAGAAGGAGTAGCCGGTCGATCGGACGCGATCGAAAACCGCCACCGGAACGGCGTCCAGCCGGTAGTATCGGAACGCGCCGGTGGCATCGTAGGGCATCCGCAACAGTGTCACGGTCAGAAAATGCCCGACCCGGGTGAGGATCTTGCGGAAGGGAGTCCAGTCGGCCAGGCTGTCCTCTTTCAGATACCGCGATCCGACCACGACGTCGAACCCCGCAGCGGCGGCGCGCAATGCCGGAAGATACGACGGCGGATGCGCGAAATCGGAATCCATCGTGATGATGTGCGCATATCCCTGCGCGTAAGCCCAGCGGATACCGGCCTGGTGTGCGGAGCCCACGCCCTGGCGACCGGCCCGGTGCAGCACATGGATGCGGGGCGCGTGCTGTCGGGCCAGCTCATCGAGCAGATCTCCGGTGCCGTCCGGAGAATTGTCGTCGACGAACAGGACGTCGAAATCGGAGCCCTGTTCCAGGATCTGAGCGAGCAACGGGCCCACGTTGCGACGCTCGTTGTACGTCGGAATCATTACCAGAGTTTTTTCGGAGGCCGCGCTCATGCAATCGAATTCTAATACCGGCGGCGACCGAAAGATAGGTATTGCCCGCTTTTTTGCGACCCGTTAGTCTCGGGGTTGGAGGTTTGATGAGAAAGGCGCTGATAACCGGCATCACGGGCCAGGACGGGTCTTATCTGACGGAATTCCTGTTGCAGCAAGGATATGAGGTGCACGGGATTATCCGGCGTGCCTCGAATTTCAATACCGATCGGATAGACCACCTGTATTCCGATACGCATTCCCAACGCCGGCTGTTTCTGCATTACGGGGATCTCATGGATTCCAGCAGTCTCAACCGGATCCTGGAGGACGTGCGGCCGGCCGAGATCTACAACCTGGGCGCGCAGTCGCACGTGCACATCTCGTTCCAGATCCCGGAGTTCACCGCGGAGACCAACGCGATCGGCACGCTGCGCATCCTGGACGCGATCCGCAAGACCGGCATCGCGACCCGGTTCTACCAGGCCTCGTCCTCCGAGCTGTACGGCGGGCTGCACGACGTGGCGCTGAGCGAGCAGACACCGTTCCATCCGCGCTCGCCGTACGCCGTGGCGAAGCTGTACGCGTACTGGATCACGGTGAACCACCGCGAGGCCTACGGCATGTACACGGTCAACGGCACCCTGTTCAACCACGAATCACCCCGGCGCGGAGAGGTTTTCGTGACCCGCAAGGTGACTCGCGGCGCGGTGCGCATCGCGCAGGGCAAACAGGACAAGCTCTATATCGGCAACCTGGACGCCCGCCGGGACTGGGGATACGCCAAGGAGTACGTCGAAGCGATGTGGCTCATGCTGCAACAGGCCGAACCCGACGATTACGTCATCGCCACCGGCGAGACACACAGCGTGCGTGAGCTGTGCGAGACCGCCTTCTCGGCCACCGGTGTCGAATTGGTCTGGGAAGGAACAGGTTTGGCGGAGAAAGGGATCGACCGGCGGACGTCGCGGGTGCTGGTCGAGGTCGATCCGACCTATTTCCGGCCCGCCGAGGTGCATCATCTCACCGGTGATCCGAGCAAGGCGCGCGAGAAGCTCGGATGGGAACCCCGTACGAGTTTCACCGAACTGGTCGAGTTGATGGTCGCCCACGATATGGAGAACGCGTGACGCAAGCAGTGGCGGTGCAGGCCTGCCGGGTGTGCGGGAACACCCGGCTCGAGTCGGTGGTCGATCTCGGCACCATGGCGTTGACCGGGGTGTTCCCGGCCACCGATCCGACCGAGGTGCCGCGCTACCCGTTGGAGTTGGTGCGCTGTGTGCCCGAGAGCAGCGCGGAGTGCGGGCTGGTGCAGTTGCGCCACACGGCCGATTTCGACGAAATGTATTCCCCCGGCTACGGATACCGCTCCGGGCTGAACCGCTCGATGATCGACCACCTCGCCCACCGGGTGGCCCGCATCCGGCAGCGGGTGCCGTTGTCGCCGCAGGATCTGGTGATCGACATCGGCAGCAACGACGCGACGCTGCTGCGCGCCTACCCCGAAGGGTCGGCGACGATTCTGGGCATCGACCCGCTGGGGGAGAAGTTCCGCCGGTTCTATCCGCCGCACGTGCGGCTGGTGACCGGCTACTTCACCCGCGAACTGGCCGAATCGGTGCTGGAGGGGCGACGGGCCAAGGTGATCACCTCGATCGCCATGTTCTACGACGTGCCGAATCCGCTGGAATTCATGGGCGCGGTGTACGACAGTCTCACCGACGACGGCGTCTGGGTGCTCGAACAGAGCTATCTGCCCGCGATGCTGGCCACCACCTCCTACGACACGATCTGTCACGAGCACTTGGAGTACTACACCCTCGACCAGATCGAGTGGATGGCGCGGCGGTGCGGATTCGTGGTGCTCGAGGTGGAACGCAATGCCGTCAACGGCGGCAGCTTCGCGCTCACGCTGGGCAAGCGAGGGGTCGCGTCGGCTGCCGATGCCGCGGTGCTGGACCGGATGCGGCAGGAGGAGTCCGCGCTCGGGCTGCACACCTCCCAGCCATACGCCGACTTCGCCAAACGGGTCGACCAGCACCGCGAGCAGGTGCGCGATTTCTTCGACCGCTCCCGCAAGGCCGGTCTGCGCACGCTCGGTTACGGCGCCTCCACGAAAGGCAACGTGGTGCTGCAGCACTGCGGGATCGGCCCGGAGGACCTGCCGTGCATCGCGGAGGTCAACGACGACAAGTTCGGCAAGTTCACCCCGGGCAGCGCGATCCCGATCGTCTCCGAGACACAGGCGCGGGAGCTGGCGCCCGACCAGTTCTTCGTGCTGCCCTGGCATTTCCGAACCATGATGCTGGAGCGGGAGAGCGCCTTCCGCGCGGCGGGCGGGCGGCTGGTGTTCCCGCTGCCGGAACTGGACGTGGTGTGAGATGACCGTCGTCGTCACGGGCGCGGCCGGGCAGGACGGCACGCTGCTGTCGGACCTGCTCGCCGCGCGCGGCGAACGTGTGCTGCGGATCGGCCGCGCCGGCCCCGTCGACATCACCGACGCGGCCGCGGTCGAGGAACTGATCGCCACCGAACGCCCCGCGCAGGTGTACCTGCTGGCGGCGGTGCAGCACTCCTCGCAGGACGACCACGGCGACCCGCGCGAACTGGCCCGCGCCTCGCACCGGGTGAACACGCTGCCGGTGCACCACTTCGCGGAGGCGATCGACCGGCACCGCACCGGCACCCGGCTGTTCTACGCGGCCTCGTCGCATATCTTCGGCTCCGACGCCGCCGCGGTGTGCGACGAGCGCAGCGGGCTGCGACCGGACTCGATCTACGGCGTGACCAAGGCGGCGGGCCTGCTGACCTGCCGCGCCTACCGCGCCCGGGGCGTCTTCGCGGCGGCGGGGATCATGTTCAACCACGAATCGCCCTTGCGCGCGGAGAAGTTCGTCACCCGCAAGATCGTGCGCGCCGTCGCCCGGATCCAGCGCGGCGAGACCGGCACGGTGGAGGTGGGCAAGGTGGACGCGGGCGCCGACTGGGGATACGCACCGGACTACGTCGAGGCGATGACACGGATCCTGGCCCTCGACGAGCCGGACGACTTCGTCGTCGCCACCGGCGAACACCACACGGTCGCGCAGTTCTGCGCGGCGGCGTTCGGCATGGCCGGACTGGACTGGAACGACCATGTCCGCGAACGTTCCTCGGTGCTCACCCGCGGCAGGCAACCGCTGGCGGGCGACGCGACGAGGCTGCGCGAGCGGACCGGGTGGCGTCCTTCGGTGGATTTCCACGGCATGGTGCGCGCCATGCTCGTCGCCGAGGGCGTGCGCCTGGTGGAGGAATCGAGGCCGGTGCGCACCGGCGGAACGGATGGATGACGTGACCTTGAACGACGAGAATGTCCTCGCCGCCCACTTGATCTCCGTCGCCGACGGCGTCTACGAGGAGACCGCCGCGCGGATCGGCGAGATCGGCACCGAGACCGTCGCCGACGCGGTGCTGAAAGAGATCGCCTGGCGTGCGAACTACGGACCCCGGCCCGGACAACCGGTGACGGCGGTATTCGAGCTGACCCACGAGGGCAAGCAGCTGGACTACCTGCTCACCGTCGGCGCCGACGACCCCGCCGTCGCTCCCGGCACGCTGGAGGATCCGTGGCTGGTGGTGCGGCAGGATCTGGTGGAACTGCTGCGCGCGGTCTACGGCCCGCCCGACGCCGCGCTCGGCACGCGCGCCATCGCGATCAAGGACGAGCCGGGGCCGGGCAGTTTCGCCCCGGACGATCCGTGGCGGCTGGCCCGCGACGCCGCGGCGGTCGCCGCCGACCGTATCGTCACCGCCTGCCGCCCGCACCACTACGACCTCAACGCGCTGTCGCTGCACTTCGGTTCGGACAAGTGGGGCGGGCACTGGTACACCCAGCACTACGAGCGCCACTTCGCACCCCTGCGCGACAGCCGCGTGCGCGTCCTCGAACTGGGCATCGGCGGATACACCGCGCCCGATGTCGGCGGCGCCTCACTGCGGATGTGGAAGCAGTACTTCCGCCGGGGCCTGATCTTCGGGCTGGACTTCTTCGACAAGTCCGGCATCGCCGAGCCGCGCTTGCAACCGCTGCGCGGCGATCAGGGCGATCCGGCGTTCCTCGACGGGCTCGGCAGCTCGCTCGGCCCGTTCGACATCATCATCGACGACGGCAGTCACATCAGCGGTGACGTCATCGCCTCGTTCCAGGCGCTGTTCGCGCACCTGCGGCCGGGCGGGCTGTACGTGGTGGAGGACACCCAGACCTCCTACTGGTCGGGCTGGGGCGGCAGCAGCACCGCCACCAACGATCCGGCCACCACCATCGGCTACCTGAAAACCCTGGTAGACGGTCTGCACCAACAGGAATTCGAGAAGGAATCCGGCCGCGTGGCAGGCGCTTTCGACGACTGGATCGGGGCGCTGCACTTCTACCACAACATCGTGGTGATCGAAAAACGCCGCAATGCCGAGCAATCGGCTCCATCATGGGTGCCTCGGCACACCAATCCGATGGAGTGGATGAAGCCGAAGGAGTGATCGGATGAAGTTTCTTGTCGTGCCGGTGCCCTCGTCGGGTCACCTGCTGGCGATGGTGCCGTTCTGCTGGGCGCTGCGGCTGGCCGGCCACGAAGTGCTGGTCGCCTCGCGCAACGACGTGACGGCCACGGCGCTGCGCTCCGGCCTCAACGCCGTCGAGCTGACCGCGCTGAACGTGCCGATGGACCAGTTGCGCACCCAGGTTAATCCGGGCATGTTCCCGCTTCCGCTGTTCGCCGACCGCGATCAGTCCAGCGGACAGGGCCTGTGGCAGGTCGCCGCGCAGAACTGGCACAACCATGCCCGCCGATACCTCGAGACGTTCGCGGAGGTGGCCACCGACTGGCAAGCCGACGTCGTCCTGACCGATCCGCTGGCCACCGTCGGCCGTGCGCTCGGCGCCGAACTGGATCTGCCGGTCCTGGTGCACCGCTGGGGAATCGACCCCACCGGCGGGCCCTTCACCGAACGCACCGCAGCGCTCGCCGCCGAGGCGGGCACGCGGCTGGCCGATCCGGTGGCGGTGCTCGACATCTGCCCGCCGAGGTTGCAGGCGCCCGACGCCGTGCCGGGCACGCCGCTGGGTTACGTACCGTTCAACGGCACCGGCGCGTTGCCGACGTGGCACCGCGCCGAGCGGGGCCGCAAGCGGATCGCGGTCTGTATGGGCGGCAGCACGCTGGGCCTGACCGGGCCGCGGCCACTGGAGTCGGTGCTCGCGGCGCTCGGCGACATCGACGACGCCGAGGTGGTCGTCGCGCTGTCGGCGCCCGACCGGGCCACGGTCGGTGAATTGCCCGGCCATGTGCGGGTCGTGGAAGAGGTTCCGCTGAACCTGTTCCTGCCCGGCTGCGATCTGCTGGTGCACCACGGTGGCTCGACCACCGGCCTCACCGCGGGGTGGTTCGGGTTGCCGCAACTGGTGCTGCCCCAGATGTTCGACCAGTTCGACTACGCCCGCGGCCTGGTGCGCAGCGGGGCCGGGCTGGCCGCCGAGACGCCCACCGGTCAAGGCGACATCCAAGCGCTGACCGCCTCGATCCGCGCGCTGCTGCGCGAACCCCGCTACCGCGCCGCCGCCGAGCAGATCGGCGCCGACCTGCGTGCCGCACCCGCCCCGGGCGAGGTGGTGGCGCAGGTCGTTCCGCTGCTGGCCGAGCACACCGCAGCAGCGACCAGATAGACCGTCCGCGCGGCCCGAACCGGGCGACGCGGGAACCGAAAGCCGTAGGTGCAGATGATATCCAGGACATGGACCCGGTTCCGGGGTTCACTCGACTACTTCGCCGCGATGTACGCGGTGTTCGTCGTCGGCATTCTCGTCCCCGTCGTGATGATCGCGCTCTCGCTCACCGGCCTACCGGGGCCGGTGACCGCGGTGCTCGGTATCGCGTGCGCGGCGGTGTTGTTCGTGCTGTTCGTGCCGACCGTGCCCGAGGAGTGGCGGCAGGTGATGCGCGGCAAACCGATCGTGGTGCGGGTGCTGTGGAGCGTGGTGATCCTGCTCGTGGTCGCGGTGCTGGCCCGGCTGACGCAGTTCATCCTCGACGCCGACAACGTGGACGCCTCGCTGTCGGCCGACGACGACTTCCTGGTCAAGAAGACCCACCTGTCCGGATACGTCAGCGGCGCGCTCATGGCCGAACACGACCCGGCCGGTCTCTACGACCGTCACCGCTACGAATCGCCCCAGGCGGATTCGGTGCTGCCCGCGGTGACCCCGCAGGATCGCGACGCCTACCTCTACCCGCCGCCGTTCCTGCTGCTGCCGCGGTTGCTGCTGCTGTTCAGCCACGATTTCGCGACGCTGCGCGCGCTGTACTACTCGCTGTACGTGGCGATCGTGCTGGTGGCCATGTTCGCCATCGCCCGCTGGATCGGCGGCAGGCAGGGCGGAGTGCTGGCGGCGCTGACCCCGGTCGTGTGGCTCAGCCTGCCGACGCTTGCGACCTTGCAGATCGGCAATATCCACGTGCTGGTGCTGTACGTCGGTGGCGCGGGGGCCATGGTCCTGTTCCAGCTGCGGCGCAACATCTTCGGCGGCGCGGCGCTTGCATTTGCGATCATCGCCAAGGTGTCCCCGGCGATCCTGCTCGTCTATCTGCTGGTCCAGCGACGGTGGCGGCCCGCGGTGTGGACCGCGGTGTTCGGTGGGCTGTATTCGCTGGCCACGCTGGCGATCTTCGGCTGGGAGCCGTGGCGGCAGTTCCTGTCCGACGGCACCTGGCAGCGGCTGGCCAGCGGGGAATTCCACCAGTTCGTGCTGGTGGAACGGGCCAACCAGCTGGTCAACTATTCGCCGTTCGGGCTGCCGTACAAAGCGAACATCATGGGCTGGGACATCGGCGACCCCGTCGGCCCCGCCCGCGTGATCACCAACGTCTACACCTTGCTGCTGCTGATTCTGGTGGCCGTCACGGCGATCCGCATCCACCGGCGGCTGTCCGCCGGGGCCGAGGGCCCTCGGGTTCGCGCGGAGCAGCTGGCCATCTGGCTGGCGGTGCTGACGCTGGCGTCGTTCCGCGCCCCGTTCGGGCCGTGGGTGTACATCGCCGTCGGCGCGGTGTGGATGCTGGCGGTGTACGCCGGGCTGATGCGCGGCGGCAAACGCACCGTCGCCCTGCTCACCGTGGCCTGGCTGATCATCGCGGTCTACAACGAGAACGTCTACTTCACGCTCGTGGCGCAAACGGTCATCTACGTCGCCTGCTTCGTTGTGGCCTGGCGGGCGAGCGCGGGCACCGAGCCGGAACCCGCGCCGCCGCAGGAAGACACTCCCCGAACCGAACGGGTCGGCGCGGCATGAGCGGTCAGGCCTGGAGGCGGCAGCGCAGCGTAACCACGCAAGGCCCCGCACATGCCGAAATCGAACACAGCATGAGCGGTCAGGCCCGGAGGCGGCAGCGCAGCGTAACCACGCAGGGCCCCGCACATGCCGACAACAGACACAGCATGAGCGGTCAGGCCCGGAGGCGGCAGCGAAGCGTAACCACGCAAGGCCCCGCACATGCCGAAATCGAACACAGCATGAGCGGTCAGGCCAGCGGGCAGCGGAGAGGGGACAGATGAGCACCTATTGCGTGATCGGCGCGGGCGCGGCCGGTTTGGCCACCGCACGCGAGTTCGCCGCGGCGGGTTTGGATTTCGAGGTGCTAGAAGCGGCCGACGGAATCGGCGGGATCTGGGACGCCCGACGGCCCGATTCACCGGTCAGCCGCAATACCCACGTGATCGCTTCCAAAGGGGTGCAAGCGTTCTCGGGTTTTCCGATGCCCGAGGACTATCCCGACTATCCCGGGCACGAACTGGTGCTGCGCTATCTGCACTCCTACGCCGACGCCTTCGATCTGTGGCCGCGTATCCGGTTGAACACCGCGGTGCGACGCGTCGAGCCGGGCGCGGACGGCTGGTCGGTGACGCTGGCCGACGGGTCGGAGCGACGCTACGCGGGTGTCGTCATCGCCACCGGGCACGACCGTACGCCGCGTCGCGTCGACATCCCCGGCTCGGGCACGGTGCCCGTGCTGCATTCGAGCGAGTACCGCACGCCCGAACAGGTGCTCGGCAAGCGGGTGCTGGTGATCGGGGCCGGGCAGTCGGCGGCCGACATCCTGTCCGACTGCGCGGTCAATGCCGCGCTGACCCTGCACAGCAGCAGGCGCGGGTTCTATTGCATGCCCAAGTACATGCTGGGCCGCCCGACCGACAGCATGCTCCAAGGCCGGATGTGGCGGCCGCTGCGCAAGCGGGCCTTCGAGCGGCTGTTCTCCTACCTGCGCGGCCGCTCCCGCTCGTTCGGGCTTCCGGTGCCCGATTTCGGTGCGGGCATCGTCATCCCGATGCTCGGCGACCAGCTGCACCATCACTACACCCACGGCGACATCACGCCCAAACCGGATGTCACCGCGATCGACGACGACCGGGTGACCTTCGCCGACGGCACCGAGGAGAAGGTCGACCTGGTGGTGCTGGCGACGGGGTTCGTGCCGAACTATCCCGTCGTCGACCGGGCCGAGCTGAACTGGCCGGAGGGCAGCTTGCGACCGGGCTTGTATCTGAACATCTTCCCGCCGCACCCTCGGAACCTTTTCGTGGTCGGGATGGTGCGCCCGATCGGCTCGCACTGGGACGTCTACGAGAAACAAGCCGGACTGGTCGCCGAGTACCTGCGCGCCAAGGCGAGCGATCCCCGCCGGGTCGAGCGTTTCGATCGCGCCGCCCGGGGCCCCCAGCCCGACCTGTATGCCGGGCTGCGGCTCTATCACGCCGACCAGTACCCGCTGGTGGTGGAGAAACAGGACTACGTGAACCAGCTGCGCAAGCACTCCAAGCTCTTGAAGTGAAAGGTCGGACCATGAAAGCACCCGGGCCCGGTCTGGTGGAAACCGGACGCATGCTCCCGAAACTGGCGAAGAACCCGCTGACTACGGTGGGCGCGCTGCTGGACGGCTACGGCGACGTCGTGCGGGTCAAGGCGGGCCCGATGCTGGTCTACCTCGTCGCGGACCCGGCGATGACCGAGTACGTCCTCAAGGACAACTACACCAACTACCGCAAGAGCCCGATCTACGACGAGTTCAGCATCCTGCTCGGCGACGGGCAGCTGACCACCAACAACCTGGAGTACTGGCGTAAACAGCGCAAACTCATCTCCCCGGCGTTCTCCCACTCGCACGTCAAGGGTTTCGCCGACGACATCACCGACAGCGCCGCGGCGATGCTCGACGACTGGGACGCCGCGTCCGGGCAGTTCCGCGACATCTACGACGACTTCGTCAAGCTGCTGCTCGCGGTGACCGGCCGCATCCTGTTCAGCATCGACCTGTCCACCGGCACCACCCAGGTGACCGACGCGATGCGCGCGGCGTTCGCGTTTATCATGAAGCGGGTGAACGCGCCGGTGAAACTGCCGCAGTCGTTCCCGACCCCGGAGGCGCGCCGGGTCGCGCGCAAGGTGGGCGAACTCGACGAGGTGGTGCGCCATCTCATCGATGAACGCCGCCGCGGCGGCGACACCACCGATGTGCTCACCGCGCTGGTGCGCGCCCGCGACGAAGGTGGGCAGGGCATGCGCGAGGAGGACCTGCTCAACGAGATCAAGACCTTGCTCGTGGCCGGGCACGAGTCCCCGGCCAACGCGCTGTCGTGGGCCTGCTACCTGCTGGCCACCCATCCCGAGATCCAGGAGAAACTGGCCGAGGAGGTGCGGACCGTACTCGGCGACCGCACCCCGTCCTTCGCGGATCTGGGACAGCTGAGCTATTGCCGCATGGTGATCGAGGAGACGATGCGGCTGTACCCGCCCGCGTGGATCGTCGAGCGCACGCCCATCGCCGATGACGAGATCGGCGGCTACCACGTGCCGGCGGGCGCGCGAGTCACGTTGTGCATGTACTACATCCACCGCGACAAGCGGCTGTGGGAGGACCCGGAGGAATTCCGTCCCGAGCGTTTCGCCGACGCCGCGGTGGCCGAGCGGCACAAGTTCGCGTTCTTCCCGTTTTCCGGCGGCCCGCGCATCTGCCTGGGCAAGGACATGTCCATGACGGAAATGGTGCTGATCCTCGCCATGACGGTGCAGCGGTTCCGGCTCGAACTCGACGCCACCCACCCGGTGGTGCCGCTGGCGTCGGTGAACCTGCGCCCGGAGTTCGGCATCCGCATCCGCCCGGTCCGCCGCGTCACCGAACCCGCGACGACCTGACGGTGCCGCTGGACGGAGTTCCCGCGCTTGTCCCGCAGCTACAGGTCCTCGAATGACGTCGGCGCCAGCTGGCGAGGAAAGCCGCAGTGCTCACAGCTCGGGGCCTCCGGCGGCGGACAGGATGTCCTCGATGAGGTCAGCGGCGCGCGGCGTGCCGCCCTCGGCCCGGACCGCGGCCTGCAACTGCTTGGATCGGCCGATCCGTTCCGAATCCGTGACCAGGTCGTTCAGCGCCGCGCGGAGGGTCTCGGCGGTCGCGTCGGCGGTGTCCACGCGGCGGGCGACGCCGAGTTCCACGAGCCGGTCGGCGTTCATGAACTGCTCGGCACCCTGCGGCACGGCGATCATGGGGACGCCGGCGTGGAGCCCTTCGCCGCAGCCGCCCATGCCGGCGTGGGTGACGAAGGCGTCGGCCTGTTCCAGGATCGCCCGCTGCGGGACCCAGGAGCGCACCTCGACGTTGGGCGGAATGGCGCCGAGTTCCTCCGGGCCGGTGTACTTGCCGATCTGGAGTACGACATGCCAGCCGGGCAGGTCCCCGAAGGCGGCGATGCACTGGCGGTACAACGCCGGTCGGCGGGTGTACGCCGAACCGAGCGAGATCAGCAGCACATAATCTGCGGCCGCCGGACGGGTCCCGCCGCCGGTGTCCGCTCGGCTGTCGAAGCAGGGGCCGACGAAGGTCACCGTGCCGGTGTCGACTCGATCGGCGTGCGGCTGCATCGCGCGCGGGATGAGGGCGATGGCCCGGGCGGGCGGGCCGGAGAACGTGTCCACGTCCGTGGTGGCCGCCCCGCAGTCGGCGAGCCACCGCCCGAACCTGTCCCGGTATGTGTCGGCGCCCGGCAGCTTCCGCAGATGCGCCGCGACTTCCTCCTGGTAGCCGTCCCAGCCGACGAACGTCGGGGACAGCTGCACGAGGGGACGGCCCTGCGCTTCAGCGAGGGCGCGCGCGGCGTAGGCGCCGATGTCGTAGAGGTACAGGTCGGCCGGATCGTCGTCGTAGGCGGCGCGCAGTTGCGGCAGCGCCTGCACGGCGTCGTCGAGGAAGAGGGCCGCCGCGGCGATGGGATCGGTGGGCCAGTCGTTGTCCGCGACGGGCAGCGTGGAGGTGCACGCGACCAGTTCCGCGCCGGTGGACTCGATCCGGTCGGCCACGAACGGGTCGTTGGCGTAGGTGACCCGGTGCCCGCGCGCGACCAGCTCGCGGATGAGCGCGAGGCTGGGCAGGACATGGCTGACGATGGGGATGCCGACCATCGCGATATGGGCGCGGCGAGGGGACATGGGTGACACTCGTTTCTGGCGCGGGACGGGTGCGGGCTCGTTGTCAGGGCCGGTCGATCTCAGCGGCGGCGGCCTCCATGTCGGCGACGGTTCCCGACATGATCGTCCGTATGTGCCTGGTGATGTGCTGCAAAGGCCAGTCCCACCACGCCAGGGCGACGAGCCGGGCGATGTCCGCGGCGTCGTAACGGGTGCGGATGAGCCGGGCGGGGTTGCCCCCGACGATGCCGTAGTCGGGGACGTCGCCGGTGACCACGGCGCCGGCGGCGACGATCGCGCCGTACCCGATGCGTACACCGGGCATGACCGTGACGCCGTGGCCGAACCACACGTCGTTGCCGACGACCGTGTCCCCCCGACCGGGCAGGTCGGTGATCAGATCGAAGTGCTCTGCCCAGGAGCCACCCATGGTGGGGAACGGAAAGGTGGAAGGGCCGTCCATGCGGTGGTTGGCGCCGTTCATGATGAACCGGGTGCCTGTCCCCAGCGCGCAGTATTTGCCGATGACGAGCCGCTCGGGACCGTAGTGGTACAGGACGTTGCGCGTCTCGAACGCGGTCGGGTCGTCGGGATCATCGTAGTAGGAGAAGTCGCCGACCTCGATCAGCGGCGACTTCACCAACGGCCGGAGCAGGACCACGCGCGGGTGCTCGGGCATCGGGTGCAGCACGGTGGGGTCGGCGGGAACGGGCGGCATCGCGAAGGCGGTTCCTCTCCACTGGATCCTAGAGCGACATCTGTCGCATTAAGATGCTGGCACAGCCATGCCGCCTTGATCAACCGGATACTGATTGCCGATGACAGACTCATGGGACACGACGACCGACCGCCGTCCGGGCGGTCGCACCGCCCGCATCCGCGCCCAGGTTCTCGATGCGGTGCGCGCCGAACTCGCCGAAGGCGGTCACGAACGACTCACGATGGAGGGTGTCGCGACGCGGGCCGGAGTACACCGCGCCACGGTCTATCGGCGTTGGCGCGATGTCGGCGGCCTGCTCGTGGACGTCATCGACGCCGCCGGCGAAATCGACTGGCAGCCGCCGGACACCGGCTCGCTGCGTGGCGATCTGACGGCCCTCAACCAGGAGATTCGGGAATCCCTCGTCGTACAACCGTCGCTCGCTGTCGCCTTGATGGCCGCCTCGTTCCATTCCGAACAGGCCGCGCGGGCCCAGACGCGGCTGTGGACGGACCGGTACGCCCAGTGCGAGATCCTCGTCGAGCGCGCCATCGAGCGCGGTGAACTCCCCGCACAGCACACGGACGCGCGGAGCCTGCTGATCGCCGCCACGGCGCCGCTCTACCACGAGATCGTGCTTCTGCGTGCCGATCCGGACCCGCAACTCCCGGAACGGGCCGCGCAGGCAGCGGTCCTGGCGGCTGCCGCAGGTGCCTTCTGCGTCCGCCGGGAAGGGAGCGTGTGACGGCGCGCCATGTCGTTCGCCGTCGCTCTACGGGAACAGGGCCCAGATGCGCCGACCGGTCATGGGGCGGCGCGGTGGCGGTGACCGGTGCGGTAGCGGCCCGGGGTGGTGCCGACGATCTGGGTGAACGCTGCGGTGAAGCTGCTGGGGTTGGCCCAGCCGCAGGCGTGCGCTACGCGGGTGGTGTCGTGGCCGTCGGCGAGCAACACCAGTGCGTGGTAGATGCGTAGCTGGGTGCGCCACTCGTAGAAGGTCATGCCGAGCTCGTGGTGGAACAGGCGGCTGAGGGTGCGGGCACTGGCTCCGATCGCGCGCCCGATCTCGGCCAGTGGCGTGTTGTCGGCGGGGTTGTCGTAGAGCATCCGCGCGACGGCTCGCAGTCGGTCGTCGCGGGGTTGCGGCAGCACGAGTGGCTGCTCGTGTGCTTCCTGGAGTTCATCGACGAGGACGCGATGCAGGCGAGCGCGTGCGGCGCGGTCGTGCTCGCGGGGGCCGGTGAGGGTGAGCAGAATTTCCCGGGCGAGGTCGGAGGCCAGGAACACGGCGGGATGGCCCGGTACGAGCCGGGCCAGGGAGGGGGTCAGGAAGACGATCCGCATATCGGTGTCGCCGTGCGCGCGGTGATAGTGCGTGAACTCGGCGGGAGTCCAGGCGATGCGATTGGCGGGAACGATCGATGTGCCCCGTTCGGTGTGCACGGACAGGACGCCACGGGCCGCGTACACCAGATGTCCACGGGCATGCGAATGCGCCGAAATCGTTCCCCCCGAAGGCCACAGATGCACCCCTGCCGACGGCATCAGCCGGGATGCCGGACCGGGCCGGGGAAGTTGGCGGCCAACGGGCATGAGTTGGCATTCTATCGGTGGTCGGCCGCACGGTCTTGCGGCGACAGTGGACGCATGCGTGATGTTCTTCGATCAGACGGCGCTGCCGACGCGATGCGGTACGCGACGAGTACGACGATGCGGGCGGCGGTCTGCCTGCGGGCGGGCGGCCCGGAGGTGCTCGAGATCCGTGAGCTGCCGGTACCGGCGGTGCGCGAGGGCTGGAGCCTGGTGCGGGTGCAGGGCGCGGGCTTGAACCGCTCGGAGCTGCGAACCCGTCAAGGGCATTCCCCGAACGTGCGGTTCCCCCGTGTGCTCGGGATCGAATGCGTGGGAATCGTGGCAGCCTCCACCGACCCCTCGTTGCCGGTCGGCGCGACCGTCGCGGCGGTGATGGGTGAGATGGGCCGGGCATTCGACGGCGGCTACGCCGAGTACGCGTTGTTGCCGAATTCGCTGCTGATGCCGGTCACCACCACGTTGCCGTGGGCGGTGCTGGCCGCGCTACCCGAGACATACCTGACCGCGCAGGGCGCACTGGATGCGCTGGGGGTCGCGCCGGATGCCCGGGGGCGGTTGCTGATCCGTGGCGTGACCTCGTCGGTGGGGATGGCGGCCGCGTCGATCGCCTCCGGGTGTGGCATCGAGATCGCGGCCACGACTCGGCGGCACGGCAAGATCGACACGGTGGCCGCGGCCGGTGTCGACCACGTGTTGCTCGACGACGATGGATCGCTCGCGGCGAGCGTGCACGCGGTCTGGCCCGAGGGTCCGGACTACGTGCTGGATCTCGTCGGGGCTCGCACGGCGACGGACTCGTTGCGCCTGGTCCGCCGCGGCGGGACGGTGTGCGTGGCCGGTTCGCTGAGTGGGTGGCTGATCTCGGACTTCGAACCGATAGCGATGATCCCATCCGGGACGAAGCTCACGGCCTTCCACAGCGACACCATCAAGGGCAGCGCGGGCGCCACCGTGCTGCAGCGGGTGATCCACGCCGTCGAGGCCGGTGTCTATCGACCCAACCTCGACCGCGTTTTCGCTCTGGACGACATCGTCGCCGCCCACCGGTACATGGATGACAACCGAGCCACCGGAAAGGTCGTCGTGGCGCCCTGAGCACTCGCCGGGCTCATAGCCGGTTTCCGGCAGGTCTGTCGGCGAGCCAGCGCCTGGTCGCGGGGGACATGGTGCACAGCAACCCCGTGCAGGAGAACAGCAGGACTGTGCCGACGAAGATCAAGTCGCTGGCGCGGTTGTCGCCGGTCAGGCTCGCGCCCAAGCCGACCAGGCAGACGAGCGTGATGATCCCGGTGCCGAGTGCCACGGCGACGCGGCCCGCTCGCCTGCGCCGGAACAGTCCGATCGAGCCGCCGATCAGCAACAGCGCCATCGTGGTGGCGATGGCAATGGGGGGCAGAAGTTCGAGCGCGGTCTCACGTAGCGTCTGGCGGTGACCGTATTCGATGCGCGGGGTCATCAGCTCATGCACTCCGTTGGCGAGGATCAGGCAGAAGACCAACCCGAACGCGAACGCGATGACGGCGCCGATCCGGGGCACCACGCCGGAGGGCCGGACGGGATCGTGGACGGGCGTGAGCGGCTGCAGCGGCGGGAGCTGCTCGGCGCGCCACCGGGGCTCCGAAGGCTGGTTCAGCATGGTCGGGGCCGAACGCGGCCACGGGTCGATCGCCGTGGCCGGGTGGGCCGAGCGCTGGTTGACGAAAGTCGGCGCGGGTGCCGGGGCGGGAACCTCACCGTGCAGGGCCGCCGCCGCGGCCGCCGCGAAATCGCCGCAGCCGGCGAAGCGTTCGTCGCGGTGTTTGGCCATCGAGCGGGCGATCACCTCGTCGAGTCGCCGTGGCAGCTCCGGCCGGATGTCGCTGAGCCGCGGCACCGGCTTGGCGATGTGTCCGGCGACGATTTGACCGGGGTTGGTGGAGGGGAACGGCGGTTGCCCTGCCAGCATCGTGTAGAGGGTGCAGCCGAGGGAGTATTGATCGGCGCGGTGATCGACCGGCTCACCGGACAGTTGTTCCGGTGAGGCATAGGCCAGTGTGGCGGTGAACGTTCCGGTGGCCGTCAATTTGGTGTCGGCGTCGAGCAATCGCGCGATCCCGAAATCCGTGAGCAGAGCGCGTGTTTCGCGACCCGCTTCCGGCTCGGCGATCAGGATGTTGGCCGGTTTGATGTCACGATGCAGCACACCTCGGCTGTGTGCGTAGTCCAGCGCCTTCGCCGTATCGCCGACGATCTGCAGGACCTGTTCCGGGCGGGTGGACCGGGGATCGAGCCGGGCGGCGTCGGTGCCGCGGACGTACTGCATGGAAATCCACAGGTGCCCGTCGTGCGTGCCGCGATCGTACACGCCCACGATGCCCGGATGTTCCAGGCGGGCAACGACATTGGCTTCCTGCTCGAAACGTCTGCGCAGCTCCTCGTCCTCGGACACCGCGCGATTGAGCAGTTTGAGCGCCACCAGTCGTGGCAGGCGCGGGTGGCGGGCCAGATAGACGGTCCCCATGCCGCCTTGCCCGAGCACGCCCTCGATCAGGTACCCGGCGAACGACTCCTGCTGCCTCAACACCGATGGCCCCCTTCCGATCCCGGCCCACCCGGACCGCAGGCAGCATAACCCCCCGTTTCCGGATCAGCGGCGCTCAGACCGCGATCACGCGGCCGATCCATCGCGTGCGCCTTCTCGGCATACCGGCTCGTCTCGGTCGATCGCTTCCGGCACCCCGTCGGGTGTCGTCACCGGACGCCCGGATGGCCTGTCGACACCTCGACCCGGCGGCGGAGCAGGCAGAATTCGTTCCCCTCCGGATCGGCCAGTACATGCCACGGTGCGTCGGCGGGCTGGCCGATGTCGACCTTGCGCGCGCCGGCGGCGAGTAGCCGCTCCAGTTCGGCGTCCTGTTCGCGGTCGGTGGGATTCACGTCGAAGTGGACCGGCAGTTTCCCGCGCTTCGGCTCGGTGCTGCGAAGGAACACCACTGTGGGCTGCGGCCCTCCGAACCCGGTTCCGGGTGGCCCGATCTCCAGAGCGTCGCCCTCCCAGCCGAGTTCGACGTAGCCGAGGACTTCGCACCAGAAGTCGGCGAGCCGTTGCGGATCGGCGCAGTCGATGACGAGTTCGGTGATCCTGCAAGCCATGCACGCGACACTACGCGCGCACGGCAGTTCCTTCGGGATGCCAGGCCCTCTCGGTGGCACAGAGCACGCCGGCTGCTCGAGCCCAACCGCCCATTCGAGCTGTCGCGCGACGGTAAGAGGGAGAAACGCCCGCTCACGGCCGCGTCGAGCGCGGCGGCGCTCGCGTGTCGGGCTCAGCCGAGCAGTTCCCGGCTCAACGCCAGCAGTTCCGCGGTCGAGAGGACTTCCTCCGCCCCCGGCGGTCGCTGATCCGCCTCCGGCGCGGCGGGGGCCGGGGACGGCGCCTCCGTCGCCGGGTTCGCCGGGGTGAGGCGGAGGTCGAGCTCAGCCGCCAACAACTCGACGGTGGGGCAGCCCCAGATGACGGCGGCGGGGACGTCGACACCGAGGCGGGCCCCGAGGCGCGCCGACAGCTCCACGGCGTGCACCGAGCCGATCCCGAGCTGCTCGAAGTTCTGCCGCACGGCCACCCGGTCGGGCGCGATGCCGACGACTTCGGCCAGTTCGGTGGTGACCAGGGTGGCGAGCGCCGCGAGACCAGGCGTAGTTCCGTGCTCTCCGGCCCCAGAGGGCGACGCGAGCGCTGCCGGGCGCGGTAGCGAGTCGGCAACCGTCGCGGTGGTCACGATTCTTTCCGGAGTCGTCACCGACGCCACCGCAGGCGACCTTCGAACCGATCCGTCAGGAGAAGCGATTTCGACGAGCGATTCGTCCCGCGCAGGCGTCGCGGGCGCGGCGACGCCGAGTGCCTGGTCCTGGGCCTGCGGGTCCGCCCAGTGCCGTTCGCGCTGGAACGGATAGGTGGGCAGCGAGATCGTGCGGCCCGGCGGGTTCACCGCCGCCCAGTCGGGTTCCACGCCACGCTCGAACAGCGTGCCCGCCGCGCGCAGTAGGTCGCGACGAGCCACGGCGCCGGGACGCAGGGCCGCGCTCAGCACGAGGCCCAGCACCTCGTTCTCGTCTGCGTCGGCGTCCTCGGTGGCGCCGTCGAGATAGGCGTCGAGGAATTCCACAACTTGGTCGACATCGTCGGCTACCGTCGCAATGCGCTGCTGGAGAACGGCTCTCGTGGCGAGAGTATGCGCGAGGTCCCCCAAGCGGATATCCGGATGGTCCACGAGATACTCCCGCAGCCGACGTGCGTGCTCCCGCAGCGCGGCTTCGCTGCGTGCGGACAGCACCACCAGCCGCTCCGAGACGCCGCTGTCGCCGACCGGTTCCAACGCGGGCGCGGCTTCGACGAGGACGTGAGCGTTCGAGCCGCCGAAACCGAACGCGCTCACCGCGGCGCGCGCGGGGCCGTCGTGGCGCGGCCACGCCATCGCGGTGTCGGCCACCCGCACTCCGGTCGCGGCGGGATCGAACTCGGCGGGCACACGGTCGAAGTGGAGACTGCGCGGGATCCGCCGACGCGACACGGCAAGCGCGACTTTCACCAGTCCGGCCACGCCCGCGGCCGCCTCGGTGTGCCCGATATTCGTCTTGACGGAGCCGACGATCAGCGGCTCGCCGAGAGCTCTGCCCGCGCCGTACACCGCGGCCAACGCGGAAAGTTCGGCACGGTCACCGACGGCGGTGCCGGTGCCGTGCGCCTCGACGTAGTCGATCGTCGACGGGTCCACTCCCGCCCGCTCGCAGGCCCGCCGCAGCAGTTGCCGCTGCCCGTCGGCGCTGCTGGCGGGCATGGAGTGGTGCCTGCCGTTGTTGTTGGTGGCGCTGCCGAGCAGGGTGCAGTAGACGCGGTCGCCGTCACGCAGGGCCTGGCGCAGTGGTTTGAGCACGACGACCGCGCCGCCTTCACCGCGCACGTAGCCGTCGGCGGAGGCGTCGAAGGCGCGGGATCGGCCACCGGCGGACAGCACACCCAGCGCGGACAATCCGATCGCGGTCTCCGGTATCAGGTTCAGTTGCACGCCACCCGCGAGGGCCAGCGCGCTCTCCCCTGCCCGCAGGGCCTGGCAGGCCAGATGCACGGCGACCAGCGATCCGGCGCAGGAGGCGTTCACGGTCATGCTGGGTCCATCGAAACCCAGGACGTACGACACCCGGTTGGCGATCACGCCTTCGACATCTCCGGTGCTGGTGAACGGCGTGATCGCGGTGGCGCCCCTGGCGAGCTTGACGGCGCGATAATCGTTGAACTTGTTGGCGAAGTACACACCGGTGCGCGGCGCCCGATCGGGCCGGATCCCCGCGTCTTCGCATGCCTCCCAAGCCAATTCCAGTGCCAAGCGTTGCTGCGGATCCATGTCGGCGGCCTCGCGCGGGGTGATGCCGAAGAACTCGGCGTCGAAGCCGGCGACATCCGCCAGATACCCACCGGCGACCGACACCGTCTTGCCCGCGGCGGCTCGGTCGGAGCCGAGATGATCCCCCGGCCAGCGGCCGGGCGGGGGCGCGTCGGCGATCGCGTCGGTCTCCTCGATCAGCAACCGCCACAACGCTTCCGGTGAATCGGCGCCTCCGGCGAAGCGGCAACTCATGCCGATCACGGCGATGGGCTCCGCGGCACGCGCCGCGGCGTCGACCTCCGGCTGGGGACGGATGCGCCGCTTGGCCTTCTTCACGCTATTCACCTGCCCGCGATCCACCGGCCGCACACCCGCGCAGCGGGTGAGGCGGTGAATCCGCCGATCTTGTTGTGGGGTAGGGACATGTGCCGGAGACTCTACCTGTGCTGTTTTCCGAACGTCCCGTTTTCGCTCGGGTGACGTCCGCGCTGGGGGGCGAGGCACGGCGTCGAGAACTATTACGTTTCGCCTCTGTCGGTGTCGCCGCGTTCACGCTGGACACCGCGGTTTTCCTGACTTTGAAGAGCACTGTGCTCGAGGCGCATCCGGTCACGGCGAAAGTGGTCGCGGTGCTGGCGGCGATCACGCTGTCGTATGTGCTCAACAAGCAGTGGTCCTTCGACGGGCGCGGCGGGCGGCGCGGTCATCACGAGGCCGCGCTGTTCTATCTGGTCAGTTTCCTGGCCGTCGCGATCAACACCGCACCGCTGTGGGTGTCGCGGTATGTGCTGCATCTCGAGGTGCCCGAGGTCTCCCGCTTCACCCAGAACCTGGCCGACTTCGTCGCCGCGCAGCTCATCGGCACGGCGCTGGGCATGGTGTTCCGGTTCTGGGCATTCGTGCGGGTGGTGTTCCCGGACGAGGTGCAGGGGCCCGGCGCGGCGGGGGAGTTCCGCTCACCCTGACGGCAACCCTGCCATGCGTGATCGCGCACCGTACGGGCCGAATCGCCTCGCCGCGATACCCCGGCCGGACGTTCGCCCGGCCGCGCGGGTGGTAGGAAAGGGAGCGTGTCCGCAACTGGCGAAGGAATCGACCCGAACAGAAGCTCCCGCGCGGTATCGGAAGTGGTGGAGCTGGTCAGTACGCTGATCCGCTTCGACACCTCCAACACCGGCGATCTGGCCACCACCAAGGGGGAGCGCGAATGCGCGCAGTGGGTGGCCGACCAGCTGCATCAAGCGGGATATGTCACCGAATACGTCGAGTCCGGCGCGGACGGGCGCGGCAACGTCTTCGCGCGGCTGGAGGGAGCCGACCGCAGTCGTGGCGCGCTGATGATCCACGGGCACCTGGACGTGGTGCCCGCCCAAGCCGCGGACTGGAGCGTGCACCCGTTCTCCGGCGCGGTGCGCGACGGTTACGTGTGGGGTCGCGGCGCGATCGACATGAAGGACATGGTGGGGATGACGCTGGCGGTGGCGCGCCAGTTCAAGCTCGAGGGCACGGTGCCGCCGCGCGATCTGGTCTTCGCCTTCCTCGCCGACGAGGAGAACGGCGGCAAGTGGGGCTCGCAGTGGCTGGTGGACAACCGCCCCGATCTGTTCGACGGCGTCACCGAGGCGGTGGGGGAGGTCGGCGGGTTCTCGCTGACCGTACCGCGGCCCGACGGCACCGAGCGCAGGCTGTACCTGGTGGAGACCGCCGAGAAGGGCCTGGGCTGGATGCGATTGCGGGCCAAGGCCCGCGCCGGTCACGGCTCGTTCCTGCACGAGGACAACGCGGTCACCATCCTCGCCGAGGCGGTGGCCCGGCTGGGCAAACACACCTTCCCCCTGGTGCTCTCGGATTCGGTGGCCGCGTTCCTCGCCGCCGTCGCCGAGGAGACGGGCCTGGAGTTCGATCCGGCGAGCCCCGACATCGAGGGCCAGCTGGCGAAGCTGGGCACCATTTCCCGCATCATCGGCGCCACCCTGCGCGACACGGCGAACCCCACCATGCTGCAGGCCGGTTACAAGGCCAACGTGATCCCGCAGACCGCCGAAGCGGTGGTGGACTGCCGCGTGGTGCCCGGGCGGCAGGCGGCGTTCGAGCAGGAGGTGGACGAGCTGATCGGCCCCGACGTCGAACGCGAGTGGATCACCAAGCTCGACTCCTACGAGACGACCTTCGACGGCGATCTGGTCGACGCGATGAACAACGCCGTGCTGGCCCACGATCCGCGCGGCCGCACCGTGCCCTACATGCTCTCCGGCGGCACCGACGCGAAAGCGTTCGCCCGCTTGGGTATTCGCTGCTTCGGCTTCGCGCCGTTGCAGCTGCCCCCGGAGCTGGACTTCACCGCCCTGTTCCACGGCGTCGACGAGCGGGTGCCGGTGGAGGCCCTCGAATTCGGCACCCGCGTGCTGGAACACTTCCTACTGCACAGCTGATCCGATCCGGAAGAGAGGTTTCATGACCTACAACCCCTACGACGCGCTTCCGCAGGTGCCGTCGTTCACACTCACCTCCGACGACGTCACCGACGGGCAGCCGTTCAAGAACGAGCAGGTCAGCGGCATCTTCGGGGCGGGAGGCCAGGACATCTCCCCGCAGCTGTCCTGGTCGGGTTTCCCTGCGGAGACCAAGAGCTTCGCGGTGACGGTGTACGACCCCGACGCACCCACCGCCTCCGGCTTCTGGCACTGGGTCGTCGCCGACATTCCCGTCAGCGCGACCTCCCTGCCCGCGGGCGCGGGCAGCGGCGAAGAGGGCGGCGCGATGCCGACCGGTGCGATCACCCTGCGCAACGACGGCGGATTCCACGGCTTCGTCGGCGCGGCCCCGCCGCCCGGCCACGGCCCCCACCGCTACTTCATCGTCGTGCACGCCGTCGACGTCGAAAGCCTCGGCATCGACGAGAACGCCAGCCCGGCCTACCTGGGCTTCAACTTGTTCTCCCACACGCTGGCTCGCGCGACCCTGGTCGCCACCTACGAGCAGAAGTAGCCCTTCGGCATGACTGTGGCCCTGAGCGAAACGCTCGGGGCCACGGTGCTTTCTCCAGCGCGGTTTCGACGCGGGTTTCGGAGCGGGCGTGAACCTGGCGCGAGCCGTGGCCGCGGGATCCTCGCGGCCGAGCGCTGACCGCGACCGATCACGGCTGGCGGAGCACCGTGTGTCGCGCCTCTTTCGTTCCGTATGGCGAGCCCGTAGCCGAGTAGGACCGCATCCGATCCGACCGGTTGGTCTTCCCAGTATTGGTTCGTTTCTCCCGGGCCGCGACCGGCCGGAGGGGCTACGCTGCCGCTGGACAGCCGCCCAATAGGGCGTGCGAGGACTGATGAGGGTACGAACTTGATCATTCGCACGGAAACGGCCTGGGTGCTCTTCTTCGCCGGGCTCATCTTCCTGTGGGCACTGGTGCTCGGGGTATGGAAGTGGCAGGCGATGACCACCTCGCCGGACGGTCTGGCCCACCCCTACGTGGACATCGCTCACCGAGCCGCACTGCTGTACTCCTTCGCGACCGGATTGATCGCGTGGTTCGTCGAATTGTCCGGCTGGCCCACCGCGGTGAACGCCGTCGCGGCGGGGGCCATCATCCTGCTGTTCGTCGTGACGATCGCGAACTACATCCGGCTCGGCTTGCAGCGTGAGACCGACAACCAGATGCGCAATCCACCGCCGTCGATGCGTTTCGTTCTCGCCGCGTTGATCATCGGCGAGATCGGCGGATTCGCCGTGCTGCTGGCCGGCTTCGCCGTGGAACAGTTGGGGTAGCCCCGCCTCGGAGTGCACGGCTCGCGGTGCCGCGTCGAAGCGGGCGACCGCGAGATCGGTCGCTCATCCTCCTTCACTCGACAGGCGCTGGCGCAGGGTTGCCGCCCGCAGGGTGAGGTGGTTGCGCTCGGCCAGGTTGTGCGCCTGTGCGGCGGCCCGCGCGTAGAGCTGCGCTGCCGTGGCGAGGTCTCCGGTGCGCTCATGCAAGTAGGCGGATGAAGCGGTGTATCGCGGCAGCGCCGGGTCGAGGTCGGCGAGCGCGGCCAGCCCCGCCCGCGGTCCGTCCGCCTCACCCACCGCGACGGCACGATTGAGCCGCACCACCGGGCTGTCGGTGAACCGGAGCAGTTCGTCGTACCACTCGACGATCTGCACCCAGTCGGTCTCCTCGGCGGTCTGCGCGTCGGCGTGCAGGGCCGCGATCGCGGCCTGCGCCTGGTATTCCCCGAGCCGGTCGCGGGCCAGCGCCGCTTGCAGCACCAGCACGCCTTCGGCGATCAGGTCGCGCCGCCAGAGGCTGCGGTCCTGCTCGGACAGCGGCACGAGACTGCCGTCGGCGCGCGTGCGGGCCGCGCGCCTGGCGTGGTGGAGCAGGAACAGGGCCAGCAGGCCCGCGACCTCCGGGTCGCCGGTGGTCGCGGCCAGCTGCCTGGCCAGCCGGATCGCCTCGGCGGCGAGGTCGACATCGCCGCTGTATCCCTCGTTGAACACCAGATACAGCACCCGCAGCACGGTGCGCAGGTCTCCGGGACGGTCCAGCCGGACGCCGGCGACGGTCCGTTTGGCGCGGCTGATCCGCTGGGCCATGGTCGCTTCGGGCACGAGGTAGGCCTGAGCGATCTGGCGGGTGGTGAGACCGCCGACGGCCCGCAATGTCAGGGCAACCGCCGACGCGGGGGTGAGGCTGGGGTGCGCGCACAGGAAGTAGAGCTGCAGCGTTTCATCCACCGCGGTGGTGGGTCCGGGCGGTGGCTCCTCGCAGTCCCGCAGCTCCCGGCGGTGCCGCGCGAGATCGGAGCGGGCGAGATCGAGGAAGCACCGCCACGCCGTGGTGATCAGCCACCCCTTCGGGTCGCCGGGGCGCTGCTTCGGCCAGGTCTCGACGGCCCGGATCAGCGCTTCCTGCACGGCGTCTTCGGCGGTCGCGAAATCCGCCCCGCGGTGGACGAGGGCTGTCAGGACGCCGGGGATCAGATCCCGCAGCTGGGCCTCGTCCACCGCGTCGGCGGCCGTCACTCGGTGACGGTCGGCGCGGCGGTCAGGAACGGCCGCACCTCGAGCCACTCGTGGATCGGCTTGCCGCCCGCGCCGGGCGCCGCGGACAACTCGCCGGCCAGCTCGACGGCGCGCTCGTAGGAGTCGACGTCGATGATCATCCACCCCGCGATCAGGTCCTTGGTCTCCGCGAACGGGCCGTCGGTCACCGGGGGCTTGCCCTCGCCGTCGTAGCGCACCCACGCCCCCTCCTGCGCCAGGGCTTGGCCGTCGACGAACTCGCCGGTGCCTTCCAGGCGGGCGGCGAAGTCGTTCATGTACTCGAGGTGCGCCTCGATCTCCGCGGGCGTCCACTGATCCATCGGCACGTCGTTGACCGCCGCCGGCGCGCCTCGGTAGTGCTTGAGAAGCAGGTACTTCGCCATGACATCCATCCTTCCGGAACCTGCGACCCCGGTTGGTCGCTCACCCCTGGGACGGAGCCGTCACGACGTTCTCGACATCCGCCGCCGAACTTTTTCGCGCCTTCTGGTTTGTGATTGTTCTACGACTGCTCGAGCGCCCCATCAGCCAACCCGGCGGTAAACGCGTCCCACGCCCTGGGGGTGAACACGAGGGCCGGACCGGACGGGTCCTTGGAGTCCCTCATGCCGATCGTCCCGTCCTCCAGATATGCCACCTCGACGCAATCCTGGTTGGGTCCGCTGCGACTGCTCTTGAACCACGCCGCCTCGGCCCGGTCGGTACTCACTCGGCATACTCCTTAGCGATCTTCAACACCAGTTCCCTGGTTTCTTCTTCATCCAACGCGGCGGTCTGAATCGCCTTACATGCTGTCTTGTATTGGTCTATTTCACTTGGCTTGTCCAGGTAGAGCGCACCCGTATAGCCCTCAACGTACACCACTGGAGGCTCGGTGAAAGATTGCAGCTCTGGGAACTCCATCAGCGTGAAAGACCCTGTTACCAGCGGCAATACGCGCTCGGTTCGGAGTGGCACCACCCGCAGAGTGACGGTGGGCAGCCGCGAAACGGCCAAGAGATGGTGGAGTTGTTCCGACATAACCGCCGGTCCGCCGATCTGGTATCTCAGCCCTGCCTCTCCGAGAAATACGTTCATGGTGAAGCGGTGACGCGATTCCCGTAAGCGTTCCTGACGCTTGGTCGCAATCTCGATTCGACGCTCGACATCCGAGGTAGGCATACCGGGATACGCACCCCAAATCACTGAACGCCGGTAGCCAGGAGTCTGGAGCAGGCCGGGCAGCAGCGTGAGATGGAAGGTCGTCAGCTTCCGGGCAGCTTCTTCGAGCCCGAGATAGAGATCGAAGTAGGTCGGCACCGCATCGCCGTAGGCATGCCACCATCCAGTCCTCTTGGTCTCACGGACAAGGCCCGTCAATGCTGCCGCGTCGTCCTCTGCTACTCCATACAGTTCGCAGAGGGCTTTGATGTAGATGTCCTTCAGTTTCACGCCCTGGCCGCCCTCCAGCCGCCACATGGTCTGCGGGGACACCTCGATGACCTTGCACGCTTGCGCGACGGTCACACCGGACGCCTCGCGTAGCTGACGCAGTCGGCGACCCAACATGCGACGGGGAACTGTGGAGCCCGGACTCTCAGTCATTAGCCAACCTCACGGCGTTGTGTGAATTTGGAAGGATCTGCGGAGCAAGCCTGGAAGATGGGGAGAAATCTAGGCTACTCGCGCCATGGAATATTCCAAAATGCTTGGCTCAGGCGTCTACTGGGAGTGCGCCAGACCGTAGGAGCGGAATGCGAGGTCTCCGTGGGCATCTCCTGCCTACAACGACGGCGGCTACCGCGAAGCTGGCGCACCGCAACTTTTGTGCGATTGAGCAGGGGGTTCGATGCTGGGCCGGACACCTTTCGGAAATACGCCGCTGGCGTGGTGCGCCTACTACCGGCAGGTGTGCGACCTGCCCGCGCAGGTCGATCCACCTCAGGTGGGGCGCATAGTCCTACGCATGGGGGTGGCGTGGGCGGTGATCATGCCCGCCACGTTGGGCCAGGACGTGAAGGTGTGGATGCAGCGGCATCACCACAGGGTCGGGCCGATCATGTCGCATCCCCGGTCGAAGCGGTGGACGTATCTGACGCAGCCCGACCTGCCCGGTGACATCACGTTGTTCGCGGAGATGTTCGGGCTCGACGTCTCGTTGGTGTGCGCGGGCGGAACCGTGGCGTTGCCGGGTCCGGCAGATCGGGGCACCGCCTTTCGCGCCTGGGTTACTCTGCCGGACAGCCCTTTTCGTCCATCCGGAAGCGTCGTCGTGGCCGCGATCCGTGGATGCGTAGCCGAGCGCATCGCCCGCCGGAAGCGTGGCATCGCGTATGCGTGAGACGCCCGAGGCCGAAGAATCACTGCCGCGCCGTGGATCTCCGCTGCCGTCCGAGCCGGATGTGCACTTGTCCGTGTTCTGGCACGGCCTCCGGATGGACTTCGTCGCCTGCGTGACCGCCGCGTGCCTGTTCGTCCAGGAGTGGCGTGCCCGGCACTGGCACGACGCGGTCGAGGTATCGATGAAGGACACCGACGGGTATCCGCGACTGCCGTGCGAGCGGTTGTATCTGGAGCCGTGAGAGCCGGCAACCCGAACGCTCCGCGGTGGCGGGGGGTAGGCGAATCCGAATAGCGATCCACGCACGCCCGCGGCAGGCGCGGATACCCCGCGCGGTGGCGTGGGCTCAGCGGATGCGCTCGGGTGCGGTGAACGCGGCGACCAGGCCCTCGGCCGTGCCGTCGTATCGGTCTCCGAACAACTCGGCGGATTCGGTGGCGACCTTGGTGCTGCGGGCGAACATGGCTTGCTCGTATTCGGTGAGGGCGGTCTCGATGTCGTCGGGGTGCACGGCGAGGGCGTTGCCGAGTTCGGCGCCGTCGAGTAGGGCGAGGTTGGCGCCTTCGCCGTTCGTGGGCATGAGATGGGCGGCGTCGCCGAGCAGGGTCACCCCCGGCACCCGATTCCACCGGTGCCCGACGGGCAGGGTGTAATGCGGGCGCCAGACCGGCAGGATGTCGGTGTCGGTGATCAGCGCGGTGAGTTCCGGCGCCCAGCCGTGGAATTCCTGCGCGATTCGTGCGGTGGCCGTGGCGGCGTCGGTGAAGTCGATGGCGGCGAACCAGTCGTACGGTCTGGCGAGCACTACGTAGGCGTGCAGGGTGTCGCCCTTTTCGCGGTGTGCGTGGATCTCTCGGCCCGGCGAGGGCGCCGACATCGACCCGCCGCCGACCGCTGCCGCGGCGGCGGGGTGGCGGGTGTCGGCGTCGTACAGGTAGGTCTCGACGAACGACTCGCCGGTGTAGTCGGGTACGGCGGTGGACAGCAGCGGCCGGACCCGTGACCACGCGCCGTCGGCGCCGACCAGCAGGCTCGTGACGAGCGTGCCGCCGTCGGCGAAGGTCACCTCGTGGCGGCCCGCACCGAGAGCACGAACACCACTGAGCTTCTTGCCCCACCGGACGGTGCCGGTCGGCAGCGAGTCCAGCAGCAGTTGTCGTAGCTCGCCGCGCTGCACCTCGGGGCGTCCGCCGGTGCCGTCGTCGGGTTGGTCGAGCAGAACGGTCCCGTTCGGGTCGAGGATCCGCATCGCCTGGCGGCCTTCCAGGATGAGGCCGCGGAATTCGTCCGTCAGTCCGGCCGCCGCGAGGGCGAGTTGGCCGTTGTAGTCGTGGATGTCGAGCATGCCGCCCTGCGTGCGCGCCGTCGGGGTCGGTTCGGCCTCGTACACCGTGGCCGGGACGCCGTGGACGTGCAGGACGCGGGCCAGAGCGAGTCCGCCGAGTCCGGCGCCGATGATCGTTACTGGATTGGTCATGGTGACGAGGGTGCTGGGCAGGGGTTGCACAGCCCTTGCGCCTGGCTTGCACCCTCATGCGTCCATCCCCCGAATGGGGTGAATGCCGGCTCGCGACAGAGCCGCCTCCGGCGTGACCTTGCCCCGCCTGCGGGAGGCCGCAGCGGCCGGCAGCCGGTAAGTTCGGTGGACCGCCGATCCGAACAGGAGTCAGCAGTGCCCATCGAGCACGAAGCCAAGATCCTCGATATCGACCCGGACGCCATCGAACGGCACATCGTCGACAAGGGGGGCCGGAAGCTCGGCGAGCGGCTCATGCGCCGCTATGTGTACGACGTCACGCCCGGTGATGAATCGAAGTGGATCCGGTTGCGCGACAACGGCGACGGCACCACCCTCGCGGTCAAGCACATCACCAGCGACGCCATCGATGGCACCCACGAAGTGGAGGTGGGCGTCGACGATTTCGCCGCCACCAACGCCCTGCTCGAGACGCTGGGGTTCACGGCGAAGTCCTACCAGGAGACCGAGCGGATCAGCTTCGTGCTCGACGGCGCGCAGCTCGAGATCGATACCTGGCCGCGGATCCCGCCGTACCTGGAGATCGAAGCCGCGACCAAGGACGAAGTAGTCCGCATCGCCGGACTGCTCGGCTACACCGAAGCCGATCTGACCGGCGAGAACACGATCAAGATCTACGCACGGCACGGCATCGACCTCAACACCGTGCGCGAACTCCGGTTCTGAGTAGCGATCCCGGCTCCGCGCCGATGCCGATGCACCTGAGTGGCACGCCTCGGTGCGGCCGCCGGCCGAATACGCTCGCCTTCGTGTGGGCCCGGATGGGCTGGTAAGCCCGCGCACCGATGCGGCGGCGCGCCGCACCGCTGACGATTCGGTCCGGGTCGGTGGTCCGGGATTCGTCGAGCAGGCGACGGAAGCCGGGTCGGTCGATACGCGCTACATTTCGGCTACGAGATGGTCCGCACGATTCCCTCGGCCGCGGACTGTTCGATGGCGGCGAGGAGCCGGTGGTGGCGCAGGGCGGTCTCGAAGCTGGGATGCGGTTGCCGGGCTTCGCCGATGGCCTGGGCGACTTCCTGGTAGAGGGCCGCGATGTTGGCCGGTGGGCCGGACCGGACGCCGACGGGGACGGTGCGATAGGTGTCGGGCACGGTCAGGACCTCGTCGCCGATCCGGATGTCCCAGTCGCCCCAGTGGATGAATGTCCCGGGCTGGGCCGGGGTGGCGGTCAACGTTCCGTCGCTGCCGACGAGCTCGAGCCGGAACCCGTACCGGGCCGGACCGTTGCCGCCGTGCACGGCGACCGACGCGGTGGCGCCACCGGCCAGCTGTCCGTGCAGCAGCACGTGGCTGGGCGTGGCGTTGGGCACGCCCCGCTCCGTCCCGGTGACGAGCACGCGGTCGTGCGTGCGGGGCAGCCGTGCGGAGACTTCGGTCAGCGGGCCCGCGGCTCGTTCGAGTGCGGCCAGGAAGTGACCGGCCATGATGGTCAGGATGTTGGTTCCCTCCGACGGATCCAGGCCGAATACCAGGTTCGGCCATATTCGACTGCCGCCCCAGGGGGCGCCCTCCGCCACCAGCGCGACCGATTCCAGCGCGCCGATCCGGCCGTCGGCCACGAGGTCGGCGGCGAAACGGGCGCTCGGGGAGTGGTGGCCCTGGAGGACGACCGCGTGAACGACGCCCGCGGCGGTGGCGGCGGCGGTCAGCTCGCCCGCTTCGTCGGCGTCGACGCCCAGCGGCCACTCGGACACGACGTGCTTGCCCGCGGCGAGCGCGGCCCGGATCACGGCGGCATGCCCGGAAGCCTTCACCGAGACCACGACCAGGTCGACCTCAGGGTGTGCGATGAGTTCGTCGGCGTCGGCGAAGGCGTGCCGCGCGCCGTGGGCGGCGGCCGCGCGGTCCGCGCTGGCCTGGCTGGTCGTCGCGACCGCGGTCACGTCGAACTCCTCGAGCGCTGTGAGCGCGGGCAGGTGTGAGCTGTTGGCCCAACCGCTGGCCCCGACAACCCCGACTCGGATCATGTACGTCGCTCCTTAGTTATGTACCTTTCGGTATCAAACTAGGCGGCACGCCGGGCTCGCACAAGAGGTAATGTACCGATAGGTAAAAAACGTGGAGAGAGCATGGAGGGACGGCATGCCTGGCGGACGCCCACGCTCGTTCGACGCAGCCACGGCACTCGACCGCGCGCTGGAGGTGTTCTGGCGGCAGGGCTACGAGGGCACCTCGCTGGCCGACCTGACCGCCGCCATGGGCATCAACAAGCCCAGTCTCTATGCCGCCTTCGGGAACAAAGAGGAACTGTTCGGCAAGGTTCTTGCCCGCTACCTCGACGGTCCCGGCGCCTACGCCGCCGACGCGCTGGACGCGCCCACCGGCCGCGAGGTCATCGAGCGGCTGATCCACGGGGCCATCGACCTGACCGCAGGCGAGAACACGCCCCCCGGCTGTCTGTGCGTCAAAACCGTTCACGCCAGCGGACCCGACGCGCACGCCGCACGCCAGGACGCCGTCGCGGTACGCAAAGCCGGCGAGGCGGCGCTGCGCAGGCGGCTCGAGCAGGCCACCGACCTTCCGTCTCGCCACCAGCCGGCCGCCCTGGCCGCACTCGTGCACACGATCTCCGACGGCATCGCCGTCCAGGCCGCGGCCGGGCGCAGCCGCGACGAGCTGCGGCGGATCGGCACCTCGGCGCTGCGCACACTCCTGGACGAAGGCGCGTAGACCGCGCCGGGAGCCGAAAAGCGCTGTGAGCCCGAAAAGACTTGGGCCACAGCGCTTTCCGTCGGGCCTATTTGACGCTGATGACCTGTTCGGAGGGCTCCTTGGCGTACAGGGCCTCGATCTCGGCCTGATACTTGGCCGCGATGGGGGCGCGTTTGAGCGACATCTTCGGGGTCAGCTCGTCGCCGCCGGGTTCCCAGACCGCGCCGAGGATGGTGAAGCGCTTGATCTGTTCCACGCGCGAGAGTTTGGCGTTGCCCGCTTGGACCGCGGCGAGTACCTCGTCGACGATCTGCTTGCGCGTGGCAAGGGCGGCGATGTCCTCGCCGGTGGCGTCGAGTTCCTTCGCCCGCAGCGCGGCGACGTCGGGGTCGAGCACGATCAGGGCCGCGATGTAGGGCTTGGCGTCGCCGATGGCGACGACCTGGCCGATCAGCGAGGAGACGGCCTTCACCGAGTTCTCGATATTGCTGGGGGCGATGTTCTTGCCCGCCTCGTTGATGATCAGTTCCTTCTTGCGGTCCACGATCCGCAGGTAACCGTCGGCGTCGAGGGTGCCGATGTCACCGGTGTGCAGCCAGCCGTCGGAGTCGATGGCCTCGGCGGTCTTGTCGGGCATGTTGCGGTAGCCGCGGGTGACGATCGCGCCGCGCACCAGCACCTCGCCGTCGGCGTCCAGCCGCAGTTCCACGCCGTCGGCGGCGCGCCCGACCGAGCCGGGACGCGGCTTGTCCAGTTCGGTGTAGGTGCCCACGCCGGTGGTTTCCGACATACCCCACACCTCGCTGACGGTGAAGCCGAGGCCGAGGAAGTATTCCAGGGTCTCCGGCGGGATGGGGGCGGCGCCGGAGGAGGCGACTTTCAGTTGCTCCAGGCCCAGGGCGTGGCGCAGTTTGGACAACACCAGGGTCTCGGCGATCTTGTGCTGCGCGCTGAGCAGGGGACCGCGGCCTTTGCCCGCCAGATCGGCGCGAGCGGCGGCGACACCGGTGGCGATCGCCCAGTTGGCCAGCGCCTTCTTGACCGGGCTCGGTTCTTCGGCGAGTTTGCCCTCGACACCGGCCTTGATCTTCTGCCAGACGCGCGGGACACCGAAGAAGGTGGTCGGGCGCGCGTCGGGCAGGGCGGCGGCGACTTCGCGCGGGTCGGGCACGGTGGTGATCTGGATGCCGGTGAGCAGGTTCAGCGCATGGGCGGAGATCCGGTCGGCCACGTGAGCGGCAGGCAGGTAGGACACCACCCGGTCGTCGAGGCCGACCTGCAACGGGCCGTTGACCAGGACGATGATCTGGGCCAGCACGTTGCGGTGGGTGATCTCCACGCCCTTGGACGGGCCGGTGGTACCGGAGGTGTAGATCAGGGTGGCCAGGTCATCGGCGCCGACGGCCTGCCAGGCGGCGTCGAAATCGAAGTCGGCGGCGGGTGCGGCCTCGACTTCCTCCAGCGTGACGGCGCCCTCGGCAGGTCCGTCGACCATGATGATGTGCTCGACCGGCACTCCGGCCGCGATGATGCGGTCGAGGAACAGCTGTTCGGTCACCACGACTTTGTTGCCCGCGTTGGTGAACAAGTGGGAGATCTGATCGGGGGAGCTGGTGTTGTAGATGGAGAACGGGGTGGCGCCCAGATGCAGCGCGGCGGTGTCGACGAGATTGAACTCGGGGCGGTTGGTGAGCATGATGCCGACGGTGTCGCCGTGGCCGACGCCGAGGCCGGCCAGGCCGGCGGCGATCGAACGCACCCGTTCGGCGTACTCGCGCCAGGTGTATTCCTGGGTGCCGCCCACTTTGCGCAAGGCGATCTGGTCGGGGCGCAGCCGCGCGGTCTCCTGGAATGCGGCGGGCACGGTGTACACCGTTTTGCCCGACTGGTGCGCGTATCCGATTTCTGTTGTCGTCATATCCCTGTTCCCGGTAGCGCTGGCGTGAACCGGAGGCCGGTCTGCGCCGGCGCCCGATCCGGGACTCGAAGCCCTGACACGGCGCGGCGATTGCGCTGTCAGCCTCTCACGAGTCGGCGCGCCACATGTGGCGCGGCTCACTCATGGTAGCCACAGGCGGGAGGCGGGGTGGGGCAAACTTCAACAATCCTTCAGGCACCGATCAGATCCGGCGCGGAGCCGGGGCCCGGACGCGGACGGACGTGGTCACCGGGAGTGATCACGACCGGGTCGACGGCCGTCGGCTGTTCGGCCGCGGCGCGGTCGCCGTCGTCCAGTGCCCACGGCGCGGAATCCGTCGGGATCCAGTGCTTGCGCCGGGTGCGTTTGGCCTCCAGATACTCGCGGGCCCGCTCACTGAGCGCCCTGGTACGCAGCGGCACCGCGGTGACCTGTAACCCCTCCTGCCGCAGCGCGTCGACCTTCGCGGGATTGTTGGTCAGCAGCTGCACCGAACGCAGCCCGAGTTCGGCCAGCGCCCGGGCGGTGGCCGAATAGGTGCGGGCATCGGCGGGATAGCCGAGCGTCTCGTAGCTGGTGAAGGTATCCGCGCCGGAGCGCTCGCTTTCCCGGTAACCCAGCGCCTTGGCGATCAGCCCCGCGCCGCGGCCCTCCTGCTCGAGGTAGACCAGCACCCCGGAGCCGGCGGCCTGGATGAGATCCAGCGCCTTGTCCAGTTCCGGCCCGCAGTCGCAGTCCTGCGACCGCAGCGCTTCCCCGTACAGGCAGCGCGAATGCACCCGCACCAGGCAGCCGTCGGCGACCGCCCCGAACAACAGCAGGTGCCCCTGCTCACCGCCCCCGCGTAACTCCACCACCCGAACTCGCAGATCTTGCCCGTTGCGACGGAACCGATGCTCGGTGTCGGCAGGATCCACAACGTTGGTCAATGCTCCTCCGTAGCGAGTTTGTAAATTCGCTCGACCTCACTCACCAGTGGCATTGCCCCGGGGACATCCCCGATCGATTGCGTCGCCACCATTGCGGCGGTCGCCCAGACGTAGTCCTTGCGTGCGGCGGGGCGGCGCGTCGAAACGAGACGATATACCAGGGCGGCGGAGAAGGCAGCGTGAGCGCCGACCGAGTCGTCCAGCGCCGTCGGGAACGGCTGGAATCGGTCGCTGAGCTGGTCCGACCACACGGCGCACCGGAAATCCTGGATCGCGCAGACCGCGCCGACCCCGAGTGCGCGCAGCCGGGTGGCGGTCTGCTCCCCGTTCGCGGGAACGCCGTCGGAGGCCATCGCCAGCGCGTGCAGGTCTTTGTCGCCACCGACGAGGTAATCGACCACGCCCAGGTGCTGATACAAGTACTGGGGCCGATCCAGCCGCGGCGCCGGATGCACGACCACCAGGGGCCGCCGCGGCAGGCTGCGCAGCTGCCCCATGACCTGCTCGATCACCCCGGTCGGTTGTTCGAAGGTCAGCAACACCGCCTCCGACGCCGCGATCGCCGAGCGGATCGCGTCGCTGCGTAGATCCTGGGCGCTCAATCGGATTCGCTCGTCCTTGCAGCCGATCGTGCTCGCCGCCCCGGTACCGGCCACGATCACCGCGGTCACCGGCGTCGGGGCGTAGGGCACCACTTTGACCAGTTCGGTGTCGACGCGTTCGCTGCGCAGGTATTCCAGGATGCGGCCGCCGGCGTCGTCGTCGCCGACCGCCGAGATCAGCCGCACCCGCAACCCGAGCCGGGCCGCCGCGACCGCACGGGCGAGCCCCTTACCGCCGGGATGTTCCCGATAACTGCCGCGTGTGGTGCCTCCCGGCCCGGGGATCCGGTCGACCACGTACATGTGGTCGATCACCGCGTCACCGATCACCGTGACCACACCGCGGGAATCCGCCGTAACAGCTTCGGCCGCAACGGTTCGCGCGGGCTCGCGGAAGTCGACGACGTGCGCGCCGTCGAACACCGAGGCCGTGGCCAGCTGCGCGGCCAGCTCGGTGAACGCCCGGCGCTCGGGAGCACCGCGCAGCGAGCGCACCGTCAGCGTGCTCGGAACCGGTTGCGCCCCAACGGCTTGGTGCAGCACCGCCCACTGCTCGGCGAGGTACTCCCGCCGCTCACCCAGATCCCCGGCGTAGAGCAGACCGGGATCCACACCGGCGGGCGGGTTTTCGCGCAACAACCCCAGCGCCAATTCCGCGTCGACGACGAGCCGGTCGGTGGGGTCCAACCGCAGGGCCAGATCACGCACCAGCGGCAGCACCGCCTCTTCCCGATCGATGCCCGCGCGCCGCGCGTACTGCCGCACGGCCAGCAGATCCAGCAGGGGCAGCACGTCGATTTCGGTGCTGCGCAACCGATCCGAACTCAGCCCCGACCGTTTGCACAACCGGGTGAGGATATTGCGAACGGCAACCATTGCCGAATCCTGCGCGACCATGGCGATGCCACCCTCCTCTATCGGCGCGATACCGGGGCGTCGCGCGCATGTTGGCCACGCAAATCGGGTTTAGCCAGCGGGCAAATAGTCAATTACCAAACTACAACGGCAATTGCGCGCGGGGAACGGCAAATGCCACACTGGATGTGGCGATCCCCATCGCACCACCAGGCACATCGGGAGGGCTGGTGAGCAGAATGATTCTTCAGATACGGCAGCCGCGACGGCGACGGCGCCACCGCCCCGCCGGATCCGATACCGAGCTGGTGCCGAAGCCGGTGATGGACTAAACGAGCCGCCGCACACCCCGCACGGCAACGCACCCGTCATCGCCCGCTCCACGCCGGCGCGCGAGCACACACCGTCTCGGGCTCGCCCCCTCGGCGTCGCGCCCGCCACGCGGCGGGCTCCACGGATCCGGTCACCCTCGTGGCGCCGGCCGTCACACCGATCCGACCGCGCACACCCCGGTCGCCCCTATCCACCCCGCTCGCCCCGCGCTGCGATTCCCCCGACCGCCGCACACCTGCGAGCCGCCCCCTGGACCACCAGGCCCGGCAGCGGAGTTCTCCGCCCGGCCGACCACACCGCCGGCCCCGGCGGAATGCACGATGCGGCGCCCCCGCCGCGCCGCACCAGTGGAGGCACGACGCGAGGCATTCGTGACCATCAGACTCAGCGCCCTGGAGCCGGCCTCACTCCACCTGTCGCACCGGAGACCGCGATGACCATCCACACCACCGAATGGACGATGACCAGTGACATAACCCCGGAATCGGCCTACCGCGACACCGACGCGCCCGACAGCTGGCGGCTGAGCTGGCTACCGGACCGGCGGCTGACCCGCACTCAGGCCCTGGCCGGGATGTCGCTGGACGAACTGCTCAGCGACCCCCACGTCGTACACGACCGCATGACCCAGGCCCGCGTCGAGGTCTACGCCGACCAACTGGGCATCCTGCGCGACCACGCGGTGATCCTGCTCGCCAAGGCCATGGCCGCGCGGCTGGGCCGGGAACTGCGACCCAAGGGAGATCCGGCGCCGCCGGGGCACAGTCCGTGGACCCGGCGCGTGCGCACTCCCGAACCGCCGTTCGTGCACGGCTGAGCGCCGCGGTTCAGGCGTGCGCTGTGTGCTCCGCGCCGACGGCCTCACCGAGGCTGCGATACCCCCCGGCGCGCAACCGCTGCGCCAGGCCTCGATGGATGCGGCGCATCCAGAACGGGCCGCCGTAGATGAAACCGGTGTAGCCCTGCAACAGCGTCGCCCCGGCGAGAACGCGTTCCCACGCCTGGTCCACGGTCTCGATGCCGCCGACCGAGATCAGCACCAGCCGATCACCCACCCGCCGGTACAGCCGCCGCAACACCTCGAGTGAACGGTCGGCGACCGGCGGGCCGGACAACCCGCCCGCGCCCATGGCGGCCACCTCCTCCGGATCGGTGCGCAGACCGTCGCGGCGGATGGTGGTGTTGGTGGCCACGATGCCCGCCAACCCGAGTTCCACGGCCAGATCGGCGACCGCGTCGATGTCCTCGTCGGACAGATCCGGAGCGATCTTCACCAGCACCGGCACCCGCACACTGTCCAGTACCGCCCGCAGCAGCGGGCGCAGCGACTCCACCGCTTGCAGATCCCGCAGACCCGGCGTGTTGGGGGAGCTGACGTTGACCACCACGAAATCGGCCAGCGGGCCCAGCAGGGCGGCACTGACGGCGTAGTCCGCGGCCGCGGCCTGCGGCTCGACGATCTTGGTCTTGCCGATGTTCGCGCCGATCGGCACTCCGCCGCGACGCGCGCGCAGCCGTTCGGCGGCCGCGGCCGCGCCGTGATTGTTGAAACCCATCCGGTTGATCAGGGCGCGGTCGGCGGGCAGCCGGAACAGCCGCGGTGCGGGATTGCCCGGCTGCGGTTGCGCGGTCACGGTGCCGATCTCGGCGAAACCGAACCCCAGCGGCGCCCAGGCGTCGACGCCGTCGGCGTTCTTGTCGAAACCGGCGGCCAGGCCCAGCGGCGCGGGGAACTCGACCCCGAACGCCTCGGCGCGCAGGATCGGATCCCGGGTGACGAGGAGTTTGCTCATCGTCCAGCGCAGCGGCGCGAACCAGGCGGCGAACCGCATGACGGCGAAGACGAGATGATGGATGCGTTCCGGCGCGACCAGGAACATCAGTCGGAGTAGCAGGGCGTACATCGGCTCACATTCCGGGTTCGGGCTGGGGTAGTAGGGCGGATTTTCGCCGCCGCAGCAGCACCCGCCTGCTGCCGTCGGTGTAGGCGCGCACCCGCGAGAGTTCCCAGCCGCCGAACTCGGCCTGGATGGCCAGCCGCATGGACGCGGTCACCCGCGTGACATCCGGCGGCAGCCGCAGCGGCACGTATTCGTAGTCGTCGCTGGTGGTCTCCCAGCCCGCGGGCAGTGCGCGCCCGCGCCCCCGGTGTGCTGCCGGATCGGCAGCTGCCGCGGAATCCTCGCCCGCGCGTGGTGTCCGAGCCATCAGTGCCCTCTCTTCCGATCCTCCGCACCGATCCGTTGCAGACCGTCGCCGGTCGCGGACCCCACGAACAGATCACCGGTGCGTTGCTCGACGGCCACCGAGTTCGGTTGCCGGACGGTGGCGTAGCGGCCCACTTCCTTCGGTATACCAGTCGACAGGTCGAATCCGACGACTTCGTTGCGCTGCGTACACGTCACCCACACGGTGTCGGACCGCTGATCGTAGGCGAGTGCGTAAGGCGAAGATCCTACCGGGAAACGCTGGCGCAACACGAGCGGTCCCGCGGTGTAGACCAGCAGTTCACCGCCCGCGGTGTCGGTGACCACGAACCGGCCGCGCGTGTCGCCGATCAGGCGTGTGGCCCCGTCACCGGCCCGCAACGCCAATCCCGGCCGCCGCTCGCCCGGGTCGAGCTCGAAGATCGCGGTCTGATGCCGGTCCAGCACGGTCACCTCGCCGCCGGCTTCGGCCAGCTCGTCGGCCGACACCAGCCCCGACACCGTGGCGGTGACCGCACCATCGGCCGCCACATCCAGCACCCGGCCGTCGGCGGTGCCGACCAGCAGCCCGCCGTCGGCGCGGGCCAGCACCGACCGCACCTCGCCGTCCACGGCCACCGCACCGACCGCGCCGGAGGACAGTTCCACCCGCAGCACCCGCCCCGGCGCGGCCGCCAGCATCTCACCCGGCCTGCCCGCGCTCAGACCGCGCGCGCGCTCGGGCAACGTCACCGTCCGCACCACCGGCTGGGCCGCGTCCGGGTCGACGACGGTGAGGGTGGTCCCGTCCAGAGCGGCCAGCAACCCGCCGGCGGAATCAGCGGCCAGCTCGGCGACCGGACCGGCGGGCAGCACGCGCCCGGCCGGCGTCGTCGACACCGCCGGCGCGACCGCCGCGGTGGCCGGCTCCCTGGTCGGCAGGTCGGGACCGCCGGCGCCGGAGGAGCATCCCGCCAGCAGCACCAGCACCGCCACACCCGCGAATGCCGAGACGAGCGAGCCGCGAGGGCGCATCGACCGAACTCCTTCTACCGACGAATCTTCCGCAACCTCACCATCTGACCATGATGACGCAACCAACCGACCGACCGGGGTGCCGGCTCGAGCGGAATGTCGGTAACCGGAGTTACGGTGGAGACCACACCGTCCGATACAGGGAGATCCGGGTTGAAAGCCGACCATACGTCGGGATTTGTCATCGACGACATCACCGTCGGCGCGTACGCGCACGGCTTCGGCACCACCGCCGACGGCCACCCCTTCACCTTCCGCACCATCCGCGCCACCCTGACGCTCGAGATCTACCGCCGCGACCTCGGCGACGCCGTCCCCGGTCCCGAGGACGTGCTGGCGGTCGCCGAAGCCACGGTCGCCGACATCGACCTCGACGACGAACGCAGTGTCGCGGCCTTGGTGCGGGATATGATCCCCGACGCCGCGACGATCGACGCCGCCGCGGAACGGGACGTCACGACCGTGCGTGCCCTGCTGGGACGGATCAGCTCCGTCATCGAAGGTATGTAGGAAGCGATGACCCACACACGACTCGCCCGCACCGCGCTCGCCGTCGCGGGCCTGCTGACGGCGGTGGCCGCCGCCGCCTGCGACAGCGGCACCGACGAAGCCGCCGTCGACGCCGCCCGCTCCTCGGCGAACGCCTCGCTGTCGTCCTCGATCGCCGCCTCCTCCAGCGCAGCCCACCCGCCGCTGCCCACCGCCGCCGACCTCGACGCCCAGATCAAGCGGGCGCTGGACCCGGCGCTGCCCGACAGCGAACGCACCGCCCTCATCGAGGACGGCGACTCCTTCCGCCAGGCCATCCCCGACATGTACAAGGCGCTGCAGGACAATCCGCGCGCCGTCTACGGGGTGACCGACCCGGTGTTCGACAACCACGACGGCACGCTGACGGCCACCATGCGGCTGGACAAGGACGGCACCGGCGCCGCGGTCCGCACCACCGTCGTACATTTCGTGCTCATCGACGGCAAGTGGAAGATCTCACGCACCGACCTGTGCGGCATCCTGCGCTCGGCCGACTACCGCACCCCGGCCTGCGGCTGACCGGGCGCCGCGACGCGATGCACCGTTCCGGATCACTGCGGTGGGGGCGGTTCGTGCACCGCCACCGCGTCCTCGTGCTCGGCTTCTTCATCCTGTTCGTGCTGGTCTCCGGCTGGTACGGCCGCGACCTGGCCGGACGGCTGACCCAGGAGGGCTGGTTCGACGAGAGCAGCGAATCGGTGGCCGCCGCCGAACTGGCCGACCGCACCTTCGGCCGCGACACCGACAGCGACCTGATCCTGCTCTACACCGCCCCCGACGGCGCCACCGTCGACGACCCGGCCGTCCGCGGCCCGGTCACCCGGCACCTGGCCGGGCTGCTGGCCACCTATCCCGATCGCATCCAGAAGATCGACAGCTACTGGGACAGCCCGTTCTCCGCCCAGGCCACCGACGCCACCCACACCCATGCCTTCGCCAGCGTCGGGTTGCGCGGCTCGGGCACCGCGACGGTGGAGAACTACCTGGCGATCAAGGATCACCTCGGCGCCGGGCGCGCCGGCGGCGGCCCGGGCGGCACGACGGTGCAGCTGGCGGGGTTGCAGCCGATCGTGGAAGGCATCAACACCGGCATGCAGCGCGACATCAAGCGCGCGGAGATGATCGCGCTGCCGCTGGTGGCGATCCTGCTGTATTTCGTGTTCGGCGGCGTCGTCGGGGCGCTGCTGCCGGTGCTCATCGGCGGCATGACGATCCTGGGCACCCAGGGCGGACTGCGGGCGCTGACCGACCACATCGAGGTCAACGTGTTCGCCAGCGCCGTGATGACCTTGGTCAGCCTGGGCCTGGCGATCGACTACGGCCTGTTCACCGTCACCCGTTTCCGGGAGGAACTCGCCGCCGGACGCACCGTCGAGGAAGCCACCGCCCGCACCGTCGCCACCGCCGGGCGCACCGTGCTGTTCTCCGCGGCCATCATCGCCCTCAGCCTCGGCGCGCTGTTCATCTTCCCCAACGGCGTGCTGCGCTCGGTGCCGCTGGGCGGCATCAGCTCGGTGCTGCTGGCCGCGCTGCTGTCGGTCACCGCGCTCCCCGCGGCATTGAGCATCATCGGACGCCGCATCGACTTCCTGGGCTGGAAACGGTTCTCCCGCACCAGAACCGAAGCGCAGATCGACGCCGGATTCTTCTCCCGCCTCGCACTGTGGGCGATGCGCCGCCCCTGGGCGGTCGCGGTGCCGATCGTGCTGGCCCTGCTGGCCCTGAGCATCCCGATGCGCCACATCGAATTCGGCGGCCTGAGCGAACGCTACCTGTCCGACGACAACCCGGCGCGGGTGGCGCAGGAACGTTTCGACGCCCTGTTCCCCAGCTTCCGCACCGAACCGCTGAAACTGGTGGTCCTCGGCGCCGACCCGCAGCAGCTCGGCGACATCCGCTACGCCGCCAACCAGGTCCCCGGCCTGACCGGACGTTTCGAACCCGCCGCACCCACCAAAGACGGCCTCAACGTGCTCGCCGCCGGGCTCACCGACAAACGCGACGCCGACCGGGTGATCGCCGCGCTGCGCGCCATCCCCGAACCGCCCGGCGTGCAGGTGATGGTCGCCGGGGTGCCCGCCCTGGAACGCGACAGCATCAACGGACTGCTCGACGGCCTGCCCGTGCTGCTGGCCATCCTCGTCGCCGCGGCGCTGGCATTGATGTACGCGGCGTTCCGCTCTCTGATACTGGCAGTGAAGGCGGTGGCGATGAGCGCGCTCAGCCTCGTGTCCACCCTCGGCGTGCTGACCTGGGTGTTCGTCGAGGGCCACGGCGCGGGGATCTTCCACTTCACGCCGGGACCACTGATGTTCGCGGTGCTGGCGCTGATCGTGACGGTGGTGTTCGGGCTGTCCACCGACTACGAGGTCTTCCTGCTGTCACGCGTGTCCGAAGCGCGCGCCGCCGGCGCGGACGCGCCCGAGGCCATCCGCTACGGCATCGCCCACACCGGCGGCGTGATCACCTCCGCCGCCGCGATCCTCATCGTGGTCACCGGCGCGTTCGGCTTCTCCGATCTGGTGCTGATGAAATACATCGCCTACGGCATGATCGCCGCGCTGATCCTCGACGCGACCGTGATCCGCATGCTGCTGACCCCCGCGGTACTGAAACTGATCTGGCGGTAGGTCGCGCCGGTCCGCTTCCCCCTCTGCGCCACCGGCGCCGGCCGCTGGAAGAACCGGCAGCCGAAGCTTCGGGTGCGCCGCGCCGCGAACGGGCGACGCCGACGATCGCCGGTCGGACCACCCGGGCCGCCCCACACCGGGCGGTCGCCGCGGCCTCGGGCACCGGCCCCACGCCCGAGCCGTGACGTCTCCACCGCCGTTCGGCACAGGTCCTCGGCCCGGAAGAGATGACCGGCCGGTCGACTCGATCAGCGGCGGACAGGCAGCACCAGTTGGGCGCCGGTGACCGGATGGTCGAGCACCTCCACCGGGTGCTGGTAGACCTTCGTGAGCAGCTCGGTGGTCAGCACTTCCCGGGGCGGCCCGTCCGCGGCGATACCACCGGCATCCAGGACGGCCACCCGATCGGCGTAGGCGGCCGCGACACCGAGGTCGTGCAGGACGACGACCACGGCCGCGCCCGCCGCGGCGCGCTCGGCGGCCAGACCCAGCACTGCCTCTTGGTGGCCGAGATCCAAGGCGGCGGTCGGCTCGTCCAGCAGCAGGGTGGCGGTGTCCTGCGCCAGCACACGCGCCAACGCGACCCGGGCACGTTCACCGCCGGACAGGGTGGGGAACGAGCGCGTGGCCAGATGCGCGACGTCGGTGACGGCCATCGCGGCGGCGATCTGTTGCTCGTCGTGTTCGCGGCGTTCGGTGCGCACCCACGGCGCGCGACCCATCGCCACCACTTCCCGCGCGGTGAACGGGAACCCGACGGTGTGGGTCTGCGGCAGCACCGCCCGCCGCCGGGCCATGTCCAACGTCGTCCAGTGCGCCAACGGCCGCCCCTCGAGTTCCACCGTCCCCGCGCTCGGCGCCAGCTCCCCGGCCAGCACGGCCAGCAGCGTCGACTTACCGGCGCCGTTGGGCCCGACGAGCGCCACGACCTGCCCCGCGACCGCCTCGAAATCCACACCGTCGAGCACCCGCCGCGCCTGCCCGCCTCCGCGCCGCTGCACGCTCACCCCCGACGCCCGCACGGTCACATCCCCCCGCACCGGCCAGCCGGGCACCTCGTGCACCATCCGCACCCTCACCCCACACCTCCGGTCGAGTGGCACACCACCGACAGCACTTCTCGGCAGTCACCGCAGCCATGTGCCACTCGACGATGCCCGATCACGCCCAGCCCCCGGAGCGGGCTCGGGTGCGGCGCAGCAGCCAGAAGAAGACCGGGCCGCCGATGAGGGAGGTCAGCATGCCCAACGGGAGGTCGGCGTTGTCGACCAGGGAACGGGCGGCGACATCGGCGGCCAGCAGCACCACCGCGCCGACGACGGCGCTGAGCGGGATCAGGATCCGGTGCGCGGGACCGACCAGCATCCGCACCAGGTGCGGCACGATGAGCCCGACGAACAGGATGATGCCGGTGAACGCGACACCGGCGGTGGCCAGCACCGCCACCACCACGATCACGTTGCGGCGCAACCGCTCCACATCCACGCCGAGATGACGAGCCGCCGACTCCCCGAGCGCCAGCAGATCCAGTCGCGGCGCCAGCAGCACCGCCGCGGCGACACCGACCGCGCTCAGCGGCGCCACCACACCCACCGACTCCCACGTGGCCCCGTTGAGCGACCCCAGCTGCCAGAACACGATCTGATCCCGCGCGGCGGGGGAGGCCACGAACAGCAGCAGCGCGATCAACCCGCCCGCGAACGCGTTGATCGCGACACCCGTCAACACCAGGGTGACGACCTCGGTGCGGCCGCCCGAGCGCGCCAGCAGATACACCAGCAACGTGGTCGCCAACCCCGCCACGAACGCCGCCGCCGCCACCGACCACGCCGCCACGAACGCCCCGCCCACCACGATGACCGTGCCCGCACCCACCGCCGCCCCCGCCGACACCCCGATCACACCGGGCTCGGCCAGCGGGTTGGCGAACACACCCTGCAACAACGCACCCGCTGTCGCCAGCGCCGCACCGACCAGCATCGCCAGCACCACCCGCGGGAACCGCACCTCCCACAGCGTCACCTCACCCGCCGGATGCGCGGGCATCGGCCCCAGATCCACCCCGATCCGATGCAGCACACTGCCGGCCACCTCGGCGGGCGTCGTCGGCACCTGCCCGATCGCCGCCGACGCCACCGCCAGCGCGACCAGCCCGGCCACCGCGACCACGAACACCAGCAGCACCCGCGAGCGGCCCCGCGACTTCGGCAGCGGCGGCACCGGCGGCCGCGCCGTCCGCGTCCCCGAAGCACTCATGCGTGACCGGTGCCGTACACCGCCGCACTCAGCGCCGCGATCACCCGGCCGGTGTTGGGCCCGAAACTCAGCAGCACCGCATCCGACATGTCCACCACCCGCCGGTCGCGCCCCGCCGGGGTCTGCGCGATCCCGGGCACCTTCTGCAAACCCTCCACACCGCCGACGGACTTCAACCCGTCCGACATCACCAGCAGCACATCCGGCGCCGCACCGATCATGGCCTCACTGGTGATCGCGGTGAACGGCTCTGTCAATCCCGCGACGGTGCCCGCGTCCCGCGCACGCAACGCCGCGATCAACGCATCCGCCCCCGACCCCGGCCCGGCCAGCATCGTGATCGCGGTGGACCGCAGATACAGGAACGCGATGGTCAGCTGCGGATCCTGGACGGGCACCGCGGCACTGGCGGCGGCGATCTCGTCGCGGGTGCGCTGCCCCAGCGCCTGCCCCCGCTCCGGCACCCCCAACGCGCCCGCCACCGCCTCGATCTGCGGCACCACACCATCCATGGTGCGCTCGGGATCGAAATACACCACCGTCACCCCGGCCGCGCGCAACTGCTCGCGCACCGCGGGCGCGGCGCTGGTGGTGTCGGTGAGGAACACCGACGGCCGCATCGCCAGCACCGACTCCACATTCAATGACCCGTTGCCCCCGGCCACGTTCGGCACGTCCCGCACCGCGGGAAACGCCGCCGAGGTGCTGCGCCCCACCAGCTTGGGCCCCAGCCCCAGCGCGTACACGATCTGGGCGAGGGTGCCGTAGCGGTCCACGGCGATGATGCGCGAGGCGTCGGTGACGGTGACCTGCGCGCCGTCGAACGAGCGCACCGTCACCGGCAGCGCCGGGGTGGGCTCCGGCCCGATGGGCACCGGATCCAGATCGGTCAGCGTCGCCGTCGTCGGCCCGTGCCCGCCGTGCGAGGACCCGGCGTCGGCGCCACACGCGACCGTCCCCGCCAGCAGACCCACCGCGAACAACGCCGCGACGGCACGCCACCACCCGGCTCGGACTCCGTTCCCACGCCCACCCCCGGTCGCTGCAGTGCTCATGCGGGCAAGGCTAATCTGTCTTACTCGGCGCGTGCACTGACGTCGTCCAGGGCCGCGGCGATCGCCCGCGGCAACTCCAGCGTCTCCGCGGCCAGCACACCGGTGAGCTGCCCGATGTCGCGGGCGCCGACGATCATGCTCGCGATACCCGGCCGGTCCCGGATCCAGGCCAGCGCCACCGCCAGCGGCGAGGTACCCAACCCGTCCGCGGCGGTCACCAGCGCATCCACCACCCGGGTGGCGCGATCATCGAGACCACTGCGGATCTCCGCCGCGGTCGCCTCGTCGGCCCCGCGCGAATCGGCGGGCACACCGTCGCGGTACTTGCCGGTCAGGATGCCGCCCGCCAACGGCGCCGAGGCGATCACCCCGACCCCGTGGAACTGCGCCGCGGGCACCACATCGGCCTCCGCGTCCCGCGCCAGCAGCGAATACGGTGTCTGCGCCGCCGTCACCGGCGCCACCGCGGCCAGACTGGCCAGCTGCCAGGCCCCGAACCCGCGCACCCCCGCGTACCGCACCCGCCCCGACCGCACCGCCTGCTCCAACGTCGAGGCCACCTCCTCGAGCGGGGTGCGCGGATCCCACACCGCGACATTCCACACGTCGAGGTGATCGGTGCCGAACTCCAGCAGCGTGCGATCCAGTTGCCGCAGCAGCGCCCGCCGCGAGGTGTCCACCGTCACCCGCGCCGCCCCCGGCACCCCGGCATCGGGAAATCCCCACGGCGCGGTCCCCGCGCACCCGCTGAGCACCAGCTCGTCGCGCGAGACCAGATCCCCGAGCAACTCGGCCAGGATCCGCTGCGAAGCCCCGCCCGCGTAGGCGGGGGAGGTGTCCACCAGCGTGCCGCCCGCCTCGACGAACGCCACCAGCTGCCCCGCGGCGTCCTCGGCGTCGGTGTGCGAACCCCAGGTATGGGTCGCCAGGCCCATCCGCGACACCCGCAGGCCGCTACGGCCCACCGTCCGCTGTTCCATCACCGTGTCCGCGCATTCGTCACGGCGCCAAGCCTAGAGTGTGGAGACGCGACTCGACGCCCACCAGCACAGTGGGTCGCGCTCGGGTGCGCGGGAAACCCGCGGACCTGCGCGTCGGCGCCGGCGCAACAGCCGGGCACGCTGCCGGGGCCTCGACACTGTACTGTCGCTGCGTGATTGGGGCGCCAGGCACGACGACACGACCGGACGCCGCGTCAATGCCCAGGTAGCAACCCGTATTTCGGGCGGAAGTGGAGGATGGTTCGTGGTTGGCGAGTCGATGACCTGGGTGCAAGCCTTGGTGCTGGGTCTGGTGCAGGGGCTGACGGAGTTCCTGCCGATCTCCTCCTCGGCGCATCTGCGCATCGTGTCGTCGGTCTTCTTCGGCGACGACGCGGGCGCCTCCTTCACCGCGGTCACCCAGCTGGGCACCGAGGCCGCGGTACTGGTCTACTTCGCCAAGGACATCTGGCGGATCGTCTTGGCCTGGTTCGCGGGTCTGCGCGAACGGGCGACCGCGCGCGGTCGCCAACAGCTGCCCCTGCACGATCAGCCCACCACGAAACTTCCGGTCCTCACCGCCGACCACCGGCACCTGCTCGACGAGCAGGCCCAGCGCGAACTCGACTACCGCATCGGCTGGTATGTGATCATCGCCACCGTCCCCATCGGTGTGCTGGGCTTCTTGTTCAAAGACGAGATCCGCACCGGCGCCCGCGATCTGTGGCTGGTGTCGTTCATGCTGATCTTCTTCGCGCTGGTCATCGCCGCCGGTGAGCACTTCGGCCGCAAGGAACGCCCGATCGAGCAACTCACCACCCGCGACGGGCTGGTCATGGGTTTCGCCCAGTGCCTGGCGCTGATCCCCGGCGTCTCCCGCTCGGGCGCGACCTCCACCGCGGGCCTGTTCCTGGGATTGGAACGCGAAGCCGCCGTACGGTTCTCGTTCCTGCTGGCCATCCCCGCCGTGACCGCCTCGGGCCTGTTCAGCCTGCCGGACGCGTTCGAACCCGCCGGTGAGGGACTCAACGCCAGCGGCCCGCAACTGCTGGTGGCCACCGTGCTGGCCTTCGCGGTCGGCTACGCCTCGGTGGCGTGGCTGCTGCGTTTCGTGGCACGGCATTCGCTGTACTGGTTCGTCGGCTACCGCATCGTGCTCGGCGCGATCCTGCTGGGTCTGCTGGCGGGCGGGGTGGTCTCGGCGACATGATCGCTAGGCTGGCCGCATGACGGTGATCCTGTTGCGGCACGGTGTGTCGACCTCGAACACCGCCCGCACCCTGGCCGGTCGCAGCACCGGCGTCGAGCTCACCGAGCGCGGCGAGGAGCAGGCGAGGACCGTGGCCGAACGACTGGCCGGGCTGCCCATCGAACGCATCGTGCACTCCCCGCTGCTGCGCTGCCAGCGCACGGTCGCGCCGCTGGCGGAAAAGTTCGGGCTGGAACCGGTATTCGACGACCGGCTGCTCGAGGTGGATTACGGCGCGTGGACCGGCCGCCCCATCGCCGAACTCCTGGAGGAACCGCTGTGGAAGGTCGTGCAGCGGCACGCCTCCGGCGCGGTGTTCCCCGGCGGTGAGGGCCTGGCGCAGGTGCAGGCGCGCGCGGTCGCCGCGATCCGCGAGCACGACCGCGCCCTCGCCGAACAGCACGGCCGCGACGCGCTGTGGGTGGCGTGCACCCACGGCGACGTGATCAAGTCGGTGCTGGCCGACGCGCTGGGCATCCACCTCGACGGCTTCCAGCGCATCGTCGTCGAGCCCGCCTCGATCAGCGTCGTGCGCTACACCCCGACCGCACCGTACGTCTGGCGACTCAACGACACCGGCGCCGACCTGTCGGCCCTCGCCGCGTCCGGCGGGCAACCCCGCGCGGCCGGGTCGGCGTCGCCGGAACCCGAAACCTCCGGACCAGTCCCCGGTGGCGAACTCGGCAATACCGGGAGTGCGGATAATGGGAATGCGGAGCGCCGAGATTCCTTGTAGACAACCGGACGGTCGTCGGATGGAATCCCCGCACCGCGGGTAGTCGTTCAGGGTCACGTATCAGGAGGTGCATGTGTCACGCGCAATCCATGTATTCCGCACCCCCGATCGTTTCGTCGCCGGGACCGTCGGTGAGCCGGGCGATCGCGCGTTCTATCTGCAGGCGGTGCAGGAGCCGCGCGTGGTCAGCGTGCTGCTGGAAAAGCAGCAGGTCAAGGTGCTCGCCGACCGGATGGGCCTGCTACTGGACGAGGTCGCGCGCCGCTTCGGCGCCGAAGTGCCCCCGCAGGCCGAGGACGTCAGCGACAACGCGCCGCTGGTCACCCCGATCGACGCCGAATTCCGGGTCGGCACCATGGGCCTGGGCTGGGACGCCGACGCGGGCGCGGTGGTGGTGGAACTGCTGGCGATCACCGAGACCGAGGTCGACGAGTCGGTGGTACTCGACGACACCGAGGAGGGCCCCGACGCGGTGCGGGTGTTCCTCACCCCGATCCAGGCCCGCGAATTCGCGTTGCGCTCCACCCGGGTGATCGCGGCGGGCCGCCCGCCGTGCCCGCTGTGCGGTGAGCCGCTCTCGGCGCGCGGGCACATGTGCGTGCGCACCAACGGCTACAAACGCGGTGACATCTTCGGCGCGGCCGAACTAGAGGAGTGATTCGGTGGCCGAGGCCGGGGACGGATTCCACAGCGGCGAGCTGACGGTGATCGGGCGGGTGAGCACCGCCAGCAACGTGACCCTGGTCTGCGACGTCGACGGCACCGCCGCGACGCCGCTGCGGGTGGTCTACAAACCCATCCGCGGCGAACGACCGCTGTGGGACTTCCCCGACGGCACCCTCGCAGGCCGCGAGGTCGCCTCCTATCTGATCTCCGAGGCCATCGGCTGGGGCGTGATCCCCGAAACCATCCTGCGCGACGGCCCTTTCGGTGTCGGCATGGTGCAGCGCTGGGTCGTGAGCGTGGACAACCACACCGACCGAGGCGACCGGCTCGACCTGATCGACCTGTGCCCGGCGGGCGCGGTACCCGACGGATTCCGCGAGGTGCTGCGCGCGGTGGACGACGTCGGCAACGAGGTGTCGCTGATCCACGCCGACGATCCGCGGCTGCACCGGGTGGCGGTGCTGGACGTGCTGCTCAACAACGCCGACCGCAAGGGCGGCCACGCGCTGGAAGGGGTGGACGGGCAGGTCTACGGCGTCGACCACGGCATCTGCCTGCACGCCGAGCACAAACTGCGCACCGTGCTGTGGGGCTGGGCCGGTCAGCCCATCGACGACGCGCTCATCGCGGACATCACCGCGTTCGCCAAACAGCTGCCGGGCGCGTTCGCCGACACCCTCAGCGAGCACCTCACCGACACCGAGATCGACGCGTTGATCGAACGCACCCAGCAGGTGCTCGACGAGCCGGTGATGCCGGTGCCGCGCACCTCGCGCCCGATCCCGTGGCCCGCGTTCTGACCGCGGACCCTGCCGCGGGCGGGGTTTCCTGACACAGTTGAAGCTTCCCGCAGCCGGCGCGACGAGGAGAACGCGATGCCCCACTCCACTCCCGACCGCGCGGCACCGACGGTGCGGATCGTCATCGGCGCACCGACCTACCGCATCGCGTTGCACTACGTGCACCTCTACGACAAGAAGCCCTACCCCGACACCGACCTGCACCTCTACGACAACGGCGTCTACTGGTTGAGCTCGGCGGGGGAGAACCACTTCGGGGTCTACGTCCTCACCGAGGGTTCGGTGGACTCCGGGCGGTTCACGATGCGGTTCATCTCGTTGCCTTCCGCGGACTGGGGCGATACGGTCGCTTATCACGAGCTCGAGTTCGACGTCGCGCGCGGCGCGTTCACCCAGATCGCGCTCGCCGACACCGATCCCGACATCCCGGAACTGGACGGCACCTTCGCGATCACGCCCAATACGATCGCCGACCCCACCGGCCGCGCCGACAGCTGATTCAGCGAAACCGTAAATATTGACATCCCACGATTTGCTGGAAGACGCAGGTCGCGGCGGGCGGCCGCCGCGGCGGGACGGTCGTGGTCACCGGGCCGGGCAACGATGATGTCCACCACACCTTTACCCTCGTAAGCATGCAGTCCTGGTCCGACACCGCCCTCCCCACCGTCCCCGGAGCAGGACCGCCGTTGCGGTTGTACGACACCGCCGACCGTCAGGTGCGCCCGGTCACCCCCGGCGCGACCGCCACCATGTACGTCTGCGGCATCACCCCCTACGACGCCACCCACCTCGGCCACGCCGCGACCTACCTGACCTTCGACCTGATCAACCGGCTGTGGCGCGACGCGGGCCACGACGTGCACTACGTGCAGAACGTCACCGACGTCGACGACCCGCTGTTCGAACGCGCCGCCCGTGACGGCGTGGACTGGCGCGAGCTGGGCACCGCGGAAACCGATCTGTTCCGCGAGGACATGGCCGCGCTGCGGATCCTGCCGCCGCGCGATTACATCGGCGCGGTGGAATCCGTCGACGAGGTCGTGGAGGTCGTGCAGAAACTGCTCGCTTCCGGCGCGGCCTACGTCGTCGACGACGACGAGTACCCCGACGTCTACTTCCGCGCCGACGCCACCGAGCAGTTCGGTTACGAATCCGGCTACGACCGCGCCACCATGGAGCGCCTGTTCGCCGAGCGCGGCGGCGACCCGGACCGCCCCGGCAAACGCGACCCCATCGACGCGCTGCTGTGGCGCTCGGCGCGGCCCGGCGAACCGTCCTGGCCCGCCCCGTTCGGCCCGGGCCGTCCCGGCTGGCACGTGGAGTGTTGCGCGATCGCGTTGAACCGCATCGGCCCGGAATTCGACATCCAGGGCGGCGGCAGCGACCTGATCTACCCCCACCACGAATACTCCGCCGCGCACGCCGAGTCGCTCATCGCGGGCCGCCGCTTCGCCCGCCACTACGTGCACGCCGGCCTGATCGGGCTGGACGGGGAGAAGATGTCGAAATCCCGCGGCAACCTCGTGCTGGTGTCGGCGCTGCGCCGCCAGAGCGTCGACCCGGCCGCCATCCGCCTCGGCTTGCTGGCCGGCCACTACCGCCAGGACCGGATGTGGACCGACGCCCTGCTCGAGCAGGCGCAGCGGCGCCTGCGGTTGTGGCGTGACGCCGTCGCCCTGCAGGCGGGCCCCTCGGCCACCGACACCGTCACCCGGCTGCGCACGCATCTCGCCGACGACTTGAACACCCCCAAAGCGCTCGACGCGCTCGACAGCTGGGCCCGCCAGGCCCTCGACTACGGCGGCCGGGACACCGACGCGCCCGCGACGATCGCCACCGCCGTCGACGCGCTGCTCGGCATCCGCCTGTAACGACCCCTTGCCCGCGGCGGCGCACCCGTGATGAGGTTGCCGCGTGTGCGGCATCCCTCTCGGCGCGGGCCTGTTCGGTTCCGGCGGCAAACTGGCGACCCTGGCGGCCGGGCGACTGCGGCCCGCCGCCGACCCCACCGATGCGCGCACGATCGCGGCGCGCACCCGATTCTTCGGCGCGGACACCGTCGACCCCGCCGACGGCTCCCTGCGCACCGACCGGGTCGTGCTGTCGTGGGTGGGTTGCACCACCTTCGCGCTGGCCATCGGCGGTTCGGTGTTCCTGCTCGACGCGTGGGTGCCGCGGCTGACCAGTACCGGTTACGTCCCGGCCACCCCGCAACAGCTGGTGGACCTGGCCCCGGCGGCGATCTTCATCGGTCACGGCCACTTCGACCACGCCGGGGACGCCGGCCGCATCGCGCAGGCCACCGGCGCCACCGTGCACGGCACCGCCGAGCACTGCGCCACGGTCGAAGCGCAGGTCACCGATCCCACCTTTCCCCTCGCCCCCCACGGTGACGCCGCCACCGCGATCGGCGCCCGGGAGGACCGCACCGTCGGCGCGGTCGAGGTGACCGTCATCCGGCACCGGCACTCCGCGCGCACCCCACCCGATCCCGTCGGCGGATCACCACGCTTCTTCCCCCGCCCCGAACCAGGCGTCGTGCTCACCCACCCGCCGACGCTCAGCGGTCTGCTGCAAGGCCTGCCGCGACTGCGAGACCCCGAGGGCGGGGTGCTGCTGTATCAATTCCGGGTACCCGGCTTCAGCCTGGTGTGGCACGACTCGACCGCACCGCTGACCGAACGCGCACCGCAGGTGTTCGACGCCTTCGCCGCGCTACCGGCCACCGACGTGCAGATCGGCGCCGTGCAGGGCTACAACCAGATCAGCAACGGCCTGCGCGATCCCCGCACCTACATCGAAGCGCTGCGCCCGGCGCTGTTCGTCCCGAGCCATCACGACAACTGGCTGCCCGGGCTCACCGCGAGCGCCGGGACCTACGACGCGCCGCTGCGCGCGGAACTGGACAAGATCCCCGCCGCGCGACGACCGGAACTGCGTCCCCTGCACGACCCGGCCGACTACATCCGGCCGCAGCGGCTCACGTTCCCGCTGTGAGCGAGTCCGCTCCGCCGACGCGGGACCGCCGCGGCTGGGGTTCGTGCACGGTCGCGGCGAGCTCCTCGGCGTAGAGCAGCGCGATCTGTTCGGCGTATTCGGCCGCGATCGGCCCGCGCCGCAATTTCATCGTCAACGTCACCTCGTCACCGCCGGGCTCCCAGAAGACCGGCAGCACGGTGAACCGTTTGATCTGCTCGACCCGCGACAAGGTGGCGTTGCCCGCGGCCACACCGCGCGCGATCTCGGCGATCACCCCGGCGTCGGCTGCCAGCGCCGCCGCCGAAGCGTCCGGCAGCGCGTGCTCGGCGGCATACAGTGCCGCGGTCTCGGCGTCGATGACGATCAGCGCCGTGTTGTACGGGCGCGCGTCCCCGATGGTGGCGATCGCGCCCACCAGCGGCGTCGCGGCCTTGATCGCGTTCTCGATGTTCGCCGGGGACATGTTCTTGCCCGCCGAGTTGATGATCAGCTCTTTCTTGCGATCGACCACCCGGAGATACCCGTCGGCGTCGACGGAGAGGATGTCGCCGGTGTGCAGCCACCCGTCCTCATCGAGCGCTTCGGCCGTCTGCTGCGGCTGTTTGCGGTAGCCCTTCATCACCAGCGGCCCGCGCACCAGGAATTCCCCGTCCTCGGCGATGCGCCACTGCATCCCGGGCAGCATCCGGCCCACCGAACCCAGCCGCGCCTGCTGCGGCGAGCAGGCGCTGGCCACGCAGGTCAGTTCGGACATGCCCCAGATCTCCGAGATCGGGATGCCGATGCCGAAGAAGAACGCGAGGGTCTGCGGCGGAATCGGCGCGGCGCCCGACATCGCCCACTTCAGTTCGTCCAGACCGATTCTCGCGCGCAACCCCGCCAGCACCAGTTCGTCGGCCCGCGCCCATTCGGCCGCCAGCCGCGTGTCGATCGGTTCGCCGCGCAGCTGGGCGGCGGCTTTGCGCGCCGCGACGCCCAGCGCCCACTCCAAGGCCACGCGGCGGGCGTGGTCGGGTTCGGCGGCGACGGAGAACTCGATGGCGGCCTTCAGCTTCTCCCACACCCGCGGCACCGCACCCCAGATGGTGGGGTGGACGTCGGCGAGCGCGGCGGGCAGCAGCGACCGGTCGGGCACCACGGTGATCTGTGTGCCGTACACCTGCTGCAGATACAGCGAGCAGAACCGGTCGGCCATGTGCGCCGAGGGCAGGTAGGAGGTCTGGCGGTCACCGAACTCGACCGGCAGCACCGCGTGGAACGCCCGCGCCTCGGCCATCAGGTTGGCGTGGGTGATCTCCACGCCCTTCGGGTTTCCGGTGGTGCCGGAGGTGTAGACGAGGGTGAGCACGTCCTGGGGCCGCACGGCCCGCCAGGTCGCCTCGAAGTCGAAATCGGCGCGGCCCATGGCTTTGAGCTCGTCGAGCCCCAGGATGCCCTCACCGGTGGCGTCGAGGCAGACGATGGTCTCGATCGGCGCGCCGCAGGCGCGGATCCGCTCCACGTACTGCTGTTCGCAGATCACCACCCGGTTGCCCGCGTTGGCGAACACGTAGGCCAGCTGCTCGGGGGCGAGGGTGTTGTACACCGAGAACGAGGTCGCGCCGGTGTGCTGCGCCCCGACTTCCACAGGGTAGAACTCCACCCGGTTGCCCATCATCAACGCCACCGTGTCGCCACGGCCGACACCCAGCGCGGCCAGACCCGCCGCGACCGCGCGGACCTGGTCGGCGTACTCGCGCCAGGTGAGCGTCTGCGTCCCGCCGATGGACCGGACGGCCACCGCGTCCGGGTCGATCGCCGCGCTGTGCTGGAATGCGGCGCAGGACGTGTTCGGTTCGGTCATCGCACAACCCCGTTCGGTACACCCGGCTTTGTCAGACCGTAAGTGCCCGAGTGTGCCGCGTGGGGCGTTTTCGCGCGTTTGCCGTGCACGGCCGACAACTCGATCGCGCGCGGAACCGCAACTCCGGCAACAGAATCGGCGGATTATGTCGTGCCGGGTCCCGCTCGCCTAGGCGACCGGGGCGAGCAGTGTGCTGGGGGAAACGAGCTGCTCGGCCCGCTGCGGTCGGTCGGGCGGCGCTGCCGCTACCGGCTCGCCGCACCGCCGTCCTCACACCTCGACGGGCGTCGAACCGTCTGGCGCACAACCCATTTCGATAGCCACCGGAACGGGATTCCTAGGCGGTCAATGCCGCGACGGCGGTGGCGTACATGGTGTTCTTGATCGCGGCGAGGGTGGCGGGGTCTTTGCCGCCCAGCGGGGTCAGCAGCGCGACGGCGGTGTCGGTGACGGCTCCCTCGGCGGCGGTGGCGTCGACGATGTCCAGGGCCGCGGCGTCGGTGCCGCCGAAGCGGCGGCCGGTGGTCATCGAGGCGACGGCGCTGGCGGGGGCGAGTTTGGCTTGGATCAGCGCGGCCATGCCGGGGGTGAAGGGGATGCGGATATCGACTTCGGGGAAGCAGAAGTAGCCGCGGTCGGCGCGCATCACCCGGTAGTCGTGCGCGATGGCGAGCATGGCGCCGGCGCCGAACGCGTGACCGGGCAGTGCGGCGGCCGTGGGCACGGGCAGGGTGAGCATCCGGGCCAGCAATGCCTGCACCCGCCCGACGTACCACTCGGCGCGCTCGGCGTGTGCGCCGAGCCAGTCCAGATCCAGCCCGTTGGAGTAGAACTTGCCGCTCGCGGTGGTGACCAGGCCCTGGGCGCCGTCGGCCAGGGCGGTGTCGAGGTGGGCGCCGACCTGGTCGAGGAACTCGGGGGAGAAACGGTTCTCCTCGCCGCCGAGGTCGAGGACGGCGATCTTGTCGTGGTAGTCGAGGGTGGGCATGGCGGGTCCTTTCGGGTTCGGGTGCCGGGGATCAGAGGGGCGGTGGGCCGACGGCGAGGACGGCGCGCACAGCGCCGCGCAGGTATTCCCGCGCGTGCGGATCGGCCAGCCGGTCGCGGCGCAGCAGCACGGCGGTGGGCAGGTCGACCAGGCACAGCGTCATGACGTCGACGGCGCGGCGGTCGCCGCGCTGCCACAGCCGGCGCGACAGCCGCACGAGCAGCTCGACCAGCACGGCGTCGGTGGCGGCCAGTTCGGCGGCGACGGCCTCGGGTACTTCGCCGAGCAATTCCTCGCGCCGCACGGCCAGCAGCAGCCGGGAGGAGTCCGGGTGACGCTCGGCGAACACCGCGGGCGCCTCGGCGGCCGCGACGACGGCCTCGACGCCGTCGCTTTGCCGCAGCGCCGCGTCGACCAGTGCGGTCTGCAGGTCCAGGAAGCGGCGGGCGGCGCGCAACCAGGTGCGGCCGAGCAGCTCCGCGCGGGATCCGAAGGTGTGGTAGATCGCGCCGTTGGAGATGCCGGTGGCGGCGGCGACCGCGCGTGTGGTGACCGCGGCGGGGCCGGAGCGGACGGCCAGCGCTTCGGCGGCGTCGAGCACGATGCCGGGGTCGTGCGTGCGAGGGCGGGGCATATCGCAACCATAACAGAGCGATTGCTCTGTTATGAATTGTCAGGGCCCCTGGAAGCCGGAACAGACTCGGCGGCTACGTATTTCAGCAGGTAACAGGTACCGAGGAGTCTTCTCGGGGTACGCATCGGTACTTCCCGTGCTCGGTCCGGGCGACGCTACGATGGGGTACTGTTCGGTCCCTTCCCCCTTGACCGAACGAAGAGAACGGCGCGCGTATGTCACGAGTGGTCACCAAGGAGCAGTACTACGACACCGGGTTGGAAGTGCTCGCCGAACTCGGCTTCAAAGGTCTGAACATCGGCGTACTGTGCCGGCAGCTCGGCGTCACCAGCGGGTCGTTCTATCACCACTTCGGCAGTTGGCAGGGCTTCGTCGACGCCCTGCTCGAACACTGGGAGAACCGCCAAGTGCGCATCCTGGGCACCATGCCGTTCAACCAGGGCAATCCCGACGACGACATCCGCGCCATGTCCGACCTCGCCGCCGGACTGCATCACGCCGCCGAAGCCGCCATCCGCGCCTGGGCGGCCAACGACGAATCGGTCAACCTCGCCCTCAAGCGCGTCGACGAATCCCGCAGACGCACCGTGCACAAAGCGATCAAAGGGGTCGTCGGCGACGACGACACCGCCGCCGTGGTCACCTCGTTGGGCATGGCCATGCTCGTCGGCTACCAGCAGATCGCCGCGGGCGGCGAGAACCTGTCACTGGACCAGCTGCTGGCCGAATACGCACGCCTGATCTACTCCCACGCCCAGCGCTGACCCGCCCTCACCCGAGCAGTTCATCGACGAAACACCAGCGCCACGCCTCACCCGGCTCCACACTGCGCATCACCGGATGGCCACTGACCCCGTGATGCTTCGTCGCGTGATTGCCCGGCGAGGAGTCGCAGCAGGCCACGTGCCCGCACGCCAGGCACATCCGCAGATGCACCCACGCCAGCCCCTCCGCGACGCACTCGGCGCATTCGTCGGGCCCGGCGTAGGCACGCACCAGCGGCGCCTCCCGCAGATGCGCGCACGCCTCCTGGGCCGCAGGCGCGGCCAGCGTTTCGACGCGCTCCTCCTCGGCCTCGTCGAAACGATCGATGATCGACTCCTCCAGATCCAATTGCGCCAGCACATGCTGCAGGATCTCGTAGTCGACATGGCCCGAATCGCGCACCCGCAACACCGTTTCGCGTTCGGCTTGCAACATCGCCAACCGCAGCCGCCGGTACTCCGCGGTGGGTGTCACCTGTTCGGACTCCGCCCGCCCGAGCCGCTCCCACGCCGCGTTCGCCTTCCACGAGACCCGATCACGCAACGTCTGCACCACCCCGGGCGGCGTATCCGGTGTGATCTGCTGTTCGAGCGCCGCCAAACCGGCCGCCGTCGCCTGCTGCAACACATTCGCCTTCTGCAACGCGTCCTCGGCGCGACTGGGCGCACGCAACCGCAGCCACCGCACCAGCCACGGCAGCGAGGTGCCCTGCACCAGCAGCGTCCCCGCCACCACCACCAGCGCCAGCAGCTTCAGCACCGCCAGCAACGGCGTGTCCGGCGCCAGCAGCAGCACCGCCGCCAGCGTCACCACACCGCGCATCCCCGCCCACGACACCACCACCAGCTCACGCACGCCCACCGCCGCGCCGCCGCCGAGGCTGCGCGACACCAGCGAGGAACCGAACACCCAGATCGGCCGCGCCAGCATCGTGGTGGCCAGCACCGCCAGCGCCGACCCCACCAGGGTGGCGTGATCGAGTTCGCTGTGCCACGCACCCTCCACGATCCCGCGCACCTGCAACCCGATCAGCACGAACACCGCGCTTTCCAGGATGAACTGGATCGTGCGCCAATTGATGCGCTCGGCGATGCGCGAGGCGGCGCTCTGCCAGGCCGGCGCGTTGTGCCCGAGGATCATGCCGCACACCACCACCGCGATCACCCCCGAGGCGTGGATGCCCTCGGCGGGCAGATACGCCGCGAACGGCGCCAGGAACGACAGCGTCGTGTCCATCACCGGATCGGTGATGCGTCGCCGCAGCATCGCCAGCAGATAGGCCACCACCACCCCGACCGCCGCGCCGCCACCGGCCGCGAGCAGGAAGTCCGCCCCGGCCGCCCACACCGACACCGTGCCCGCCGTCGCGGCCAGCGCGGTCCGCAACGCCACCAGCGCGGTCGCGTCGTTGAACAGCGACTCGTCCTCCAGGATCGTCACGATCCGCCGCGGCATCCCGATCCGGCGTGCCACCGCCGTCGCGGCCACCGCGTCCGGGGGAGCCACCACCGCACCCAACGCCACGGCGACCGCGAACGGCACCGGCAGCAGCCACCACACCACCACCGCCACCGCGAACGTCGTGAACAACACCAACCCCACCGACAACAACGCGATCGTGCGCGCATTCGCCCGGAAATCCACCAGCGACGTGCGGATCGCGGCGGTATACAGCAAAGGAGGCAGGAAACCGAGCAGAATGATCTCCGGCTCCAGGTGGATCTCCGGCACGAACGGCAGATACGACGCCGCGACCCCGCCCACCGTCAGTACCAGCGGTTCGGACACCCCGAACCGACGCGCCAGCGCCGCCAACGCGGCCGCCGACGCGACGAGAACAACCAGGCCGATCGCGACATGCACGGTGGAATTCTCGCAGAGCGCACGATCGGCAAATGGACCGCGCGGTAGATGACACGTGCGCGGTCCACCGAACTACTGTGCCCGGGCGCACCCACGCGCCATGCTTGTCGACGACAAGGAGGTAGATATGGAGGAGTTCGCGTCCTGGCGGGCGAACGGACGACGCCACACTCATCGCGGCCACCAGATCTTCTGGCGCGACGGAGGCGCAGGCGCCGACGGGACGCTGGTGTGCATCCACGGATTTCCCACCGCGTCCTGGGACTGGCATCGCATCTGGCCCGGTCTGTGCGAGCGTTTCGCTCGCGTCATCGCCCCCGACATGATCGGGTTCGGCTGGTCGGCCAAACCCCGCCACTACGACTACCGCATCACCGACCAAGCCGACATCCACGAGAACCTGCTCCGCGAACAGGGCATCGGCCGGTACCACATCCTCGCCCACGACTACGGCGACAGCGTCGCCCAGGAACTGCTGGCCCGCGACGCCGAACGCCGCGCGGCCGGCGACGAATCCCTGGTGATCGACTCGGTGTTCCTGCTCAACGGCGGCCTGTTCCCCGAAGCGCACCGCCCCCGCCCGGTGCAGCGGCTGCTGGCGAGCCCACTCGGCCCGCTGGTCGGTGTGCTGGGCAGCGAACGCACCTTCCACCGCAGCCTGGCCGCGGTGTTCGGGCCCGACACCAAACCCACCGGTGTCGAACTGCACCAATTCTGGCTGCTGTGGTGCAGCAAGCACGGAAAACGCAACGGCCACAAGCTCATTCGCTACATGGCCGAACGACGCAGGCAGCGGCAGCGCTGGGTGGGCGCCCTGCAGCAGGCCCAGATCCCCATCCGGTTCCTCAACGGCGTCACCGACCCGGTCTCCGGCGGCCATATGGCGCGCCGCTACCGCGAGCTGATCACCACCCCCGACGTGGTGGAACTGCCCCGCATCGGCCACTACCCGCAACTGGAAGCACCCGAGCAGACCCTGCAGGCGCTGCTGGAATTCCACGGCAACCGGGTGCACAAGCCCACCGCGTGACCCCTGGTGTTGGGGGGGGGGGGGGGGGGGGCGCCCCCCCCCCCCCCCCCCAAGGAGTGGCGCTGGAATATGGGGGTAGGGAAAACAACAGAGAAACGCCCACCCCCCCCCCCACCAACCCTCGGGGCGTTATGTTTAAAGCCCGCCCCTGGGGGTCCCCCGCCCCCGGTGGCGCGGGGGGTTCGCCGCGCGGGGCGGCGCCCCCCCCCCCCCCCCCCACGACCACGCCACCTATGGTAGACGCCATAGTATGGCGGTATGGCAACCACACGTCGATCCCGCAACGCCCAAGCCCCACGTCCCCCCAGGGGCCAGGCACGGCAACGCATGATCGACGGCGCGATCGACTCCCTGCGCGTGCACGGCGCCAACGCCACCAGCGTCGACCGGGTCCTGGCCGCCACCGGCGCCCCACGCGGCTCGGTGTACCACCACTTTCCCGGCGGACGCACCGAGCTGATCACCGACGCCCTCGGCACCGCGGGCGAGCTGATGTCGACCTTCATCGAACGCCTGACCAGCGACAACGAACCCGCCGCCGCGCTGGACCGCTTCGCCGCGATGTGGCGGCGCACCCTGCTCGACAGCGATTTCCGCGCCGGCTGCCCGATCTTCGCGGTCGCCGTCGAAACCAACGACGAAGCCCCGGAGTTCGCCCGCCTCGCCGGGGAGATCTTCGGCCGCTGGCAGCAGGCCCTCACCGGGATGCTGACCCGCCACGACGTGCCCGCCGACCGCGCGCACCGCCTGGCCACGCTGACGGTCGCCGCGTTCGAAGGCGCCATCGCGCTGTGCCGCGTCCACCACGACATCACGCCGCTCGACGACGCCGTCGCCACGTTGCACGAGCTGATGCCCGCCGCGAGCTGAGCCACCCCGCCGCACGGCACGTCAGCCCTTGACACACCGACTATGGTGAATGCCATAGTCGGGAACAGGGCCGCGCCACCCCCGAATAAGCCACGCGCGGACACGATCTCGCCTTCCGCCCGCTGACACGCGCACCGAAGGAGCCACCGATGCCCGCCGCCGACCTCCACCTGGAAACGATCGAACTCGAACACACCGGGCGGGTACTCACCGCACGCGTCGTCGCACCACCGTTGAATTTCGTCACCACCGCCGTCGTCCGCGACCTCGACACCCTCACCGCCGCCGTCGACACCGACGGCACGATCGGCGCGGTCGTGCTCACCGGAGGACTGCCCGGCCGCTTCCTCACCCACGCCGACCCCGCCGCCCTCAGCGGCATGATCGAACGACCCCACCCCTTCGTCCCCGCCCGCGCCGCCGCCCCGTTCCTGCGCGCCGCCGCGGCCGCGCTGCGCGTACCCGGCGCCGCCGGCCTGGTCGAACGCCACGGCGGAGGCCTCGGCGCCGGCCTGGTCTGGGGCCACCGCTGGAAACGCACCACCCTGCGGATGAACCGCTCCCGCGTCGCCTACCTCGCCGCCATCAACGGACCCGCACTCGGCGGCGGCCACGAGATCGCACTGGCCTGCGACCTGCGCTACGCCGCCGACGCCGACCACGTACGCCTCGGCCAGATCGAGACACTGGCCAACCTCATCCCCGGCGGCGGTGCCACCCAACGCCTCACCCGCCTGCTCGGCGCCGCCAAAGCCATCGAGATCACCCTCGAAGGCACACCCTTCACCGCCCGCGAAGCATTGCGCCTCGGCCTGGTCCACCGCCTGCTGCCCGCCGCCGACCTGCTCGCCCAGACCCAGGCCACCGCGGCGCGGCTGGCCGCCCGCAACCCCGTCGCCGTCGCCGAACTCAAACGCGCCGTCTACTTCGGACCCGACAAAACCCTGTCCCGCGGCCTGGACGCCGAACAAGCCGGATTCGTCTCCGTCGGCACCACCGCCGCGGCCGCCCGCACCACCCAAGCCTTCTTCCAAGACCTCGACCGTCTCGCCGACACCCCCTTCCTCGCCGACCCGCAACCCTGGCTGGACGGCACCCGCGTCGACCAGGTGAGCCGATGACCACCCCGCCCGCCACCGCCACGTGGCACAAGACCGCCTGCATCCTGTGCGAGAACAACTGCGGACTGCTCATCCAGCTCGACGACCGCCGCTTCGCCAAGATCCGCGGCGACAAAGACCACGTCGCCTCCGCCGGCTACACCTGCAACAAGGCGCTACGCCTGGACCACTACCAGAACGGCGCAACCAGGCTCACCACCCCGCTGCGCCGCGAACCCGACGGCACCTTCACCGAAATCGACTGGGACACCGCCATTTCCGAGATCGCAGCCCGCTTGACGGCGATCAAGGACACCTACGGCGGCGACAAGATCTTCTACTACGGCGGCGGGGGACAGGGCAACCACCTCGGCGGCGCCTACAGCACCGCCCTGCGCCGCGCCCTCGGCAGCCGCTACCGCTCCAGCGCCCTGGCCCAGGAGAAGACCGGCGAAGGATGGGTCGACGCCCACCTCACCGGCGGCCACACCACCGGCGACTTCGAACACGCCGAAGTCTCGATCTTCCTCGGCAAGAACCCCTGGCAGTCCCACGGCGTCCCCCGCGCCCGCACCGTCCTGCAACAGATCGCCAAAGACCCCGCCCGCACCATGATCGTCATCGACCCGGTGCGCACCGAAACCGCCGACCTCGCCGACATCCACCTGAAACTCCGCCCCGGCACCGACGCCTGGTGCCTGGCAGCCCTGCTGGCGATCCTCGTCCAAGACGACCTGCTCGACCACGCCTTCCTCACCGAACACACCACCGGATCCGACACCGTCCGCACCGACCTCGCCCACATCGACATCCCCGCCTACGCCGACATCTGCGGCGTCCCCGAAGATCTCCTGCGCAGCACCGCCCACCGCATCGCCGCCGCGACCAGCGTCGCCACCTACGAAGACCTCGGCGTCCAGCAGAGCCCCAACAGCACCCTCATCTCCTACCTCGACAAACTGCTGTGGCTGCTCACCGGCAACTTCGCCAAACCAGGCGCCATGCAACCGCATTCCTGGATGGCGCCCCTGGCCGGCTACAGCCGCGAGGTCAAACGCAGCCCGGTCACCGGCGCACCCCTGTTCGGCGGCATGCTGCCCTGCAACGCCATCGCCGAAGAAATCAGCACCGACCACCCCGACCGATTCCGCGCGATGATCATCGAATCCGCCAACCCCGCCCACTCCCTGGCCGACTCGACCGCGTTCCGCGACGCATTGCACGCCCTGGACCTGGTCGTCGTCATCGACATCGCCCGCACCGAAACCGCCCGCCACGCCGACTACGTCCTACCCGCCGCCAGCCAATTCGAGAAATGGGAAGCCACCTTCTTCAACCTCGAATTCCCGCACAACACCTTCCACCTGCGCGCCCCCGTCCTCGACCCACTACCCGGCACCCTGCCCGAACCCGAGATCTACGCCCGGCTGCTGCGCGAACTACACGCCGTCGGCCGCGGCACACTCACCCTGCTGCGCACCGCCGCGAAACTCGGACGACGCCCCTACGCCTGGACTTTCGCCGCCCTGCTGGCCACCGACAAATCCCTCGCCGGCCTCGCCCCCTACCTGCTGTACGAAACCCTCGGCCCCACCCTGCCCGACGGCGCGCGCTCCGCGGCCGTCCTGTGGGCACTGGCCCAGCGCGTCGCCAAGGTCTACCCGGCCGCGATGCGCCGCGCCGGACACCGCGACGCCGACGCACTGTTCGACGCCATCCTCACCAGCCGCTCCGGCGTCACCTTCACCCTCGACGACTACGACAACGCCTGGGACTACCTCCTACACCCCGACAAACGGATCCCACTGGCCATCCCCGAACTCCTGCACGCCCTACGCGACCTCGCCACCACACCAGCCACCCACACCACCGCGGAATTCCCGTTCGTGCTGGCAGCAGGGGAGCGTCGCTCCTTCACCGCCAACACCATCTTCCGCGATGACACCTGGCGGCGCCGCGACCCCGAAGGCGCACTACGCCTCAACCCCGGCGACGCCACCCGCCTCGGCCTCACCACCGGCGACCGAGCCCGCATCACCACCCGCCGCGGCAGCGCCGTCGCCACCGTGGAAACCAACGACCGCATGCAACCCGGCCACGCCTCCCTGCCCAACGGCCTCGGCCTGGACCTACCCACCGGCGACGGCACCCGCCGCACCGGCGTCGCCCCCAACGACCTCACCGACCTCACCTGGCGCGACGCCATCGCAGGCACCCCCTGGCACAAACACGTCCCCGCCCGCATCGAACCCGCCTGACGACCCGGCACCGAATCGCGGTGTACACACCGCATTTCCGCTCGAGCCGCTACCCTGATCGGCCACGGCTACGTGCCCCGACCACCCCGGATGCACCACAATTCCGCACCCACCTGCCCGCACCACCGACGAGATCTGATCGCGCGCCGTCCTCTACCCGGGCACCCCGAGAACGGATGTCGGGTACGCCCGATCGCACAACACGGCATCCGCCTGCAACCCGCACACGGCGCACGCCAGGGGAGGGGAACAGCACAGTAGCAGCGCACCCCACGTCGGCTACCCGATCACCGCGCACACGCGGCACCGGCAGCCGGCGCAACACGGCATCACCCGCACCGCCTCAGACGGTCACCGCGGACACCTTCTCGCTCACCCCGGCGCCCTCGTCGTCGCCGGCAGCCGCACGCGTCACCGTCACCCACGTGTTGTTCACCGCCGCCGTCCCCGAGAACGTGTCCGTCAACGCCGGATCATGCAGCAGATTCACATTCGCGCCGGGCAGCGACGCCGCCACCGTCCACCCGACACCCGGCTCCTGATGCCCCCACCCATGCGGAATCGCCACCGTCCCGGCCCGGATATCGTCGCTGACCTCCAACGGCACCACGATCGAACCGGTCCGGGAACGCACCGTCACCGATTCACCGTCACGCAACCCACGCGCCGCCGCATCCTGCGGATGCATCAACGCCGTGCACCGATCCCGCCCCTTCACCATCGACGGCACATTGTGCAGCCACGAATTGTTACTGCGCAGATGACGACGACCGATCAACTTCAAGTCGTACCCGTCCACAGGCGCGGTCACCGCCTTACCCCGCCGCGCGTCCGCAAGAACCGCACGGGCCGCCGCCACGAAATCCTCCGGCGCCACATGCACCTTCCGATCCTTCGTCCCCAGCAACGACCGCAACCTCGGCCGCAACGGCCCCAGATCGATGCCGCCCACCGCCGCACGCGCCTTACCCACGGTCAAACCCTTACGGCCCCGCCGCAACACCCCATACGGCCCCGCCGCCACCCCGAGCGCCGCGATCCGCACGGGACTGACCCGATCGAACAACGCGTTCAGCACCCGCCCGGTCAACCGGCGCGCCGGCAACGGCACCACCTCGGTGACCAGCCGCGCCATGATCTGCCAATCCTCCAGCCCATCGGCAGGCGGCTCGAACACCCGCGCGTCGAAACGCAGATTGTTGCGCACACTGAACACCGGGAACAGGATGTTGACGTCCTCGCGCTCCAACGGCGAGATCGGCGGCAGGATGATGTCCGCGTGCCGCGTCGTCTCCGTGACGTACATGTCCACGGCCACATAGAAATCCAGCCCGTCCAGCGCCGCACCCAACCGGCCGCGCTGCGGCGTGGACAACACCGGATTACCCGCATACGTGATCATCGCGCGGATCCGGCCCGGCCCGTCGGTCAGCATCTCCTCCGCCAACGCCGCCACCGGCAACTCCGAACGGAACGACTTGTAGGTTCCGGAACTGTCGGTCCACGCCCCGTACCCCATCGGCAGATACTTCGCATACCGCGGCGCATCGATCGGCGGCGTCGCGAACATCTGACCACCCGCCCGATCCAAGTTGCCCGTCACCGCGTTGATCGTGTTCACCAGCCAATGCGTCAACGTGCCGGTCACCTGCTGACACACCCCGATCCGCGCGTACAGCACCGCCGAGGGCGCCGCCGCGTGCTCCCGGGCCAGCCCGCGAATCGTCTCCGCGTCCACCCCCGCGTACTGCGCCATCTGCTCCGGCGACGCCTCGGCCACCAACGCCCGCAACCGCTCCCAGCCCGTAGTCGACGCGCCAACAGCCCCCTCGTCACACAAATCCTCGGCGACCAGCACATGCAACATCGCCAGCAGCAGATACACATCCCCACCCGGCGCCACCGCGACATGCTGATCGGCCAGCCGCGCCGTCTCGGTCCGCCGCGGATCGATCACCACGACCTTCCCACCACGCCGCCGCACGTCCCGAATCCGCTGCTTCGCATTCGGCATGGTCGTCACCGACCCGTTCGACACCGCCGGATTCGCCCCCAGGATCACCAGCCGATCGGTCCGATCGATATCGGTCACCGGCATCAGCACATTCGAGCCGAACATCCGCCACGCGACGAACTCCTGCGGGAACTGATCGATCGAGGAAGCCGAGAAGAAATTCCGCGTCAACAGCACCGAACGCAACAGCGCCGCGTACAGCACCGACGAACTGTGCGCGGCCGGATTCCCCAGATACATACCGATCGCACTGTTCCCGTGCTCCCGACGCACCTGCCGCAACCGCTGCCCGATCTCGCGAAACGCCTCATCCCAGCCGATCGGCTCGAACGACGACCCCACCCGCCGCACCGGCGTACGCAACCGATCCGGATCGTGGTGCAACCCGCCCATCGCCGTCGCCTTCGGGCAGATGTACCCCTTCGACAGCACGTCCTGCGGATTGCCCTCGATCCGCGTCACCTGATCACCGGAGACCGTGACAAGGATTCCGCAGTGCGCCTCACACAGGGTGCACTGGCGGGCAATGGTGGTAGCGCTCATCAATTTTCACCTTCTGCCGGATCGCTTCCCACAGGCTATCTGGGACAGCTCATTCCGTACAGGTCTCTATGCTGGACGGATGCGGGCATGCAGATGCATGTCATGCCAACCATCCGCGTGCAACCCCGCACTGCGCCGGACACTCTCCGGCGCGAACCCCGCCTTCACCGCCGCACGGCACGACGGCAGATTGCGCACCGAATGCGACACCTCCAACCGATGGAAACCCACCCCGAAAGCCCACCGGGTCACCGCCTCCACCGCCGCAGGCGTCACCCCACGCCCCCGCCATCCCGGAGCTGTCCAATAGGCGATCCCCGCCGTCCCATCCGGCGGCGACATCCCCCGCAACCCCACCCGCGCCGCCACCACGTCACCGACCACGACCGCCCACTGCGGACCGTCACCATTGCACCACCCGGCCCGCCAGCGCGCGATCAACTCCAGCGCCTCGCCCTCGGACACGACATCGCGCACATGCCAGCGTTGGATCTCCGGATCCTCATAGACCGCCCGGATCACCGCCGCATCGGCGTTCACCCACGGCCGCAACAACACCGCCTCACTCCGCAGAACGGGTTGAGACCCCGCTGCGAACACGTCGGCGGCGACCACATCAGGCATCAGAGCGGACACACCCGGATTGTCACCCGCACACGCCGCCCGCCGTCACCGATTTCATCGGCACAGTCTTCGATGACCTCGGCGATCCGACCAACCGTCGTAATGATCCGCGATGAGGTCGAATTCAGGCTGCCGGTTACCAGCGGCCCCGTGCGAGCCGGTCGCAAAGTGCGTCTCGCACATCGGGGGTGCTGCGCACCCTCGCTCGGAGCACTCCCTTCCGGATCCGCAACCAGAAGCGTCACAGTGACAATAAGCGACGCGATGAGGGGGAGCAGGGGAGCCCCGGCTACGCGGTCGAGACCTCCACGTCCGCATCGACAACAGGCGCCGGCTGCGGCGCCGCGAATCCCGGCAGGAATCGGTTCACCGCGGGAATCATCATGTGGATCAGCGGGCCGATCCCGAAGGCGTACACCAGCGTTCCGATGCCGACACTGCCGCCGAGCACGAACCCCGTCGTCAACACGGTCAGCTCGATCGCCGTGCGAACCATCCACACCGATCGACCGGTCCGCCGAACCAGTCCAGTCATCAGTCCATCCCGCGGACCCGGGCCCATGCCCGCCCCGATGTACAACACACTCGCCACCGCGTTCAGCACGACCGCGGCCCCCATCGCGCCGACCCGCACCGCGAGCGCATCCCACGACGGCAACCACGCCAGCCCCGCGTCCACCGACACGGCGATCACCACGACATTGCTCACCGTGCCCAAGCCGGGCATCTGCCGCAACGGAATCCAGACCAACAGCACTACGACACCGGTAATCGCCGTCACCGCGCCAAAACTGAGCGGCACATGCCGCGCCACGCCCTGATGGAACACATCCCACGGATCCAGCCCGAGCCCAGCCCGCACCATCACCGCCATCGAAAACCCGTACAACCACAAACCCGCGTACAACGCGACCAACCGACGAACCAGCACCGCCCCAGCGTGCCCGCAACTGGCCACCACAACCAGAGCCAATCACCGATCACTGGACCTGACAGTAGCCGCAACCAGGCTGCAATTCGTCACTGTGACGTTTTCATGCAATCAGACTCTAAGCCAGGGGAGATCAGTATAGAGAAATCCCAATATTCACCAAGCAAGCCAACAGTCACCGAAAAATTTTCACCAACCGGACAAACACGCCGGGCGTCCCGCCAAATCCGGCAACGACATTCGACCGCCCGAACCTGAGACCGGCCCGGGCGCACGGCGAAACAGGCTGCGAAGCAACGGCAAACCAGCAGTAAGCCGCCTCACCGACCCGCGCCGAAATCGCGCCGATAATCGACATTATGTCAACTAGAGACGCACCCGCCCTTCCGGGAAGCAACTCAGCCCTCCCCGGCCTCCAGGTGAGATGTGTCGGCAAGACTGACCATCGCACGATTGCGCCAGTAGTCGTCGTGCCGCAGGTGGGTGATCGCGCCGGGCGAGGTCGCGAACGACACGAAGCCGACCGCCTCCACCGGCAGCATCATCCAGGTGGTGACCACGAATGTCAGCGCGTAGCCGTGCGTGACAACGATATGGTCGTGCTCGGTGTCGGCCATCAACTCACGCACACACGCGCCCACCCGCGTCGCGACCTCACGCCGTGTCTCCGCACCACGGATCGGCCCTCGATGATCGAGCCGATCATGATCCGGTGCGGGAACCTGCCGCTGGGCGAGCCACGCGTTCGGCCGACCGCCCGCTTCCCCGAAACTGATCTCCCGCAGCCGCTGGTCCACCGTCACCGGAACACCGAACTCGGCCGCGACAAGCCGCGCGGTCTCCACACAACGGGCCAGATCCGACGTCGTGACCCGCACCGGCCGCACCACACCGGCACGTCGGCGCACCAACTCGGCCGCGACAAGACAGGCGTCGCGCCGACCCCGCGCCGTCAGTACCGAGTCATACCACCCACCGACGAGATCATGTTCGGTGTGCTCCGCATGCGGGTGACTCACCACGTAGAGGTCCTGCATCCCACTCCCCCAGTCCACAGAGATCTGCTTGGTCCCCGCCGCGTCACCCTACCGTCGCGCGACTCGAGTCCGCGCCTCGGCGCCGGGCCCAACCCCGAAAACAGGCCCGGCGCCGCGGTCTGGGAACTCAACCCAGCATGTCGGCCAGTTCCGCGTGCAGATCGAGCAACGCGGGAATCTGCTCCGCAGGGCGACGTCCCATGCCGCACTCGGTGGCGATGCCGAAGTCGGCGACCGCGGAACGGGCCGCTTCGATGCGCTGAAGCGCGCCCGCACGGCCGTCCGTGGCATGGACCAAACCGAGGTAGAGATCCGTCTCCGCCGGAAGGGTGAGATCGGCAAGGGGCTTGAAATAGTCTGCGTCGGTCCGCGAACGCGGCACCGGCAAGTGGATCCAGTTCACCGACCGGTCCAGCCCGGCCAGAATCCGGTCGGCGACCGCCGCGAGCCGGCCGGTGTCAGCGGGTTCGGCGAAGTGCTGGTGCCCGAAATCGCCGTAGCACAGGTGATAACCGAGCTCGACCGGTTCGGGCACCGCGGCGCCCAACCGGACGAGGCGCTGCCCCACTTCCGCGAGCTGTGTCGCATTGTCAGAACCGAACCAAGACGGGAAGATCCCCTCGAAGATGGCGAACTCGACCGCGGCATCCCATTGCACAGCAAGGTCTTCCGCCGGTATCGCCGCGACTATGGCGTCCAGCTCGTCGAGCAGACGCGCTTCGTATCTGCGTTCCAACTCCCCCTGCGGGCCCGCGACGAACGCCCCGATCACCGCGATCGGCGTCGGCAAGCTCACCTGGAACCGGATGCCCGCCGGGATCGTGCCGTCCGCCCGCAATTCCTGGAATACCTGCCAGGATTCCACCGCCGCCTCCGCGTACCCCAACGGACCGAAGTCGATCGACGCCGGGTCTACGCCGGGCTTGGGCTGCACCCGTTCGCTCGGCCCGTACTCCGGGCTCGGCGGAGGAACGGTTTCCAGGTCGGGATGTGCCTGCATCTTGGGCAGCTGCCACACCACCCAGTTGTCCCGCACCCCGGTCTCGCCGTCCGGAATGCGTTTCACATGCTTCCCGACGCGTATCGCCGCCTCGGAGAAGACAGTCCGCGCATCCGACAGCGGAACACTGCCGCACAAATGAACTCCACGACCCTCACCCACCGCAACCTCCTGCACATGGCCTACCGCTGGTCCAGCCCGCCCGGTATCGAAACCAGGTATTTGCCACACGTTCTGCCCAAGATTCCGACCAACGTGGGCAATCGATCAGCCGAGCTATGCGATGCAGCGTAGGTGGGAACTCGTCGCTCGGATCCCCAGCTTTGGGAAACAGTCAGCGATCTGTTTACTGGCCCGATTCTCGGCGCGCCTCGTCCTGTCCTCTCCGCCACCGGCTCGTGCTCGCGGCCTTGCCGAGCCCGCTGTTGAGCAACAAGAATCACGACACGACGGTCGAGAGGATCGCCGACCCGGTACCGCCGGCCGCTCTGGAGGTTTCGTCACATCTGCGAATTACTCATCATGGTCAACGGCCTACCCGGCTCCGGAAAATCGACGTCGGCTCCCCCGCTGGCACGAGAACTACGCGCCCACCTGATTCGCAAAGACCTCGTCAAGGAGGCACTGGGTTCCGGGCTGGACAGCACCGCTGTCTTGCCGAACATCGGGGCCATCGCGATGGAAGCGGTGTGGGCGCTCGCCGCCGCGTTACCCGGTGTCGTCGTGGTCGACTCCTGGTGGTTCAAGCCTCGTGACATGCGGTACGCCGCCGAAGGTATCGCGATCTCCGGCGCCACCCGCGCCGTGGAGGTCTGGTGCTCGGTCCCGTCCGACGTCGCTCTGGCGCGATTTCACAGCCGCGCCCGCGCGGATCTGTATCAGGACGACGCGCATCTGGCGCAGGACTGGGACCGGTGGGCGCGACTGGCCGAACCCCTCGCACTCGCTCCGGTCGTCACCGTCGACACCACTACCCCGGTCGACTACCCCGAGCTCGCACGCCGGGTGATGGCCGCGGCCACAGTCACCATCGGCGACGTCCTCTAACGGCTGGGTCATCTGCCGCCGATCTACTTGATCTTCTGGAGCCGCGCCGGATCCGCCCCCGGCGTACATGCTTGTCTGGGTAGATAATCGGGCTGAGTTCGTATGCGGTGGAGACGCTATATGCATATATACGCAAAGGGACGTATCCTAATATTTTCTTCCCCGGGGTCAGTTACATAAGGGTCGCAAAGACTTCGGCCACACCGCGGCACTCGTCCTGTTCGATCTCTATGCCCACGCCACGGATTCCGACCCGCCTGGCCCCGCTGGCCCTCCCCTACCCGCAGATCCACAACTACCCCGGGCGACAACGTTATTCGCAAACCGATAGCAAGCTGAACTAACGTTCGAACGGTGCTTGGACATTCACACGCGACCAGTGGCGCGCTGGCCTGGTCGGCGGCAGCGGCGACGTTGCCGGTCACGATCTTGACGTTTCCCGCCCTCCAGGATGCGACAGGGCACCTCGGCACCGTCGATCTGCTGCTGGGCGTCTTCCTGACCGCCGGTGCGGCGCTGCTGCCCGACGCCGACCATCCCGACGGCACGATCTCGCACGCCCTGGGTCCGATCACGCACACCGCATGCAAGGTGATCTCATGGGTCTCGGGCGGCCATCGCGGCGCCACCCACTCTTTGGCGTTCGTCGCGGCCGTCGCCTATGGGACGTGGGCCGGCGAGCACTGGCTCGGCCGCTGGTTCACCCTGAGCCTGGTCTTCTTCCTTCTCGCCCTGGCCGTGCGTGCCCTGCACCTGTGCCCGTCCGGCAACAACTTCAAGGCGTGGGGGCCCATCGTGGTCCTCGCCTCCGCGGGCACCTTCGCGATGGAGCATTGGATCGCCGACAAGCCCGTCTGGCTGCCGTTCGCGGTCGGGTTGGGTGCGCTCGCACATCTCCTCGGCGACTGCCTCACCGAGCGCGGCTGCCGCCTGTTCTGGCCGTTCGGCCTTCGAGTCAGCCTTCCGGTCATCGATCGCACCGGGAACAAGGTCGAAACCTTCCTTGTAGCACCGTTGTTCACGCTCGGCACCCTGGCGATCCTTTGGTACACCATCACCCACCAGCCCTGACAACTCGACGCTGCCGCCGGGGCGTCCCCCGCCCCGGCGATCGCCGCGCCACAGCGCGTGGGGCCACTGGTGGCAGTAGCCGGGTCTTGCCTCCCCCTCCCCTCCTTGCTGCATTGGTGTGGTGGCCTGTTAGTGAGGTTGGAGGTTGGTAGCCACATAGTGAGATGCGCATATCTACGTAAGCACATCTTATTCACTACATCGACTCATCGCTTTCGTCACCCATCATCTCCACCCAGCGGGGCCCCCTACCCCGAGCCGTTTCTTCCGAGAACTCCGCACTCCCCCGGCTACCCTGATGCCATGCTTGCCTCGACCATGCAGCCGCAGCGCTGGACGCCGCCGCCCTCCCCTGCTCGGGCGCGCCGAAAGCACAGCACGCCACCCCTTCCCCCGGTCCGGCGCCTCGAGTTGCCCGGCGCGGGGCCCGAGGATGTCGTGCTCTCCCCCGACGGCAGGATCATCGCAGGCATCGCGGACGGCGCGATTCTCAGCATCGATCCGGCTACCGGCGGTGTCCGCGAACTCGCGAACACCGGCGGTCGCCCGCTCGGTCTGCACGCCGACGCCGACGGGCGCGTGCTGATCTGCGATGTCGAGCGTGGGCTGCTGGAGCTGGACACCGACGGAACGCTGACCGTGCTGGTGGACGAGATCGATGGCGAGCCACTGCGGTTCGCCAGCAATGTGGTGCGGGACGCCGACGGCACGATCTACTTCTCGGCGTCGTCGCGCCGGTACTCCCTCGACGAGTACATGGGCGACATTCTGGAGCACTCCGGCACCGGCCGCCTGTTCCGCCGGGATCCCGCGGGCGAAGTGCGGACGCTCATGGACGATCTGCAGTTCGCCAACGGACTGGTGCTGGCGCCCGATCGTTCCAGCGTGGTCGTCGCGGAGACCGGCGGCTATCGGTTGACGCGCTATTGGCTGTCCGGCCCCAAGGCCGGCACGTGGGAGAGGTTGATCGAGAATCTGCCCGGATTCCCGGACAACTTGGGCCTCGGCAGCGACGGCCTGATCTGGATCACGCTGCCGTCGCCACGGAATCCTTTGCTGGATCGGCTTCTTCCGCTGCCTGGCATGCTGCGGCGCATCGTGTGGACGCTGCCCAGTTGGGTGCAGCCGAAACCGGCGCGGACGGTGTGGGTGATGGCGGTCGATTTCGCGGGCGAAGTCGTGCACGACCTGCAGGTGGAAGGCACCGATTATTCGATGGTGACCGGTGTGGTCGAACAGGACGGCGTGTTGTATCTCGGCAGCCTCACAGAGCGGGCGGTGGCTGTCTCGCGCGTGCCGTAGGGTTTCGCGACCACTTTCAGTGCACACTTGTACACTGAGGCTATGACGGAGAGCGCGCGCCAACGGCAAGCGGAGGTGAGGGCGCTGGCCCGGCTGGCCGGTGACGAACTGGGCGGAGCGGTGGATGGGATCGCGGCCGTGCACCGGGCGATCGCGCACCGGGTGTTCGCCGCGGTGCGGTGGGGTGTGGGACCGGCGGCGGCGCCGGTCGAGCTGATGCACGATGCGATCGCCGAGAGCGTCTACCGTGTGGTCAGCGGATCGGCGGTGGTGGCGGGCATGGTCGCCGAGCGGACGGCGGATCTGCCCGGCGAAGCGCCGTCACGCACGGTGTACGGTTCGGGGTTGCTCGCCGCGCTGCAGGGTCTGATCGGTGACGATCTCGAGCAGACGCGCCCGATTCTGGCCGCTCCGATGACGTTCCGGATCGATGGCGCGCCCGTGCGAGCCGAGCTGGTCGGTGCGCGCGTTCAGCGGCCCAGCGCGCATGTCGTGGTCTTCCTGCACGGGTTGGTGGAGAGCGAGCACGCGTGGCGTCTGGGCGGTGGGCCGACTTATGCCGAGCGGCTGGAGGGCGATATCGGTTGTACGGCGCTGCAGGTCCGGTACAACTCCGGGCTGCATATCTCGGAGAACGCGGCGCAGCTCAGCGAGCTGATGCGGTGTTTGGTCGAGCGGTGGCCGGTGCCGATCGAGCGGGTGTCGCTGGTGGGTCATTCGATGGGCGGGCTGGTCGCGCGGGGTGCGTGCTTCGTGGCGAGTGAGGCCGGATTGCCGTGGGTGCGGCTGGTGCGGCAGGTGGTGTGCCTGGGTTCGCCTCATATGGGTGCGCCGCTGGAGCAGGTGGTGCATTTCGTGTCGGCGGCGTTGGTGCGGTTTCCCGAGACTCGTCCGTTCGGGCGTCTGTTGCGTCGGCGTAGCGCGGGGATCCGGGATCTTCGTGACGGCTCTCTGGTGGACGAGGATTGGCGTGATCTGGACGCTGACGCTCTGCGTCGCCGGGTGGTGCGCGAGGTTCCGCTGTTGGTGGGCGCGGACCACTATTTCGTCACCGCTACCGTCACTCGCAGTCCGCGGCATCCGCTGGGGCGTGTGCTCGGTGATGGGCTGGTTCTCACTCCGAGTGGTTCGGGTCGTGCTCGGACTCGTCGCGTCGGGTTCGACGTAGAGAAGGGGATGCATCTGGCGGCGGCGCATCATTTCACGTTGCTGAATGACGAGGCGGTGTATCGCGCGTTGGGTACCTGGTTGACGTCGGAGGCTGCCGAAGTCTCCGGGTGAGCCCTTCGGGGGCGGGACCGGCGTGGCCGTGTCCCGCCCGGGGTTCAGAGGAGGTCTTCGGGGTCGGCGTCGGCTTCCAGTCGTACGTCTTCGGCGAAGTGGGCTTCGGGGTCGTCGTGGTCGGTGTGGGCGGCGTAGAGCAGCAGGCAGCCGCGGATGCCGTCGAGGAGGTCTTCGAGGAGGTCGAGGGCGGGGCGGGCGGGGTCGAGGCGGCTGATGCGGAAGCCGGTGAGCATTGCTTCGCGGGTGTCGGCGTCGACGCCGAATCGGTGGGCTTGGGTTTCGATTTCGGCGACGCGGGCGACGAGGCTCCAGGGCGCGGGGACGCGGCCTTCGTGCACGGCCATCGCTTCGGCGATGAGGTCGAGGACGACTTCGGTGGGGGTGTCGCCGGCGGCGAGTCGTTCGAGTACGAGGGTGGGGGTTTCCACTTGGAGGGCTTCGATGTCGTCGGCTTCGGCGACGACGTCGGTGGTGGGTACGTTCGCGGATTCTCCGGCGACTTCGGCGGCGGCGTAGAGCCAGTGTGCCGCGGCGACGGAGGCGGAGGCGGGGTCGAGTTCGGTGAACAGTTCGATGCTGCCGAGCGGGTCGGCGCGCAGGAGTGCGTCGGCGGCGTGGACCTGGGCCGGGGATACGTCGGGGCGGGACAGTTCGACGGCTTGGCGGGCGCGGCCGGAGAGGTCGCCGCGTTCGGCGGATTCGATGGCTTCTTGTTCGGTGCGGACTTCGGCGGCGACGGTGTCGAGCAGGGCGGCGTCGTCGATGTCGTGGAGGGTGCGTCCGATGCGGTGGGCGGATTCGACGACGCCGCTGTAGGAGACGAGCAGTCCTTCGTCGGTGGGCAGGTGGGGGGTGCGCAGGCCGGTTTCGACTTCTTTGAAGTTGCGGCGTTCCTCGGCGCGGCGCCATGCTTCGCTGTTGGGGACGTCGGGGTCGCCCGCGGCGCTGGCCGGGTGGGTGTAGGTGCGCCATTGGAATCGCGAGAGGGTGGTGAGGTTCGACGCCAGATCGGTTGCCTGGTCCCTGGTCACCTGCGGGGGCAGGGTGGCCACCGTCTGGGCGAGGTCGCCTCGTCCGGTCGCCCAGGTGGCGACGAGGGCGGCGCGGTCGGCATCGAATGCGTATCTGGTCACCTGGGCAAGTCTGGTCGATCGGCGGCGGTTGCGCTCGGTCAATTGCTTCGCTTGTGTGGGGTTGTGCGGCGTTTTCCGGGGGCGCGCTGGGCGGATGGGGTGGGACGTGGATTGTGACGGTGGCGCAACCGGCGACACGCGGATTCCTTCGCAGCCGTCAGCAATCTCACAGCTACGCTACGGCGATGCGTATACGGACTCACCGGCGCGGGTTCGCCGCGTTGTCGGCCGCTGCGGCTGTGCTGATGGCTTCGGGTGTTTCCGCTGCTCAGCCGAGCCGGGAGCTGCCTGCGTTCGATGGGGATTTTCTGTGGGGTGTGGCGTCGTCGGGGTTTCAGTCGGAAGGTGATGCGCCGGACAGCAACTGGTCGCGTTTCATCGCATCGGGTGAGACGGCGGATCCGTATCTCGATTCGGTGGACTTCGCCCGCCGCTTTGGCTCCGATATCGATCTGGCGGCGCGTCTGGGTGTGCGGGTGTATCGGGTGGGGATCGAGTGGGCGCGGTTGCAGCCGGCGCCGCATGCGTGGGACGAGGCGGCGTTCGGGTTCTACGACAAGGTGATCGCGCGGATCGTGGCGGCGGGGATGCGGCCGATGCTGACCTTGGATCATTGGGTGTATCCGGGGTGGGCGTCGGACCGTGGTGGGTGGCGCAATCCGGGCATGGTCGAGGATTGGCTGGCGAACATGCGCAAGGTGGTGCAGCGGTATGCCGCGCGTGATCCGTTGTGGGTGACGTTCAACGAGCCCGCGGCGTATGTCGGCACCGAGTTGCGTACCGGGGGGATCAGCGTGGCGGAGGCTCCGGTGATGGTGGATCGGATCGCGCAGGCGCACAACGAGATCTACGACGTCATCCATGGTTGTCGGCCGGGTGCGCAGGTGACCAGCAATCTGGGGTACGTGGCGGGCGCGGAGACGGAGGTGAATCAGCCGATCGTGGATCGGATCTCGGCGAAGCTGGATTTCATCGGGGTGGATTACTACTTCGCTCCGTTGCCGCAGACCGGGGAGGCGGCGCAGGGCGGCGCGGAGGGTGGTCCTGCGATGTGGGAGTTGCCGGTGCATCCGGAGGGTATCTACTACGCGTTGCGGCATTACGCGCGCCAGTTTCCGGGGCGTCCGCTGTATGTGGTGGAGAATGGTATTCCGACGGAGAACGGGCAGGCGCGGCCGGATGGCTATACGCGTGCGGATCATCTGCGGGACACGGTGTATTGGTTGCAGCGGGCGAAGGCCGATGGGATGAACGTGATCGGCTACAACTACTGGAGTCTGACGGACAATTACGAGTGGGGTTCGTATGCGCCGCGGTTCGGGCTCTACACGGTGGATGTGCTGACCGATCCGGCGTTGACGCGCCGTGCGACGGATGCGGTCGACGCGTATGCCCGGCTGATCCGTGCGGGTGGCGTGGCGCCGTCTTATCGGCCGACGCGGGCTCCGGTTCCCTGTCTGCAGATCGACGCGGTGGATACCTGCGCCGGGGACGACCCGGCTTAGTGGCGGGTGATGCCGGTTGTCGCCGCGTGGTGGTGGTGTTGCGGTAACGTCGGCGGCGAGCACGTGTCGCGTTCGGGGGTGGTGACGCTCCGCCCGGAAAGGTGATTCATGACCATCGATAGTCACCTGCCGCTCGGCTTGCAGTATCCGGCGGCGTCCTTCTCGGAGTTCCTGCGCCGGTACGCGCCGCAGTTGCTGCCGGCCATGGGTTTCGATGCGGGCGGCGCGGTCGATTTCGCGCCGCACGGTACGACGATCGTGGCGATCAGTTATCGGGGTGGTGTGCTGGTGGCGGGTGATCGCCGGGGCACGATGGCGCATCTGGTGGCGACGCGGGATATGCAGAAGGTGTTCGTCACCGACACGTATTCGGCGGCCGGTTTCGCGGGCACGGTGGGTATGGCGCTGGAGATGATCCGGTTGTTCGCGGTGGAGCTGGAGCATTACGAGAAGATCGAGGGGGCGTCGCTGACGTTCGACGGCAAGGCCACGAAGTTGTCGGCGATGGTGCGCGCGAATCTGCCTGCGGCGTTGCAGGACATGGCGGTGATTCCGGTGCTGGTCGGTTATGACGTGGATGCCGCCGATCCGGAGCGGGCGGGCCGGATCGTGTCGTATGACGCGGTGGGTGGGCGGCGGGAGGAGCGTTTCGGTTACACCGCGGTCGGTTCGGGGTCGGTGTTCGCGAAGTCGTCGTTGAAGAAGACGTATCACCGGGATATCGATGAGCACGCGGCGTTGCGGCTGGCGGTGGAGGCGTTGTTCGACGCGGCCGACGACGATACCGCGACGGGTGGGCCGGATCTGGCGCGGGCGATCTATCCCACCGCGGTGCTGGTGGACGCCGAGGGTGCGGTGGAGGTTGCGGCGGAGCGTCTGGCGGAGATCGCCGGTGTGGTCGCCGACGCGCGTGCGGCGGCGGAGGGGCGTTGAGGAGAGCCGCTTCGTGCGGTTTCCGGGGAAATCCACTGGGGGGCCGCGGGTTAGCGGATTGCGTGGCCGTGGCGAACGCGTGGGGTGCGGGTTTGTGACCGAAGTCCCACTGCGCACTTGTTAAGCCTGTCACAGCAATTGGGCGGTGCCCGGGTGCGGCGCCGGGCGGTGGAATCGCGAACGCCGAGTTCAACGCCGTGCGCGAAAAGTTACTCACCGGTTGGGTCACTCTCGGCTCGTAGGCCCCGGGAGCTGCGGCGATGTGTGGGAGATCGATCACGCTTGCCCGCTGCCGCCGCGCTGCTACGGTGAATTCCGTCGATGGCCGATGACGCCCGATCGAATTACATCTCATTGATGTGCCGCGATTTCCGATCTTCGGGCAATTCCACTGTTATTGCGTTGAGCGTCAGGGAATTCATGCGGCACCGGCGAAACTGGAGCAATGGTACAACCAACCCCTTGGCAGGTAAGCGAAGCGCGAGACGGCCGGAGCCGCGGCTCCGGAGGCAGGGCACGCGGCGCGAGGCCACCACGGGGTGTGGATTGGGGATTCTTGTTCGCCGCGGCCACGAGTGCGGCCGGCTTCGCGTTGCTGTTCCAGCCGTGGCTGTCGGCGTCGGGTTCGGGTGGTGAGGCTCGCGCCGACGCGTTCGGCCGGGTCACCGGGGTCACCCACGGTTTCGACGAGTGGTCGGTGTCGAAATTCCGTGACGTGAACATCAGCGGAGCCTGGGGTCTGCTGGCCGCGGCCGCGATGATGGTCACCGTGTTCGCGGTGGTGGCGCAGGCGCGGTCGCGTACCCGCGTGCTGGCTCACGTGATCATGGGTTCCAGTGTGGCCGCGGCGATGCTGGTGCTCGTCGCGCTGCTGTACCTGAATGCCAGGGCGCCGGAATTGCGGATCCTGGTCGATCCGGGTGAAGGTCTCGGTGCGGGGTTGATGCATCGCTTGTTCGGCGAGGGCGCGTCGGGCACTTCGGATAACGGTGATCGGCGCATGGCCGCTGCCGGGCTGACGCCTGTCGCGTTGATCGCCGGTGTGCTCAGCTGCTCCGCCGCGGTGGCCGCCGTCGCGCAGGGCAGTCGGCGCTACGGTTCGAGCCCGATGCGGGCGCTCGCGTGGTTGGTGACGCCGCTGCCCGCCGAGCCGGCGCAACCTCCGGCTGCCGCCGAGGCACCCCGCCCGGCCGTCGCCGAGGCGCCGCGTCCAGCCGCTGTCCAGCCGCCGCGTCCGGCGGCGCCCCCTGAACCGGACGCGGCCGAGCGGCTGCTGCTGTGGGACGAGTTGGTCTTCGATGACGATCTGGTCGCCAATGTCACCTGGGTGCGCAACACCGAACCACCGCGGCGCGCGACCTCCGGGCACCGGTCGAAGACCTCGACGCCGGTCCTCACCCGCTAGCGGCTGCGGGCTGATCCGGTCCCAGTACGCGTGCCCGCGTTTCGGGTGACCACTGGACGTATTCCAGCTGCGCCCCGTCGGCGTGCCGCACGTACACGAACGTTCCGGTGGCGCTGGTGAGCGGTCCGGCGATCAGTTCCGCCCCGTGTTCGGTCACCGTCCGCAGCAGGGCGTCGAGATCGTCGACGATCACCGGGCCGACCGTGGTCCGGTACCGCTCGACGTCTTGCGCCCGGCCCGCGATGAGCAGGAAATCGCCGACCGCGGCGAGCTCGGCGTCCTCGAAGCCGAAACGGAGATCCGCCTTCGCGCCGGCCAGCCGTTCGTAGATCGGCAGGGCGGTGTCGAGGTCGGTGACGAAGACTCGTGCATAGGTTTTCAGGATGCGCACAGCGTCACTCCGGGAGCGGGGGAAGCTCGAGGTTGTCGCGGAAGGTCGCGCCGACGTAGTCGGATCCGACGATGCCGCGGCGGCGCAGTTCCGGCAGCAGTCCGTTGACGACGAAGTCGCGGGTGCGTTCGTCGGCGAGCCCGCCGAGGGAGATCACGTCGAGAACGCCTGCCCGGTAGCGTTCTTCGACGGCGTCGGCGAGTTGTTCGGGGGTTCCGGCCGCGGCCCAGTGTCCGGTGTCTTTGGCGGCGATGATCAGCTCGCGCAATGTCTTTCCCGCTCGGGCGAAGTTGCTGAAGATCTCCACCCGGCCGCGCCTGCGGTGCACCGACGCCACGTCGGGCAGCAGGTGCTCCGGGAGAGGCTTGTCCAGCGGCAGGCCGGACAGGTCGACGCCGCCGCCGAGCATGTCGGCGAGGGCGGCGCGTCCGGCGTCGAAGTCGGTCGCCTCCGCCTGTTCCCGGGCCAGGCGTCTGGCCTCGGCTTCGGTGGCGCCGTAGGTGGCGTGGAACGAGCTCATGATCAACGGCAGGCCGGGGGCGCGGCCGAGTTCGCTCGCCCGGGCGCGGATGCGCTTGGTGTAGGTCACCGCGTCTTCCAGGGTGGGTAGCGAGGTGAACACCACCTCTGCGAAGCGCGCGCCCAGTTCGATGCCGCCCGCGGACTGCCCGGCCTGGAACTGGACCGGCCTGCGTTGCGGTAGGGGCGGGATGTTCAGCGGTCCGCGCACGGTGAAGTACCGGCCCGCATGGTCGATGGGCCGGACACGGGTGGGGTCCAGGATCGCGCCGCCGTGCTCGTCGGGGGTCAGCGCGCCGGGCCGCCAGCTGTCGAACAGGGCGTTGACCACCTCGAGGGATTCGGTGGCGCGCGCGTAGCGTTCTTCGGGGCTGGGCAGGTCCTGGTCGCCGTAGTTCTCCTCCCCTACCGAGGAGGTCACCGCGTTCCAGGCGGCGCGGCCGTTGCTGATGTGGTCGAGGGTGCCGAAGAGCCGGGCGAGGTTGTAGGGATGGTGGAAGGTGGTGGTCACCGTCGCGATGAGCCCGACGTGCGAGGTGACGGCGCTCAGCGCCGACAGGAAGATCAACGGTTCCTGCGCGCCGATCGCGCCTTGGGCGCCGAAACTGAGCAGGTCGGCCGCGAAGAGGGCGTCGAATCCGTGTTGTTCGGCGATCTTCGCGACCTCGATCGATGACGCGACCGTGGTCGCGGTCGGATCGATGGCCGCCGCGTATACGCTGACCGCGCCGCTGACTCCCGTGACGGTTTTCAGCGGCCGCCGTCGTCCACCAGCATTGCCCATTGCGGCGACGCTACTGGCGCGCGGCTGCGGAGTAACGGGTTGCGATCAGCGAGATGTTTTCTGCTCGAGCGGGATTCGATGCGGGTGGGTGTGCCCGATCCGCTGCCGAACGGCGGGATGGGCGGCGGTTGCCGAGCTGGAGTGCGAAATCTGCTCGAGCCACCAGTGTCCGGGTGTTCGAACGACGGGGTGACGGTCCTAGGCTTCTCGCTCACGCTGGTCGCCGTGGTCGTCGGCGGTGGTGCGGTCCGTGCGCGGCACCCGCACCACTCCGCTGTCGAGGTCGATGTCGAATCGCGGCGCGTGGGTCTGTCCGTCGCTGTCTTCGCTGCCCTCGTGGGTCAGCTTCTTGCCCGGAAACAGCTCCCCGATGACGCCCATACGATCACGATACGCGTGCGCGGCGGCCTGGACGCCGCCGCGCCGAATGGCTGGTCGCCCCGCGATAGCCGAAGACGGTCCCATTTCGGCACCCGAGGGGCCGCGGCTCGGTTAGCATCATGTTCTGCTCCTGTCGGCTGAGGACCGCGGCACGGGGGGCACTGGGCGACCGACACTTGTATCGAACGACAGATCGGCCACCGCATGGAACAAGACGCCGACCTCGCCCAGGCTCGGGTCTTCTTGGAGTTGCTGACCCGGCAAGCCCGGACCTTGGCGCGGGACATCGAATTCTCCTACCGTGGCGATCCCGCCGTGCGGCACCAGTTGCACAGCGAACTGTGCGTCGTGCGCCGCTATATCGAGCGGCTGCACCGTAGGTTCCCGGAAACCGCCGGGCCACAGGGCGATCGGCGGCTGGTCGCGGTCCAGGGCGTCGGGGGACGTCGGACGCTGGGCTGAGCGGCCGGAACCGTGCCGATCTCAGCGTCCGGGCGCGGTGGCGGCGTGCTCGGGGACGGGCACGGTGAGCATGGCGACGATCATGTCCACGATTTCCGCGGCGTCCCCGGGATGGGCGGTGCGGACTCCCGATTCCAGGGTGCGCTCGTAGTCGGCGATCAAGGCGAACATGACGGTGGCCATGGTCTCCAGGCGCTGCCTGCGCAGCTGCCGCGGCAGGCCGGTCAGCGCCGCGTCCAGGCGGGTGGCGATGATGCGGACCGCGGCGCGGTCGGCGTCCGCGAGGCGGTGCGCGTCGGCCACCACGGGGTGGGTGCGCACGACTTCCAGGAACCGGCCCAGGTGGGTGACCCGGTCGTGGCCGAGCAGTTCGAGGATCGGTGTCGCGAGCATCGCGACGAGGGCGTGCACGTCGTTGGCGCGGCCGTCGGCTTCGTGGGCGGCCAGCAGTTGCATGCGCCGCTGTTCGAGCCAGTTCATCCGGCGTTCGACGATGGCCTCGATCAGGCCGGTGCGCGAATCGAAGTAGTAGTGGACCGCGGAGTTGTTGCGCTGGCCGGCGGCCGCGGCGATGTCGCGCAGCGGCACGTCGACGCCGCGTTCGGCGATGAGGCGTTCCCCGGCGTCGAGCAAGGCGGTGCGCGATGCGTCGCTCGGCATATCCGCACTGTACTAAACACTGGTATTGACGATGTTAAACACAGATGCTTAATTGAACGCGTGGTTGATGTGGCGGTGGTCACCGGTGCCGCGTCCGGTTTGGGCGCCGCGCTGTGCCGCCTGCTGGCCGCACGCGGCGTCGCGGTCGTGGCGGCCGATATCGACGCCGCCGGGCTGGTCGGGCTGGCCGCCGACACCGCGATCCACACCCAGGTCGTCGACGTCTCCGACGACGATCAGGTGCGCCGCCTGATCCACGGCGCGGTGGCCGAACTGGGGCGCATCGACTTCCTGTTCAACAACGCGGCCATCCGACTCGGCGGCACCGTCGAGCACATGCCCTTGCCGCAGTGGCAGCGGATCGTGGACGTGAACCTGTGGGGTGTGGTGCACGGGACGCGGCACGCCTACCCGCTGATGCGCGCGCAAGGTTCCGGGCACATCGTCAACATGGCGTCGCTCGCGGGACTGACGCCGGTGTCTCCGTCGGCCGCCTACGCGATGACCGAGCACGCCGTGGTCGGACTGAGCACCGCGCTGCGCGCCGAAGCGGCAGCGTCCGGGGTCAAAGTGAGCGTGGCGGTGCAAGGCGGGGTCGCGACCGACATCGTCGATTCCGGGATCGACCTGCCCGGGTATTCCTATCGGCAGGCGGCGCGCCGGATGCCGATCGGGATGATCAGCGCCGAACGGGCCGCGCGGCACATCCTGCGCGGCATGCGCAAGAACAAGCCCTACATCGTGTTCCCGCACTACAACAGGGCGGTGATCGCCGCGCACCGGTGGTGTCCGGGTCTGATGAGCCGTTTCCGGGGGCGCGGATGATCGCCTGCGGTCCGATCTTCCAACTGTGCTGGGTGGTAGCCGATCTGGCCGCGGCCTGCCAGGCGTTCACCACCCGGTACGGGGTGGGCGAGTGGTTCACCATCCCGGAGGTCCACTTCGGTCCCGACGCCGCCGAACTGCGCGGCGCCCCGGCGGAGTACACCATCGCCGTGGCGCTCGGCTATGCCGGTGGCCAGCAGTTGGAGCTGATCGAGCCGCGCGGCGGAGTGAGCCTGTATGCCGAGCATCTGGACCGTCTCGGTCCAGGGCTGCATCACGCCGCCTGGGTGCCCGATGACTACGACGCCGCGCTCGCGGAGGCCGCGGCGGCGGGGATCGAGATCGCCGCGCGCGGACGGTTCGAGGGCGTCGGGATGGAGTTCGCCTATCTCGAGGGCGGGCCGATCGGCTCGCACATCGAATTGCTGCGGTTGTCGCCGGAGATGAAGGCGCTGTTCGACCACTTGATTCCGGAAGGCTTCACCAACCCATGGCAGTAGGCGGTGACCTCCTGGGCGGCCTCGGCAACTGCCGGGGCGGCTCGGGTCCGCTTGCGGCCTTTTCCTCTCCCGTTCCGGTCACGGCCCGCTGCGGCGGGTACCGGCGCCGGGACCCGCGCGGCGCGCTGGACGCGCCAGGAAGGCGAGCATCATGCGTTTCACCTACGCCGAGACGATGACCGATCCGTCGTATTACCTCGCTCTCGCCAAAGCCGCCGAGGAGGCGGGCTACACCTCCATGGCCGTGGCCGACAGCGTGGCGTATCCGAAGGAATCCGACGCGAAGTACCCCTACACCCCCGACGGCAGCCGTGAATTCCTGGAGGACAAGCCGTTCGTGGAGGCGTTCGTGCTCAGCGCGGCGATGGCGGCGGTGACCACCACGTTGCGTTTCACGCCGTTCGTGCTGAAGCTGCCGATCCGGCCGCCCGTGCTGGTGGCCAAGCAGGCCGCCTCGGTGGCCGCGCTGAGCGGCAACCGGTTCGGGCTCGGCGTCGGCATCAGCCCGTGGCCGGACGACTTCGAGATCATGGGGGTGCCGTTCGACAAGCGCGGCGCGCGGATGGACGAGTGCATCGATATCGTGCGCGGGCTCTCGGCGGGCGGCTACTTCGAATACCACGGGCAGTTCTACGACATTCCGCCGATCAAGATCAGCCCGGTGCCGACCGAGCCGGTGCCGATCCTGGTCGGCGGGCACAGCAAACCCGCGTTGCGGCGGGCCGCGCAGCGTGGTGACGGGTGGATGCACGCGGGTGGCGACGGCGCCGAACTGGACCGGCTGCTGGCCGAACTGGACGCGCTGCGCGCGGAGTACGGCACCCGCAAGGATTTCGAGGTGCACGTCATTTCGCTGGACGGTTTCACCGTCGACGGCATCAAACGACTCGAGGACAAAGGGGTCACCGACGTGATCGTCGGCTTCCGGCTGCCTTACACCACCGAGCAGGACACCGAGCCGCTGGAGACGAAGATCGCCAACCTGTCGCGCTTCGCCGAGAAGGTCATCGCACGCGTCAACCGGTGAGGCCGGCCGCGGGTCACGACGCGAGCGCCGCGGCGGCCGCCGCGAGGGTCTGCGCCCGGTAACCGGCGCCGAACAGCACGACGTGCACCAGCAGCGGATGCAACTGATGCAGCGGCGTGCGGGCGCGCCACCCGTCGGCGAGCGGGCGGGTCTCGTGGTAGGCGGCCTGGATGCGGTCCAGGTGCGCGGCGCCGAAAAGGGCGAGCATGGCCAGGTCGGTCTCGCGGTGACCTGCGTGCGCGGCCGGGTCGACGAGCATCGCCCGTTCCGGGGTCCACAGGATGTTGCCCGACCACAGGTCGCCGTGGAGGCGGGCCGGTGGTTCGGGCGGCCCCGCCAGCTCGTCGATGCGGTCGATGACGCGCTCGATCAGGCGGGTGCCCTCGGCGCCGAGCGCACCGGCCGCCCGGGACAGGTAGGGCGCGAGGCGATGTTCGGCGTACCACCGCGACCATGGTCCGTCCGTCGGGGTGTTCGGCAGCGGCAGGCTCGCGATCCAGCCTTCCCACGGCGCCCCGAACTGCTCGGATCCGCCGGCGTGCAGCGCGGCCAGTTCCCGGCCCAGCCGCTCGGCGGCCGTGGGCGTGGGGCCGGTCTCCCGCAGCCATGGCAGCACCAGCATCCGCTCGTCGGCCGCCAGCACCTCCGGCAGTAAGGCGCCGTCGCCTGCCGGGCCCGGCGCGGCGCTGCGCAGCCAGGTCAGTCCCGCCGCTTCGGCCGCGAAGACGGGCGTCGGGCCGTCCGAGGCCTTCACGAAGACGATCCGGCCGTCGGTCAGTTCGGCGCGGTGCAGCGTCCAGGCATGGCTGGCGCCGAGATCGGTGACGGTGCGAATCGGCGCTGCCAGCAGGGCCGACAGGTGGGCGGCGCGGCTCACCGGACGCCTGCGGTGAGCCGTTTCATGGTGTCCTCGTCGGCGGGGAAGAACGATTCGATGGCCAGTTCGGCGACGGTGACGTTCATCGGGGTGCCGAACACCGTCGTGACACTGAGGAACGACAACTCGTCGCCGTCGTGGTCGATCCGCAGGGGAACCACCGCCTGGTCGGGTTCGGGGACGGCGAGTTCCACTTCGCCGCCGGGGTAGGACCGCAGTTCCTCGAGCAGGTCGGCCAGGTCCCGGGATCCGGTGACCTCGGCCTGGCGCGCCAGACGGGCGAAGATGTGGCCGCGCCATTCGGCGAGGTTGCGGATGCGCCCGGCCATGCCGTCGGGGTGCAGGCTCAGCCGCAGGGCGTTCACCGGCGGTTGCGTCAATGCCGGATCGATGCCGGCGATGAGGACGGCCACGCCGCTGTTGGCGTCGATCATCGTCCAGTTCTGGTCGATGGCCAGCGCGGGGTAGGGCTCGTGGCCGGCCAGGATCTGGCGCATCGCGCCGCGGACGGCGTCCATGGCCGGGGTGTCCAGGCCGGGCTGTGCGTAGGCCGGGGCGTAGCCCGCGGCCAGCAGGACGCGGTTGCGTTCGCGCAACGGGATCTCCAGATGCTCGGACAGATGCACGATCATCGTCCGGCTGGGGGTAGCGCGTCCGGTCTCGATGAAGCTGAGGTGCCGCGCCGAGGTGTCGGCTCGTCCGGCCAGCTCCAGCTGGCTCAGCCTGCGTTCCAGGCGCCAATGTCGCAGCAGGTCACCTGCCGTCGGGGTACTCACGCCCCGATCCTACGAACGGCCGCCCGGCGTGGCCATTACCTCGCGGGTAATCGACAGCGCTACCCGGCGGCACCGTTCTCGACCACGCCGGGCAGGACGCGCGTCACCGGCCGGAATGCTGTTCCGGCCGGATCCACTGTGCGATCAGGCCATCTCGGGGACGCGCAGGTGCGCGAAGGCCAGATCGAACTCCCCCACCTCCAGGACGTTGGCCCCGACCCGCTGGGTCGCCGTCGCCCTGATCCGATTGGTCTGCTCGCGGCTGCCGTCCATCGCCTCCCGGTTCTCCCACACCGTCGCGCCGACGGCTCGGCCGCTGTCCCGGTCGATGAACAGGCTGGCGCTGCAGAACCCGTCGAGCATCTCCGTCTGCGGCAGCACTTCGTTCTTGAATGTGTCGGCCAGCCGATCGAGCTGGCCCGGATCCACCTGAACCCACGTGCACCGGGTGCAGGAGCCGTCGCCGGCCGGATGGTCGCGGTGCATCACCGCGATCTCCCACTCCTCCACCCGCTCGGCCCGCCCGCCGAGCCGCCGGGCCATGCCCTCGCGCAGTGGCTGGACGCGCCCTCTGCTGGCGTGCAGAGCCTCCTCGGTCTCCCACGAGGTCGTGGCGATGCAGCGTCCCGTCGACCGGTCGGCCATCAGGGACAAACCGACCCACCCCTGGATCTCGGGCAGATTCGGCATCAATTCATCGCGCAGATACGCGAGCCCGTCGTCGATCGATGACGGCTGGGCCGCGATGGTGCTGGAACGTGCGTACACGGGCCACCTCCCGCCCTGTCAGGGTGGCGCCCCGGTGGCGCCACCGGACATACTCACCTTCCTCCAGCCCGCGTCCGCACGCAATGCCCGCCTGCACCCGCGGATCGCCTGCCCGAGCCTGCCGTACCCTGGGGCGATGACCGACCCGGTGCCGCTCGAGGATTCCGAGTCGCTGCGGCTGGCGCGCCTGTTCCTCGATGCCACAGTGGATCTCGTGATCGACCGGCCCTACGGAAGCCATCACCCCCGGTGCGGATTCCGCTACCTCGCCAACTACGGCTACGTCCCGCTCACCCGCGCCCCCGATGGGCAGGAACTCGACGCGTACTTCCTCGGACCGGCCGAACCGATGGTCTTCGCACGGGGACGCTGCGTCGGGATCATCCACCGGTTCTACGACGATGACGACAAGCTGGTGATCGTCCCGAGCGCAGATCCGGTCCTGGACGACGCGGCGATCCATCAGGCCGTCGCGTTCCAGGAGACCCCCGGTCACTACGTCCTCGTACGGAGCTGACCGGTGCCGATTGGGCGCGCGGATACCGGGTAGGTCCCGGGCATGGAACTGTTGGTGATTCTCGGACTCGCGGTGCTCGTCGGCGCGGTGATCCTCTATCGAAAGAGGTCCGGCAAACGGCCCGGCGCACCCGAGGTACCCGGCAACGACGGCGAGTAGGGAGCGGCTATGAGCGCGATGGATCCCGATCCCGCGAAAACACCCGATCTGGAACCCGGCGGCGGAGTGCCGCCGGGCGCCACGCCCCCGGACACGCCGCAGACCTCCGGGCTGTCGGCGCCGGAGCCCAGCACCAGACACCACTTCCCCGTCACCGGGGTCGTGGCGATGCTCATCGGGGCGGTGGTGATCCTGCTCTTCGTCGCCGCGGCGGTCGGCATCGTGGTGTCGATGCTGTGACCGGCGCCCCGACGGTCGGCCGCTCGGACGTGCGGCCGACCGTGGGTCAGCGTGCGCGCACTCTCACAGGATCGGCCTGCCCCCGGTGACCGCGATGCGGGCACCGGAGACGTAGCTGCCGTCGTCGGAGGCCAGCATGACGTAGGTGGGGGCCAGTTCGGCCGGCTGACCGGCACGACCCAGCGGGGTGTCGTCGCCGAATTTCGCGACCTTCTCCACCGGCATCGTGGCCGAATTCAACGGGGTCCAGATCGGGCCCGGCGCGACGCTGTTGACCCGGATCCCGCGTTCGCCCAGCAGCTGCGCGAGGCTGGCGGAGAAATTCGCGATGGCGGCTTTGGTCGCCGCGTACGGAGCCAGGGTGGGTGAGGGCATGTCGGAGTTGACCGAGGAGCTGCCGATGATCGACGAGCCGGGGGGCATGTGCGGCAGCGCCGCCTTCACCAGATAGAAGTAGGCGTTGATGTTCAGTTTGACGGTGTGCTCGAATTCCTCGTCGCTGATCTCCTCGAGCGTCTCGTGCGTCATCTGGAACGCCGCGTTGCTCACCAGGACGTCGATCTTCCCGAATTCGCGCACCGCACGGTCGATGACGGCGCGGCAGTGCGCGGCCTCGGACAGGTCGCCGGGCACGAGCACGGCTTTGCGTCCGGCCTGCGTCACCAGGTCGGCGACCTGTTTGGCGTCCTCGTCCTCGTCGAGGTAGGAGATGAGCACATCCGCGCCCTCGCGCGCGTAGGCGATCGCCACCGCCCGTCCGATGCCGCTGTCGGCGCCGGTGATGACGGCGGCTTTGCCGGTCAACTTCCCGGAGCCGCGGTAGCTGTCCTCACCGCAGTCCGGGACCGGGGTCATCCTGGCCTGGATACCAGGGACGTCTTGCTGCTGTTCGGGAAAACCCATGTCGTCTCTTCCTCCTGTGCACTTCGGCGCTACGGGTGATCACGTGTCCTGCTGCTGCCGCCAGTCGCGCACCGCGTCGCGCGTGCGGTCGAACAGCGCCAACGGCGGGCCGGCCAGCAGGTTCGCCAGCGCGGACTCCCCCGCGTGCGGATGCGGGCGGGTGGGCGCCACCGCCTCGGCGGCCCGCACCGATCCGGCCATCCGCTTCAGTTGGCTGCTGGAGAACTGCGCGCGCAGCAGCGGGAACTCCTCGGCTTCCTCGTGCGTGGCGTGCTCGTCGACCGCGGCGGCGAACCGGGCCAGCCGGGCATCGAACTCCGGATGGTCCACACCGAGGTCGTAGAGGTCGGCCAGCGCGCGTTTGGCCGCGTTCTCCTCCGCCAACCGCGGTTGCACGATGTCGGCGTCGGCGCCGAAACGGGCTCGCCCGGCCACCGGGTGCACGACCTCCTCCTCGGCGCTCTCGTGCACGGCCAGCAACCGCACCAGGTCGGTGAACAGATCCTGTTTCGCGTCGGGACCCGCCTGTAGTCGCGCCAGCAGCTCGCGGATCTTCGCGTGCTGGGCGGTGAGCAGGTCGACGACATCCTGGTCGGTCATCGCAACACTCGTTTCTGTCGCTACGGAATGAATTCCTGGACTTTGGCTTTCGCGCCCTGCGCGACCAGGTGCCAGGCGTCGGGGTCGCCGCGCAGCACGGCTTCGGCGGTGTCCTTCATCTGATCCCAGGTCGCGTGCGGCGGGATGGGCGGCACGTCGGGGTCGCAGTGCACGTCGAGCACGACCGGGCCGTCGGCGTGCAGGGCGCTGTCCCAGGCCGGGCCCAGCTCCTCGGGGGTCCGCACGGTGATGCCGGTCAGGCCGGCGCTGTGGGCGACCTCGGCGTAGGAGACGTCGGGAAGCGTTTGCGACTGCTCGAATTTCGGCGCGCCGCCCATGGCCCGCAGCTCCCAGGTGACCTGGTTGAGGTCGTTGTTGTGGAAGACGCAGACGACCAAGCGCTGGTCGCGCCAGCGGGGGCGGTAGCGGGCGATGGTCAGCAGTTCGGCCATGCCGTTCATCTGCATGGCGCCGTCGCCGACCAGCGCGATCACGGGCCGGTCGGGGTGGGCGAACTTGGCGCCGATGGCGTAGGGCACGCCGGGGCCCATGGTGGCCAAGGTGCCCGACAGCGATCCGCGCATCCGGCCGCGGAAGCGCAGGCAGCGGGCGTACCAGTTGGTCGAGGATCCGGAATCCGCGGTGACGATGGCATCCTCGGGAATGCGTTCGGACAGCTCCCACACCACCCGCATCGGGTTGACCGGTTCGGCGTCCAGCAGGGATTGGCGTTCGACGGTCTGCCACCAGCGGGCGACGTTCTTCTCGACCCGCTCCCGCCAGCTGCGGTCGCCCTTGCGCCGCACCAGCGGAATCAGCTCCGCCAGCGTCGATGTCGCGTCGCCGACCAGGTTCACCTCGGTGGGGTACCGCATGCCGATCATGGCGCCGTCGAGGTCGATCTGCACCGCGCGCGCCTGCCCCGGTTCGGGCAGGAACTGGCTGTAGGGGAAATTCGATCCGACGATCAGCAGCGTGTCGCAGTCGCGCATGAGCTCGTAACTGGGCCTGCTGCCGAGCAATCCGATCGCGCCCGTGACGAAAGGCAGGTCGTCGGGCAGCACGTCCTTGCCCAGCAGCGCCTTCGCCACGCCCGCGCCGGTGCGCTCGGCGAGCTCGACGACCTCCTCGGCGGCCGCGCGGGCGCCCTGACCGACGAGGATGGCGACCTTCGATCCGGCCTCGAGCACCTCCGCCGCGCGCCGGATGTCCTCGTGCGCGGGCACCACGCGTGTCGAGAGCGATCCCGGTGGGCTCGACGGCACCTGCTTGAAGGCGTGCTGCGGTGGATGGTATTGCTCTTCTTGCAGATCCGACGGGATGATCACCGCGGTCGGGGCCCGGCGCGCGGCCGCGATCCGGAAGGCGCGATCCAGCGCGTTGGGCAGCTGGCTGGCCACGTTCACCTCGACCAGATAGTCCGACGCCACGTCCTTGAACAGGCTCTGCAGATCCACTTCCTGCTGATAGCTGCCGCCCATGGCGCTGCGGGCGGTCTGCCCGACGATCGCCACCACCGGGACGTGATCGAGCTTCGCGTCGTACAGCCCGTTGAGCAGGTGAATCGCCCCGGGCCCCGAGGTCGCGGTGCACACGCCCACCTTGCCGCTGAATTTGGCGTATCCGGTGGCCTGGAACGCCGACATCTCCTCGTGGCGAGCTTGGATGAACGCCGGCGTGTCCTCGGCGCGGCCGAAAGCGGCGATCAGGCCGTTGATCCCGTCGCCGGGATAACCGAAGACCTGCTCGACGCCCCACTCCCGCAGACGCTGCACGACGTAGTCACCGACCTGTTGAGCCATAGGGTTCCTCCTGTCCGTGTGCCGGTGGCAGGGTCCGTCGACGGGCGGGTACCCGGGCGGTCATGCGCCAATCAGCGCGGCCGCCGCCCTAGGCGGTCTCTTGCGGGGGCAGCAGCCGCGGGAGCAGCACGGCGGCGGCGGTGGCGGTCGTCGCGCACGTGGTCGCGATCCCCCATCCGACGGGATCCAGCGGGCGGCAACCGAAATAGCCGCACAGCCCCGGCGTCATCACCACCGCGCCGAGCACCGCGCCACTGGCCGCCGTGGTGAGCCACACCAGCGGGCTGCGGTATCCGGAGACCAGCGTCTGCCCGAGCTGCGTGCCGATCAGCGCGACCAGCCCGATGGTGGCCGCGCGCCGCTGCGTGCCGGTCATGCGGCCGAGGGTCCAGGCGACCGACGCGCTGGTAGCCGTCGCGACACCGCGGACGCCGAGCGTGCGCAGCAGGTCCGTGCCCAGGTGGGCGCGCGGGAGTCCGGCCAGCCGCTCTCCGGCCCGCTCCGCCTGCGCCCGCGGATCGTCGGCGTCGTCGGGATCGGCGGTGTCGCGCTCGCGCGACAGCGCCAGCGCCATGGCGGGGAACATGTCGGTGAGCATGTTCACCAGCAGGAATTGCCGGGTGCCCAGCGGCGCCCGGCCACTGACCGCGGTGCCGTACAGCGTGAAGGCCACTTCGCCCGCGTTGCCGCCGACCAGCACGCCGACGGCGTCGGTGACCCGCTGCCACATGCCGCGCCCTTCGACGAGGGCGTGCAACAGCACCAGCGGGTCGGGGTGGGTGAGCACCATGTCGGCGGCATTGCGGGCGGCGACCGAACCCTGTGCGGCCAAACCGATTCCGACGTCGGCGGTGCGGATGGCGGCGGCGTCGTTGCTGCCGTCGCCGGTCATGCCGACCACGTGACCCGCGCGGCGCAGCGCCGCCACGATACGCACCTTCTGCTCCGGGTCGACGCGGGCGAAGACGGTACTCTGCTCGATCAGCTCCGTCTGCGCGGTCTCGTCCAGACGGTCGAGATCCGCGCCGGTCACCACCTGGCCGGCCTCGATACCGAGCTGGCGGGCCACCGCCGCGGCGGTCACCGGGTGGTCGCCGGTGATCATGCGCACGCTGATGCCGTTGCGTTGCAACGCGGTCACAAGCGGCAGCGTCTGCGGGCGCGGAGCGTCGGCGAGGCCGAGGAAACCGAGCAGGGTGAGCTCCTCGACGGCCGCCTCGACGTCGTCGGGTTCGCCGGGCAGATCGCGGCGGGCCACCACGAGCACCCGCAGGCCCTGCTCGGCGAGATCGCGCACCGCCTTGTCGGCGCGTTCGCGCATGTGCTCGTCGAAGGGATGGTCGGTGTCGTCGGTCCGCACCCGGGTGCAGCGCGACAGGACGACTTCCGGCGCGCCCTTGACGATCAACCGCAGTTTGTGGGCGGTGTGGCCGAGGGTGGCGGCGTAGCCGCGGTTGGATTCGAACGGGATCTCCTCGATCGGATCCCAGCGGCGGGCGTCCTCGCCGAGCGCCTCGGCCGCGGCGTCGACCACCGCACGGTCGGTGGCGTGCGCGATCGGGCCCTCGGCGGGGTCGGGGCAGGCGCGGGCCGCGGCGCGCAGCAGGCGGTGCGCGCTCTCCGAGCCGGCGTCCGGGGACCACTGGTCGTCGAGATCGGCGAGGGTGGTCAGCCGCAGCCGCCCTTCGGTGAGGGTGCCGGTCTTGTCGAAGCACAAGGTGTCCACCCGGCCGAGGGCCTCGACGGTGCGGCTGGCGCGCACCAGCACGCCGTGCCGCGACAGCCTGCGGGCGGCGGCCAGCTGAGCGACCGTGGCCACCAGCGGCAGTCCCTCGGGGACCGCGGCGACCGCGACGGCCACACCGTCGGCGATCGCGGTGCGCAGCGGCCTGCCGCGCAGCATGCCCAGCCCGGTCACGACGCCACCGCCGGTCAAGGTCAGCGGCAGGGCGCGGTCGGTCAAGCGGCGCAACTGCGCTTGCACGCCTGCCTTCTCCGGCGGGATGGCCCCGGCCGCGGCGCGGCCTGCCTGGGTGTCGGGGCCGACGGCCACGACGATCGCCCGCGCGGTGCCGTTGACCACGGTGCTGCCCTCGAACACCATGCAGGCGCGATCGGCCACCGACGTGCCCGGGGTGGCGGGCACCTGCTTGTCGACGGTGATCGACTCGCCGGTGAGGCCGGATTCGTCCATCTCGAGGTCGTCGGCGCGCAGCAGTCGCGCGTCGGCGGGGACCACATCCCCGCCGCGCAGCACGATCACGTCGCCGAGTGCGAGAACGGTGGCGGGCACCTTCCGTTCGCGTGGTTCGCGCGCGTCCAGCTCGGCGCGATCGATCACGCGGGCGGTGAGCCGTTCGCCCTCGAACAGGCGGTGCAGCGCACCCTCGGCACGCTGCCGCTGCCAGGCCGACACCAGCGCGTTGACCCCGAGCACCGACGACAGCAGCACCGCGTCCGACGGCGCGCCGAGCACGGCGGTGGCGACCGCGCCCACCCCGAGAATCGGGGTGAGCGGATCGGCCAGCTCGCGGCGCAGTTGGCCCGCGAACGACACCGCCGAGGCGAGGACGCGCGCGCCGGGCATGCGGGCGGCGGGACTGGGCGCGGCACGCTCCTCGACGGGAACGGGCCGCGGCAACCGACTCAGCACCTCACCGGGTTCGAGGGCGTGCCACGGCAGCAGCGGGGCGAGGGTGGCCTGCGGCTCGGCGCGCGCTATGCGCCAGCCGGTGTAGGCGCCGCTGAGCAGACCGGTGTAGTGGGCGGCGGTCATCGGCGAGGACCGGCCCGCGCTGTCCGGGGCGACGGCCAGCAGCAACCCGCCCAGCGCGGCCGCCGACAGGGCCAGTGAGCGGCCCCGTTCGCTCACCTGCCGGGCCGGGGCGATGGCGGCGAGCACCCGGTGGGCCTGCCCGAGATCGCGGCAGACCGCGTCGGCGGTCCAGGGCATCTGCAGCGCGTTGCCTTCCCGCACCGCCATCCCGATACCGACATCGGCGAAGGCCAGGGCCTTGTGCGCGCGGGGACTCAGCACCGCGACGACGTGGCCGTCCTGTTGCAGGCTGCGCACGCGTTCGCTGAGCGAACGCGACGGGGAGACGAATTCGTCGGCCATCGACCGCAGTTCGGCGGCGTCGGCGCCCGCGGCGAGGGTCACCCGCAGGCCCGCGCTGCGGGCCCTGCTCAGCAGGGCGTGCGCGCGCCGGTCGAGTTCGCGTCCGACCAGCACCCGTCCCACCGGTGTGCCGTTGTCGTGGAGTTCGCGCCACACGGCGCGGCGGGTGTCGCCGTCGTCGGGCCTTCCGGTCGCGGGGTGCACCAGACGCCGGTGGCCGCCGGCCGACAGGTAGCGGTCGGTGTCGTCGGGCAGCAAGTCGTTCTGGGCGCCTTCGCCGGCCTCCTGTTCCCACAGCAGCCGCTGGCTCGCGCTCCATACTTCGGCGACCGACCACCGTGGATCGGTGGCTTCGGCGTCGAGGATCAACCGGCGCGCGGTCAACAGCGACTCTCCGTCGATGACCAGCGCCGACAATCGGTCCAGCCGCCGCCACACGCGCGGGTGCAGCGTCAGTACGCCCGCCCGGCCCAGCATCGTCGAGACCAGCGCCCCGTAGGCTTCGCGGCTGGCCCGCGCCGCCTTGGGCGCTCCCAGTTCCAGCGCGTCGGCGGCGCCGAACAGGCCGCGGCCGCCGAGCACGGAGGTGACCGCACCCACCAGCGCGCCCGCGGCCGTTTCGTCGGCGACCCGCTCGATCGGTCCCTGCGGCATCTCGACCACGCGGGCGCGCGGCGTCAGCGGATCGCAGACTTCCGCCGGGCGGCGGTCGATGTCGGCTTCCCAGTCGCGCCATTGCGCGTACCGGGTCAGCGACTCGGTCAGGGTGAGACCGCGGTGCACCGCGTCGATCACCAGGTTCGCCGTGCCCGCCGCGGCGGTGTTGCCCAGGGCGTTGCCGATGGCGTTGGCCGTGGTGAGCAGCAGGTCGGTGCGGGTACGGCCGAGCTGTTCCTCCAGTGGTTTGCGCAGGCGGGGCTGGGTGTCGACGAAGGCGGCCACCGCGCGCAGCACGCGGGCGGGCTTGCGCAACGGCAGCACCGCGGCCACCGTCGACAGCGCGATCGCGCCCACGTCGCCTGCGACCTGGATCCCGGCCGCCAGCAGCGGTTCCCGATCGCCGGGGTGCTCACAGCCGCGGCTCCAGTCCAGGTCGCCGACCGCGGTGTCGGCCTCGACGGACTCGATGGCCGACACCAGGGCGGGCAGGTCGGCCGCGCCGTGCTCGAGCGCGGCGACGACGCGCCCGGTCACCGCGTTCACCCGCCACCAGCGCACGTCGCGGCGCCGGTCCAGGGTCCGGTGCAGCGCTCGGGTGACGTCGCCGCTCTTGCCGGAGTCCAGTCCGCGCACTTCCACGGTGGCCCGGTCCTCGTAGAGGGCCACCCGGCGGCGGGTGCGCAGCGCATGCGGATCGATCAGCGCCGCCAGTTCGTCGCGCAGCTCCTCGTCACGTCCCAGGTTGAGCAGCGACGCGCTCGCTCGCGCGCCCGCCACCACCGCCTGCACCGGCGCCTGTGCCGCTTTCGCGCCCAGACCGACGGCCTTCTCCACCCCTGCGCGGGCCATCTCGGCGGCGACGGAGGTCGGCGCCTCGAGCCACCACGGCGAGACGGCTGCGCGTAGTAAGAAGCTCATACACGGCAGCTACCCAGGCCCGAACAGAGCAAACCGTCCGCCGCCGCGGTCTCGGACGACCGCGGCCGGGTCCGCCGCGCCGGTCAGTTCGTGGCGGTCGGGTCGAGCACGACTTTTATCGCGCCGTCGGTTTTCTGTTGGAAGTCGGCGTAGCCCTGCGCCGCTGCGCTCAGCGGTAGCCGATGGGTGGCGAAGCCGTCCACGCCCAGTGGGTCGCCGTCACGCAGCAGCGGCATGATGTCCTCCACCCATCGTTTGACGTTCGCCTGGCCCATCCGCAGCTGGATCTGCTTGTCGAACAACACCCGCATCGGCAGCGGATCGCGCATGCCGCCGTAGACGCCGATCACCGAGATCGTGCCGCCGCGGCGGACGATGTCGATCGCGGAGTTCAGCGCCGCGAGCCGGTCGACGCCCGCGGTGTCCATCACCTTCTGGGCCACCGCGTCCGGCAGGAACGCCGCCGAACGCTGGGCCACCGACGCGATCGGCGACCCGTGGGCCTCCATCCCGACCGCGTCGATCACCGCGTCGGTGCCGCGGCCCTCGGTCCAGCCGCGGATGATGTCGCCGACCGGCTCGTCGGCGGCGGCGAGGTCGATCACTTCCACGCCGCGCCCGGCCACCCGCGCCAGCCGCTCGGGCACCCGGTCCACGCCGATGACGCGATAGCCGCGCTGCGCCGCGACCCGGCAGGCCATGTCCCCGATCGGGCCGAGACCGAGCACGGTCACCGAACCGCCGTCGGGCACCCCGGCGTACTCCACCGCCTGCCAAGCGGTGGGCAGCACGTCGGACAAATACAGGAAGCGGTCGTCGGCAGGTCCCTCGGGCACTTTGACATGGGTGGCGTCCGCGTGTGGCACCCGCAGATATTCCGCCTGACCGCCGGGCACCTGCCCGTAGAGTTTCGAGTAGCCGAACAGGGCCGCGCCGCAACCGTACCGGCGGACCTGGGTCGTCTCGCACTGGGTGGGCAGGCCGGTCCGGCACATGTAGCAGCCGCCGCAGCTGATCTGGAACGGGATCACGACACGGTCGCCGCGGGACAGCCCGGTGACCGCCGAGCCGGTCTCCACCACCCGTCCCATGGCTTCGTGACCGAGGACGTCGCCGGTGCTCATGTAGGCGCCGAGCAGCTCGTACAGGTGCAGGTCGGAACCGCAGATCCCGGTGGAGGTGACCTCGATGATCGCGTCCGTGGGGGCCTCGATGCGGGGATCGGGCACTGTCTCCACGGCGACTTTGCGTCGTCCTTGCCAGGTCACTGCCTTCATCCGGGCGCTCCTCCGGTCGGGGTCGATAACTGTCCCCGTCCTACCCGGCGGCCTGGCCCCGAAACGACCGCCGCCGGGTTTGCCCGCACCCCCTTCGGGTAGGTGGCGTCTCCCCTTCCATTACGGGTACCGGGATCGCGGGGGACGGCACGCACGACCGGGCGGCGAACGAGCTGACCACCGATGTCGACCCCGCGTCCAAGCAGCCGCTGTTCAAGACCGCGGCGGCCCGTATACGACGGGCACCGTAAGCCGCAGGTGTGCCGGCGCCGTTTGGGGGTAGGCGGTAGCCGTGGACCATACACGAGCTCCTCTGCTGGAAGCGCTTGCCGACTATCACCGCCTGGGCCGGTACGGCTTCACGCCGCCCGGGCACCGGCAAGGACGCGGAACCGACGAACGCGTCCTGGACGTGATCGGCCGGGACGCCTTCGGCTCCGATGTGCTGGCCGTCGCAGGGCTGGACGACCGGCTCTCCCGCGGCGGCTATCTGGCCCGCGCCGAGGCGCTCATGGCCGACGCGGTGCGGGCGGAATCGGCGTTCTTCTCCACCTGCGGCAGTTCCCTGTCGGTCAAGGCGGCCATGATGACCGTAGCGGGCGGCCACGACGGCGGCCTGCTCGTGGCGCGGGACAGTCACAAATCGGTCGTCGCCGGGCTCATCTTCTCCGGCGTCCAGCCGCGGTGGATCACGCCGCGCTGGGATGCCGAGATGCACTTCGCGCACCCGCCCTCGCCACAAGAGGTCCGCGAAGCCTGGGATGCCCACCCCGACGCCGCGGGCGCGCTGATCGTGAGCCCCAGTCCGTACGGCACCTGCGCCGACATCGCCGGCATCGCCGAGGTCTGCCACGAGCGGGGCAAGCCGCTCATCGTGGACGAAGCGTGGGGCGCGCATCTGCCGTTCCACGACGACCTGCCGACCTGGGCCATGGACGCCGGCGCGGATCTGTGCGTGGTCAGCGTGCACAAGATGGGCGCCGGGTTCGAACAGGGTTCGGTGTTCCACCTGCAAGGTGATCTCGTTGACCCGATCCGGCTCAGCGAGTGCGCCGACCTGCTGATGACCACCAGCCCCAACGTCCTGGTCTACGCCGCGCTCGACGGCTGGCGCAGGCAGATGGTCGAACGTGGCCAGGAACTGCTCGGTGACGCGCTGCGGGTCGCCGAACAGGCCAGGCGGCAGCTCGCGGAGATCCCCGGTATCCAGGTGCTCGAAGACGAACTGCTCGGCACGGAAGCCTCACACGACCTCGACCGGCTCCAAGTCCTCATGGACGTGTCCGGCACCGGGGCCAGCGGCTATCAGGCCGCGGACTGGCTGCGTGAGCACCGGCGCATCGACATGGGTTTGAGCGATCACCGGCGTCTGCTCGCCACCCTGTCGCTCGCCGACGACAAGGACACCGTCGACACCCTGATCGACGGCATCGCCGCCTGGCGCGACCAACTCGACGACCCCGACCCGCCGAGCATCGACCTGCCCTCGCCGGAAGACCTGCAGCTGGAATCGGTGATGTTGCCACGCGACGCGTTCTTCGGCCCGGTGGAGACGGTGGACGCGCGCGACGCCGTCGGCCGGATCGCCGCCGAGCAGCTCACGCCCTACCCACCGGGCATACCGGTGGTCGTGCCCGGTGAACGCATCGACGGCGCCGTCGTCGACTACCTGCGCACCGGGCTGGACGCGGGCATGAACGTGCCGGACGCCGCGGACTCGCGGCTGCGCACGATCCGGGTCGTCGCCCGCGGCCGAACCGGAAGTTGATGTGGATCAGGAGGTTTCCTTCATGGCCGGACCGACCGCCCTCGCGCTGGTGTGCACGCTGAAGAAGTCACCTGCCGAATCCAGCAGCGACCTCATCGCCCGGCAGGTGCTCGACGAGCTGGCCCAGCACGACGTGCCGGGCACGGCGCTGCGCGTGGTGGACTACGAGGTACTGCCCGGCGTCACCACCGACGAGGGGCCCGGCGACCAGTGGCCGTCGATCCGCGAGCGGATCGCCGCGGCCGACATCCTGCTGATCTCGACCCCCACGTGGGTGGGGCACATGTCGTCGGTGGCGCAGCGAGTGCTCGAGCGCCTGGACGCCGAGCTGTCCGAGACCGACGACGAGGGGCGTCCCGCGATGGTCGGCAAGGTGGCCACGGTGGCGGTGGTCGGCAACGAGGACGGCGCGCACAAGATCGTCGCCGATCTGTACCAAGGGCTCAACGACATCGGATTCACCATCCCCGCGCAGGGCTGCACATACTGGAACGATCAAGCCATGGGCGGCACCGACTACCAGGATCTGGACTCGGTGCCCAAGGCCGTCGCCTCGGCCACCGCGGCGCTGGCCCGAAACGCCGCACACCTGGCCCGGGTGCTGAGCGCCCAGCAGTACCCGCCCGCCGGATGACTTCCGCCCGTGATCGCGCCGGCGCCCCCTCCGGGTGCCGGCGCGATCACGTGGTCAGGCGAGGACGGCGTCGACGGTCTTCTTCAAGGCCGACGGCTGCGCGGGCGAGGTCGGCGCCTTCTTCCTGAGTTCCTGCATGCGCGCGCCGATCTCCTGCAGTTGCTTGCGTCCCAGCTGCTCGCGCACCTTCGGGAACCACTCGTTCTCTTCCTCGTCGATGTGATGATCGACGTTCTCGATCAGCACGGTGGTCTTGGCGGTGAAGTGCTCGTCGTCGGGCTTCATCGTCGCCAGCTCGGTGACCAGCACGTCGGCGACGTGATGCTCCTCGTAGGACTCCAGGATGTCCTCCTCGAGGTCGGGAACGAGTTTTCGCACCTCGGGGTACATGCACTCGTTCTCGAGATAGGTGTGCACGGTGAGCGCCTCGATGATCTTCTTCACCACGTCGCCCTTGGTTTCGACGGCGTCGTCGCCCGCCTTCTCGAACTGGCGGAACAGCTTCCGGATCGCCTTGTGGTCGTCGCGAAGCAGCACGATCGCGTCGGTGGTCATCGCTTTCTCCTTGCATCGGGGGCCGAGTCTTCTGCCGACATTCCCGGCGCCACGCCGCCGAAACCGCGGTGTGCGCCGTGCGGCGCACCTCGTCGCCGGCCGTATGGTGAACAGGCAGCGAACACAGGAAAGGACGAAGATGCCCCACGCGGACGATTACGCACAGGAACTGGCCGAATTGGCGCAGGAGGCGGAGATCACCGTGGCGGTCGCCGAATCGCTCACCTCCGGACGGCTTTCGGCCACTCTGGGCGCCGCGCCGAATTCCTCCGACTGGTTCCGCGGCGGCCTCGTGGCCTACAGCACGGAGGTCAAGCAGACCGTTCTGGGAGTGCCCGACGTGCCGGTGGTGTCGCGAATCGCGGCCGAAGCGATGGCCACGGGTGTCCGGAAACTGCTGAAAGCAGGTGTGGCCGTGGCGGTCACCGGTGCGGGCGGCCCGGATCCGCAGGACGGCCAGCCGCCGGGGTCGGTGTGGTTCGCGATCGCAGGCGAGCAGGGCGTGCGGGCCTGGCACCGTCAGTTCGACGGCGAACCCGCGGACGTGGTGGAGCAGACCGTCGCCTGCGCCACCGAAACGCTGCTCGACACCGTCCGGTCGCTGGGCCGGGATGGCTCGCCGTCGTGACCCGCGGTCACGTCGAGCGGCGCCGCTTGCGGTGGCTGGTGTCGCAGAACGGGTAGTTCTTCGAGCGCTTGCACAAGCACAGCGCCACCACGAACCGGTCGGACCGGACCGTCCGGCCGTCCGCGGTCACGAACTCGACCGGGCCCTCGATCAACGCGGGGCCGTCGGCGGTGAGCGTCACCCGCCGCCACTGCTCATTGCCGGATGCGGTCGGCACGGATCACCACCAGGTCTTCCATTCGCTGACCGGGTCCGATCAACCCGGCCGATTCCAGCCATTCCGCGCGGCGGCGCAGCACCGGCCCGAACGGCACGGTCGCCCGTGCCACGATCGCGGCCTTGAGCTCCCGCTCCCGCAACTGGGCCAACGTCTTGTCGGGATCGCTCAACGCCGAATGCACGATCAACGCGACGCCCCGCGGTTTCAGCAGGGTGGGCAGCGACGCGCACAACTGGTCGAGGATCGCTCTCCCCCCGGCTCCGGCGTCCCACGCGCGGGCGAGGCCGCGGCTGTCGGTGCCCTCGGGAGCGGGCACGTAGGGCGGGTTGGCCAGCACCAGATCGAAACTGCGCCCGCCGAGGACCGCCGCGAAATCCCCGCGCAGCACCTCGGCGTCGATCCCGCGCAGCCGGCAGTTCAACCAGGCGGACACGACAGCGGCGCGGGAGACGTCCACCGCCGTCACCCGCGCGGCTCCCGTGTACGCGGCGGCGACGGCCAAAGCGCCGGTGCCGGTACACACGTCCAACGCATGCCCGCCGTGCGGCACGCCCGCCTCGGACAGGGCACGGACGAGCAACCAGGTGTCCAGCTGCGGCGGATAGACGCCGGGAGGTCGAATCAACATCACATTCAGCGGATAGCCCGCCGAGCGCTGCTTAATCCCGCGCGCCGCCCGGGCCGCCGCCGGTAGCCCGCAACGAGCTGCCACCGCAGCGCCACGCCGCCAGCACATGATCGGCGAATCGGTCCTCCAGCAGGTTCGTCACCTGGATGCCGAAGGCCACCGACTCCGTCAGCGCGGGTTCGCGCCGCAGCAGGTCACCGATCACACCGGTGCGCATGACCTGCTCGTGCACCGCGTCGGCTTCGACGTGTTCGCGATAGAACAGCAGACACGCCGGATCGGCGTCCAACCGCTCCAACGCCTCCACCAGGCGCTGAGCGCCGGGCGGGGAGGTGATCTCCACCGTCGCGAAATGACCGACCAGCGCGCCGCGCCACGAGCGATGCAGCCCGAACAGCGACATCATGTTCACCAGCGCGAGCATCGGCGCGGGAACCGCGTCCAGATAGTGCAGATAGTCCGGGTTCAGCCCGGCGCCGGCCAGCAGATCGGCATACAGCTGCGCGTGCACGCGTTCGCCGCGCCCGCCGCCGAACTCGTCGAACTCGACAGCGACCAGCGACGCCTTGGCTTGGCCCCGCAGCCGGGGAATCACCCAGGCGTAGGGGTCGGCCTCTTTGTGGTGATAGATCGAACGATGCACGAAGTATTCGCGCATCTGCCACCACTCGCCCTCCTCGCGCAGGAAACCGCTCAGTCCCTCCGGCTCGGCCGGGGTGACCAGCAACTGTTCGAGTTCCGCGTCCAGATCCGCTCCCCCCGGCACGTCGTCGCGCAGCGCCCCGAGGAACCGCTGCTCCATCGCGGCTCGCAGACCCAGCAGACCCGGGTCCCATTCCCACCCGGCATCGACCGGACCGAAACCGTGATAGTGCAGCTCGTAGCAGGTGTGCAGGGCCAGATGCAGGTCCTCGCCGTACGGGTCCACCGCACCCAGCCCCGGCACCGGCCCGCCCGGCCTGCCGCGCAGTAGCTCCACCACCGCCTCCGACAGCTCGCCGCGCGGGCGGGGCAGATCTTGCTGCTGGGGGTCGATCATCACCGTCATACCGGTCGCTTACCCCGGCCCGGCGACGTTATCGCTTATCCGTTCGCCTTCTTGTACGCCTCGACGACCTCGGCGGAGATCCGTCCCCGCGCCGACACATCGATGCCGTTCTTGCGCGCCCATTCCCGGATCACCGTGGCCTGTTCCCGATCGTTCGCCGACCGCAGGACCCCGCCGCGGCCGCGGCGCGCACGACCGACCTTGCGGGCATACGGAACCCACTGTTCGAAGAATCCGCGCAACTGGCCGGCATTCTCCGTCGACAAGTCCATCTCGTAGGCCACGCCGTCCACGGCGAAAGACACGGTTTCCTCGGCCTGAGACTTGCCGTCGTAGTCATCGACCAGTGTCACGACGACCTTGCGTGCCATAGAGATAATCCCTTCACGGTTACCGAGCGCGTGCAGTCGAAAAAACATTCGTAGCCAGTAGATAACAGATCAGTTCCGCCCACCGGACGGCGGGGGTCCCCCACCGCGGCACGGAGCGCGTCGCAACCGGCGACGCACCAGCGGCGACCGTCGAGCCTCCACATATTGCCCGCGCACCCGGCCCGGCCGCAAACGGCCCCTCGGCGAATTGCCGAATCCGGCCGCGTCGACGGAGCCGCATTTCACCGGAGCCGGTCCACACTGCTGCCGGTCGAATTCAGTCGGCGACCTTCTGCCACACCGAGACGTGCCCGCGGCTTTCGCCGGTGAACGGCTCCCGCGTCCATCCTTCCCAGCGTTCACGCAGCCGCAGACCGGCCGGCTCGGTCATCAGGTCCAGCTCGGCGGGCCACACATAGCGGAACGGGATCCCGCACCCGGGCACCGTAACGTGCCGAAATCGGTTGTGCCCCCCATTTTTCGGGGCATACCGGCTCCCACCGTTGAGAAGTTCACGACTCCTCTTCCGCCTAGTCTGGACGGCGCCCGGTCGAGGCGGAATACTGGCCTGCGCCGGTTTCGCAGGAACCGACCATGCCGGGTGCGGGTAGCCGGTCGGTTCACGGTTCGGACGAAAGGATCATCTCTCGATTCTGCAGGCAGGCAATCGGCCCGTTGAGGACGGCGGGGGGCCGAGTACCGTTCCGAACTCTGTCGAGCGAGTGGGACATCCGCGGGAGGCGGACCCCACAACGAACCAGATGTCGGCCGATTCACCGAACTCGGCCCGACGAGCCCAGTGCACGAGCGGAAGTCGATAGTATGCGTGTGGCCTTGTTGCCCGCAGGTACCAGGGGCGATCATCAACCGTATCTCGCTTTGGCGCACGAATTCCGCGCCCGCGGGCACGACGTGGCGATCACCGCCACCCGCAATCAGGCGCACATCGTGCGCAACGCGAATTTCGAACCGCAGGTGATTCCCTTCGACGCCGCGGAACTGCTCGAGACGACCGCGGCCAAACGCGCTTTGGCCTCCGGCAAGACACTGCCGTTCGTGCGCATCATGCTCGACACGGTGAAGATCATCGAAGGCGAGCGGGGCGTCGCGATGCACGAAGTGCTCGCGGAGACCTGCGCGGACGCCGATGTCGTCGTCGCCTGCGCGTCCACGCTGCCGTGGGCGATGGAGTTCCGCGAGAAGACCGGGACGCCGGTGCTCGGCTGCCTGCCCTATCCGCTGGAACGCACCGACGAGTTCCCGTCGTCGTTCATGGCGAAGAACATGACCTCCTCGCGGCTGCTGTCGCGGGCGACCTACAGTCTCTTCGAATTGTCCTACACGTTCCTGTACCGCAAGGTCGACCGGCAATTGCGGCAGCAGATGGGTCTGCCGGGCAGGCCGCGCAATCCGTTCCGGCGACTACGTGCCGAGCAGATACCGCTGGTCCACATGGTCAGTCCCGTGCTGTTGCCGAAGCCGCACGATTGGCCGGAACGCGCGACGATCGTCGGCGCCTCCGTTCTGCCGCCCGCGCTGCGGGACGCCTGGGGTGAAGCGGTCGTCGACCCGGAACTCGACGCGTGGCTCGACGAAGGGGAACCACCGATCTATTTCTGCATGACCGGAATGCCCGTGCTCGATCCGGTGGAATGCCGCGAGATGATCGCGACGGTCTGCGCGCGCTTGGGAGCGCGGGCGCTGGTCACGGTGAAAGGCGAGGGATTCCCGAAAGGATTCAGCGCCGACCGCTCCCTGTTGATCATCGATTCGTTCGACTACGACCGCGTGCTGCCGCGCTGCAGCGCCGTCGTGCACCACGGCGGCAGCGGGAACACCCACGACGTGGTGCGGGCGGGGATCCCGGCCGTGGTGATCCCGGTGCACAGCGATCAGTTCTTCTACGGGTGGCGCATCGCCGCGCTCGGCATCGGAGCGACCTTCCCGTATCGCACGATCACCACCGACCGCTTGCATCGAGCGCTGGCGCAGGCCCTGACGCCGCGGGTGCGGCAGCGTGCGGCGGAGATCGGCCGCACGGTCGCGGCGGAGAACGGTGTGCTCGCCGCGGTCGACGCCGTGGAGAAATCGGCTGCCGCGACCACCCGACCATGAGCCGCCGGTCGGCCCGCGGGCGATCCCGGCGTCGTCCGGCGCGCGCACGACAACCGTGACAGTCGAGTTCCGAAGGTTGAACCGCATGACCGAATACCGTTCGTTCGTCGATGTCCTGCTCAGCCGTGGCGACACCCACTCGGCGCGCACGGCTTACCGCTTCCTGCGGACGGGGGATGCCGACGGTCCCGTCGACGAGATCACCTACGCCGCCGTGTCGGTCCGCGCGCGGGCGATCGCCGCCACCTTGCAGGATCGCGGCATCCGCCGGGCGCTGCTGCTGTATCCGTCCGGATTGGATTTCATCGCGAGCTTTTTCGGCTGCCTGGCCGCGAATGTCGTCGCCGTGCCCGCACCGCTGCCGCAGCTGGACGCGCGGTCCCTGCGGCGGTTGCGGCACATGGTGACCGATGCCGGCGTCGACGCGGTGCTCACCACCGGGCAGATCCGCGCCGACGCGGCGGCGGCGGTCGAGCACCTTCCCGAGCTGGGCGCGCCGGCCTGGCTGGCCACCGACGAGATCCCCGACGACGCGGCGGCCGCGTGGCGCAGGCCCGCCGTCGGTCCGGACTCGGTCGCTTTCCTGCAATACACCTCGGGTTCGACGAGCGCGCCACGCGGCGTCGTGGTCACCCACGCGAACCTGCTGCACAACGAACGCGCGATCGCCACGGCGCTGGGCCATACGCCGGAGGTGCTGGCGTCGCTGCCCGACGCGCTGTTCGTCAGCTGGCTGCCGATGTACCACGACATGGGGCTCATCGCGCCCGTGCTGCAGACGATGTTCGTCGGGGCGAACGCGGTGCTGTTGTCGCCCAGGCACTTCCTGGAGCGCCCCGAGCGCTGGCCGCAGGCGGTGTCGGCGTTCGGCGCGCACACCAGCGGCGGACCCAACTTCGGCTACGAGCTGTGTCTGCGCCGGATGACGTCCGAGCAGATCGATCGGCTCGACCTGCGAGGCTGGCAGGTGGCGTTCAACGGCTCGGAGACGGTGCGTCCGGCCACCGTGCGCCGGTTCGCCGACACCTTCGCGAGCGCGGGGTTCCGGGCGGAGTCGTTCCAGCCGGTCTACGGTCTGGCCGAGGCGACGCTCATCGTCAGTGCCGCCGAACTCGGCGCGCGGCCGACGGTGCTCCTGCCGCCGGGCCGCTCCGAATTGGTCGGCGTGGGGCGTCCGGCCGACGGACTGTCGATCGTCGTCGTGGACCCCGACCGCCGCACCGAGTGCGCCGACGGCGTCGAAGGCGAGATCTGGGTGTCCGGAACCAGTGTCGCTGCCGGCTATTTCGGCAACGAAGCGGCCACCGACGAGACTTTCCACGCCCGGCTCGACGGTGCTGATCGGGCCTTCCTGCGCACCGGGGATCTGGGTTTCCTGTCCGGCGGCGAGCTGTTCGTCACGGGCAGGCGCAAGGATCTGCTGATCATCGACGGCAAGAACCATTACCCGCAGGACCTGGAGCTGACGGCCGAAACGGCGCACGACGCCGTCCGCGCGGGCTGCGTGGCGGCGTTCTCCGTGGACGAGGGCATCGAGGGGGAGCTGCCCGTCGTCGTCGCGGAGGTGCGCACCGAGGACCCGGCCGAACTCGCCGACGCCGACGACGCGATCCGCGCGGCGATCGGCGCGGAGCACGGGCTCACGCTGCGATCGGTGGTCCTGATCCGGCCCGGCGCGCTGCTGAAGACCAGCAGCGGCAAGGTGCAGCGGCAAGCCTGCCGTGCGGCCTATCTCGACGGCGAGTTCTCCCCGGTGCTGCCCACGGGCGGTGAGTTCGACGAGCTCGGTGCGCCGGCGAGCACGTCCTCGGGCGCGGCGATGACCGCCGAGGAATTGCAGAACTCGCTGGTGGAGATCATCGCCCGGTTGGCGTATCTCGATCCGGCGCGGATCGATGTGCACCGTCCGCTGGTCGAATTCGGCCTGGGCTCCGCGGACCTCGTCGAGCTCGTCGTGGAGTTGTCCGACCGGGTCGGACGGACCCTGGACACCAATTTGTTCTTCGAGCACCCGACCATCGCGCAAGTGGTCGCGGCGCTGCACCGCACCGAAGCCGAGACCGCGCCCGTCGCACGCCAGGAGCGCACCGACGACGCCATCGCGATCATCGCGATGGCCTGTCGTTTCCCCGGCGGCGCCGACGATCCGGAATCGCTGTGGCGCCTGCTGGACGACGGACGCGACGGCCTGTCGAAGGTGCCGCCGGGGCGCTGGAGCGTCGACGGGCTCTACGACCCGGATCCGGCGGCGGAGGGCAAGGCGTACACCTTCCGCGGCGGGTACCTCACCCAGGTCGACGAGTTCGACGCCGCGTTCTTCGGCATCGGCCCGCGCGAGGCGGCGGTGATGGACCCGCAGCAACGGCTGATGCTCGAACTGAGCTGGGAGGCGATCGAACGCTCCGGGCGAGACCCGAGACAGCTGCAGGGCAGCATGACCGGCGTCTACTTCGGGGTGTACAGCACCGGATACCTCGCCGACCCGGCACCGCAGCAGCTGAACGGGCAGGTGGGCACCGGTCTCTCGCCGAGCGTGGCTTCCGGCCGGGTCGCCTACACCCTGGGCTTCCACGGACCCGCCGTCACCCTCGACACCGCGTGCTCCTCCTCGATCGTGGCCATGCATCTGGCCGCGCAGGGCTTGCGCGCGGGCGAGTGCGATCTCGCCCTGGCCGGTGGCGCGACACTGCTGATGGGCCCGACCGCGCACGTGGAGTTGTGCAAACTCGGTGTGCTGTCGCCGTCGGGACGGTGCGCGCCGTTCTCGGCGGGCGCGGACGGCACGGTCTGGGCCGAGGGCGCCGGGCTGGTGTTGTTGAAGCGTCTCGACGACGCCCGGCGCGACGGCGACAAGGTGCTCGCGGTGTTCCGCGGCTCCGCGATCAACCAGGACGGCCGCAGCCAAGGGATCAGCGCCCCCAACGGGTTCGCGCAGGAGCAGGTCATCAATGCGGCGTTGCGCTCGGCGGGGCTGACGCCCGCGGACGTGGACTACGTGGAGGCGCACGGCACCGGCACCGCCCTCGGCGATCCGATCGAAGCGCGCGCGCTGGCCCGCGTCTTCGGTCCCGGCCGGGAGCCGGAGCGTCCGCTCGGGGTGGGCTCGCTGAAATCCAATGTCGGCCACACCCAGGCGGCGGCCGGCATCGGCGGGGTCATCAAGCTGGTCCTCGGGCTCCAACACGAGCGGATACCGGGGATGGCCCACGATGGGCCGCCTACCGCGCAGATCGACTGGGACGGTAGCGGGTTGGCCGTGCGAACCGAGTCGATGCCGTGGCCTCGCGGCGCCCGGCCGCGCCGCGCCGGAGTCAGCGCGTTCGGGCTCAGCGGCACCAACGCCCATCTGATCCTGGAGGAGGCGCCCGCACTCGACGACAGCTCCGGCGAGTTCGACGACGCGCCGGAGGACATCCGGGTGGCCCTGCTGCCGATCTCGGCCCGCAACCGGGCCTCGTTGCAGGGTCAGGCGCGCCGTCTGCTCGAGCACGTCACCGATGACCCCGCTCTGACCCCCGCACCCGTATCGCGTTCCCTGGCGGTGCAGCGCACCCCGTTCGAATGGCGCGCCGTCGTCGTCGCGGGCGACCGCGACGACATGCTGTCCGGTCTCGGCGCTCTGGTCGAGCAGCGTGCTGCGCCCGACGTCGTGGTCGCTGTGGACGCGGCGCTCACCGCGGGCAAGACGGCGTTCGTCTTCCCCGGCCAAGGCGTGCAGTGGGCGGGGATGGCGCGGGACATGCTGGCCCGGTCCGAAGTGTTCCGCGCCGAATTCGCCCGCTGCGACGAAGCGTTCCGCCATCGCACCGGATGGTCGCTGGCGACCGCGCTGTTCGGGCTCACCCCGGCGCAACTGGGCGACTTCACCCTCGTGCAGCCGCTGCTGTTCGCCACCATGGCCGCGCTCGCGGCCACCTGGCGTGCCGCGGGCGTCCTCCCGGATGCCGTGATCGGGCACAGCCAAGGCGAGATCGCCGCGGCCTACGTCGCGGGCGCGCTGACGCTCGACGAGGCGGCGCAGGTGGTCGTGGCCCGCAGCCGACTGATGGCGGGCATCGCCGAGGAGGGCGCGATGGCGATGGTCGGCCTGCCCGAGCAGCGGCTCGCGCAACGCCTGGCCGGGGCCGAGGCGGTGTCGGTTGCGGCGGTCAACGTTCCCGGCTCGACGATCGTGGCCGGAGCCCGCCACGCGGTCGAGGCGCTGGTGCGGGATCTGGCGGACGAACAGGTCGAGGTGCGGGTGCTGGCCGCGGGACCGGCGCTGGCGGGACATTCGGCTCTGCTGGAACCGATCCGCGAGCGACTGCTGGACGAACTGGCCGGGTTGACCGCCGCGTCGCCAGTCGTTCCGTGGTACTCCACCGTGCTGGGTGAGCAGCTGACGGACGACTCCGCCGACGGCGGCTACTGGTACCGCAATGCCCGGGAACCTGTCCGGTTCGCCGACACGATCGAGCGCATGATCGGCGACGGGTTCCGGTATTTCGTCGAACTGGGCGTGCATCCGCTGCTGACCACCGCCGTGCGGGCCGTCGCGGAGCAGACCGGTCGCGAGGTGGTCGCCGTCGGTTCGCTGGTGCGCGAGCAGGACGGGCCGCGCAGCCTGGCCCGCGCCCAAGCCGCGCTGTGGGTGGCGGGCCGCGACCTCGACTGGTCGCGTCTGGTGCCCGCGCGCGGCCGCGTCGACCTGCCGACCTATGCCTTCGACCGGCGGCGGTTCTGGACCGAATCGGCGTCCGAGGACGCCGCCGCGCTCGGGTTGCAGTCCGCGGGCCATCCCTTCGTCGGCGCCGTTGTGCCGCATCCTGGTTCCGGTGGCGTGACGCTCACCGGCCGGATCTCGCTGCGGACCCATCCGTGGCTGGCCGAGCATGCCGCGCCCGCCGCGGTGCTCCTGCCCGGAACCGGTTTGGTGGAACTGGCGATCCGCGCCGGTGACGAAGTGGCCGCCGCAGACGTGCGCGAACTCGTCCTGCACGCCCCGCTGGTGCTTCCGGAGGATGCGGCGGTGCAGCTCCAGGTGACGGTCGGGGACGCCGACGCGACCGGCGGCCGTCCCGTTTCGATCCATTCGCGCCTGGAACGGGATCTGGACACCTCGTGGACGTTGCACGCCCGCGGGATGCTGGCGCAGGAACAGGTAGCCGATGCCGGTCACCTCGACGCCGCCGTATGGCCTCCGGCCGGTGCGGCGGTCGTCGACGTGGACGCCATGTACGCGCGGCTGTCCGGGCGGGGGCATCGGTACGGGCCGATGTTCCGGTCGGTGCGAGCGGCGTGGCGGCGCGGCGCGGACGTCTTCGCGGAGGTGGCCCTTCCGCAGTCCGCCCACGGCGACGCCGCGCGGTTCGAGATCCATCCCGCGTTGCTCGACTCCGCGCTTCACGCGGCGCTGCTGCTGAGCGCGGACGAAAGCGATTCGGCCCTGCTGCCGTTCGCGTGGGCCGGGGTGAGTTTGCACGCCTCCGGTGCGACGGCTCTACGGGTCCGCATCTCGAACGACGGCTCCGAGGGGGTGCGCGTCTCGGCGAGCGATCCCAGCGGCCGCCCGGTCGTGTCGGTGCGATCGTTGGTGCTGCGGCCCGCGCCCGCGGCCCGGTTGCTCGACGGGGCGCTGTCCGCCGCGCACCGCACCTTGTTCCGGCCGGAATGGGCGGCCCTTCCGGCACCGGTGACGGTCCGGCCGGTCACCGCGGTGCCCTGGTCGGCGCTCGGCCCGGAACACCACGCCCCGGAGGCGGTGCTCATCGATGTCGCCGAGGGCGATTCGATCGACGCGGTGCACGCGGCGGTACGGCAGACACTCGAAGCCTTCCATGCGGCATTGGACGACCCGCGCCTGGCCGCGGCGACCATCGTGGTGCGCACCCGCCGGGCGATGGCGCTGCCCGGCGAGGACGTCCCGAACACCGCGGGAGCCGCGGTCTGGGGCTTGGCTCGGGTGGCGCAGTCGGAGAATCCGGACCGCATCGTGCTGGTCGACAGCGCTGACGCCGACCTCGATATCGCGACGGTGCTGGCCTCCGGTGCGGCACAGGTTCTCGTGCGCGACGGAGCCCTGTACGCGCCGCGGCTGGCGCGGCCGCCGATGACGGGCGATGCGCCGGGACGCCCGGAGTTCGGCGACGGCTACGTGCTCGTCACCGGAGCGCCGGGACGGCTCGGTTCACTACTGGCCCGGCATCTGGTGCGGGCCTACGACGTCCGCAAACTGCTGCTGGTCAGCCGCCGCGGCGCCGACGGCCCGGGCGCCGACGAACTGCGCGCCGAACTGACCGGTCTCGGAGCGGACGTGGTCTTCGCCCGCTGCGACGTCGCCGATCGCGCCGCGCTGGCGGAGGTGCTGCGTGGACGCACGCTCAGCGGTGTCGTGCACGCCGCGATGGTGCTCGACGACGGCACGCTGGGCTCGCTCACGCCCGAACGGCTCGCGGCGGTGCTGCGCCCGAAGGTGGACGCGGCGCACCATCTGCACGAGCTGACCGAGGACATGGATCTCGCGTGCTTCGTGCTGTTCTCGTCCGTCGCGGGCGTTCTCGGCAATCCCGGCCAGGCGAACTACGCCGCCGCCAACGCCTACCTCGACGCCCTGGCCACGCATCGCGTCGCACAAGGACGCACCGCGCAATCGCTGGCATGGGGTCCGTGGAGCCTGGACATGCACGAGGTGCTGGCGGCGGCCGACATCCGCCGCATGGAACGCTCCGGCGTGCGGGCGCTGTCCGCGCACGACGGCTTGGCCGCGTTCGACGCGGCGCTGCGGCGCACCGAGCCGGTGCTGGCGCCGATGCGGATCGACGCCGACGCGATGCGGCGCGCGCCGTCCGTTCCGGTGCTGCTGCGCGGGCTGATCCGTCCGCCGTCGCGCCGCGCTGCCGTCCATCGCGAGGCAGGCGATCCGTCGATGCGGTCGCGGTTCGCCGAGCGGCTGCGCGGCCTGCCGCCGGGCGAGGCGACCGCGCTCGCGGTGGAGGTGGTGGCGCGCCGGGCCGCCGACGTGCTGGGACATACCGGCGCGGACGCCATCACACCCGATCGGTCGTTGCAGGGGCTGGGCATGGACTCGCTGATGGCGGTGGAGTTGCGCAACCGGTTGCGCGACGACACCGGCATCCTCGTGCCGCTGAGCGAGATCTTCGCCCATCAGAGCCCGGTGGCGCTGGCGGAATACCTCATCGGCGAGGCAGCGCGCACGGACACCGCCGAGCCCGCCGCGCGCCCGCCCGAGCAAGATGTCCCCGAGGTCGTCACCCTGCCCGTCACCCGGGACCTGATGCGGCTGCTGCGCACCGCCCAGCAAGGCGTTCCGAGTGCCGCGCAGACCGGCGGGCTGGCCATGCGCCTGCACCGGGCCGTCGACCACGCCGAACTGGACGCGATCCTCGCCCGCCTCGCCGGGCGGCACGCGGCGCTGCGCACGGTCGTGGTGCCCAGCGCGGAGCACGGCACCCGGCTGCAGGTGCGGGCCAGGCCGGGCGGGCCGCTGCTGCGCTGCACGGCCGTCGATCGGCTCGACCACACCGCCGCGCGCACCAGGTTCGGCGAGCTGATGCGCGAGCCGTTCGACCTGGCGCAGGGGCCGCTGTGGCGGTTCGAGCTGCTGACCTCCGATACCGGCGAGCAGACGTTGATCTTCGGCGCGCACCACGGCATGTGCGACGTTCAATCGATGGTGCTGGTCGCCGCGGAGATCGACGCCGAACTGTCCGGCACGCCGTACCCGGACATCCCGTCCAACAAGGACATGCACGATCTGCTCGCCGCGCAGGCGCCGCAGACCGAGCCCGATGCCGAGTGGCGTGCGGAGTTCGCGGGCTGCCGCCGCCTCGACCTCACCCTCGCCCGGCCCCGGCCCGCGCAGCGCAGTCACCGTGCCGGAGAAGTACTGCTGGACCTGCCCGCCGGGCTCGGGGACGACGTGGCGCGGCGCGCCCGCGAACTGGGCATCACGCCCGCGGCGCTGTTCCTCGGCACGCTGACGGTGCTGCTCGCCCGGCGGCAGGGCACCGATCGTTTCGCGCTCGCCGTCCCCGTGGACACCCGCATCCACGCCGACGCGCCGACGGCCGTCGGCTATTTCGGTGTGCCGGTGCCCTATCCCGCCACCGTCGAGCCCGGCGAGTCGGTCGACGACCTGCTGCGCCGGACCGGCGACCGGCTGCGCAGGCTGCTGGTCCCCGGAGCCGGGTTCTCCGACGTGCTCGCCGCGCTCGCCGCGGAGGGCCTGTACCGGGACAACGCGCCGCTGGTCGAGGTGTACTTCAACTACCTGCGGGCCGCCGCGCCGGGCCGGCGCGCGGACATCGTCCCGGTGGGAACCGGGTACTCCGATCTCGACCTCATGGTGGCCGTGCTGGCCGACACCGGTCGGATCTGGTTGACCTACAACGCCGACATCATCGACGACGCGTCCTGCACCCGCCTCGGGCACGACTATCTGGCGCTGCTCGGCGAGGTCGTCGAGCAGGCCGGGTTGCCGGTGCGCCCGCAGTCGAGCGCATCGCGTCCCGCCGTACCGCACGGTGTCGCGTTCGGGGCCACGTTCGCGTTGGGCAAGTTGCCGGATCTGTACAGCGCGGCCTCCGCGCACGGCCACGGCGCGGACGGGCCGACCGTCCTCGAAGCGCCCTACCACCACGTCCTGGCCGGACTGCGCGACCCGTCGGGAGTGTTCGCCCAGCCGTCGACCGCGCTGGGCATCGTGCTGGTGCGGGCGGCGGACCTGGAGCGATTCGGCGCCCTGTCCGACGATGCGCTCACCGACCTGGCCGCGCAGTATCCCGCCGGCGTCCGGGAAGCGGCCGAGCGCGCCCGGGGGCCGATCATCGTCGGATTCCTTCCCGCGCCCGCCCTCGACGAGCGACTGGCCCGGTGGGAGCGGCGCACCGCCGAGCGGATGCGGGAGATCCCCGGCGTCGCGGTGCTCACCGAGTCCGACTGGACCCGCGATCACCGGGTGGCGAACCGTTTCGACGAGCGGACCGACGCGCTGGCGCACCTGCCGTTCACCGAGGAGTTCCAGGCCGCGGTGGCGCTGACGCTCGCCGACGTCGCCCGCGTCGCCCTGCTGCCCGCGCCGAAGGTCGTCGCCGTGGACGGCGACGACACGTTGTGGAGCGGCGTCGTGGGCGAGATCGGGCCTGAGGGCGTCACCTTCGACGCACCGCGGCTCGCGCTGGCGCGGCGGCTGCGGCAATGGCGTGCTGCGGGGACTCTGCTCGTGCTGATCAGCAACAACGACGAGGAATCCGTCCACGCGGTCCTGGACCGCTCCGACAGTCCGCTGCGCGCCGCCGATTTCACCGTCGTCTCCGCCGGATGGGATGGCAAGGCCGAGCGGCTCGCGCAGGCCGCGCGCGCGTTGCGGCTCGCGCTGGACGACGTGGTCTATCTCGACGACAACCCGGTCGAGATCGCGAAGATGCGCTCGCGGCTGCCGGAGGTGCTCGCGGTGACCTGTCCGCCGGTCGGCGAACTGGAGGCGTTCCTGACCCGGTTGTGGCCGGTGACGCCGGTGGCGGTCACCGCGGAGGACGCCGGGCGGGCGGAGTTCTACCGGCACGAACGCGAGCGCGACGTGGCCCGCGAGCAACTGGACTTCGCGCAGTTCCTCGACAGCCTGCAATTGGAGGTGACCGTCGAGCGGCTGACCGACCGCACGCGGGCGCGCGCCGCCCAACTGGTCCGGCGCACCAGCCAATTCGCGATGAGCGCCGGTACCGAGCAGGATGTGGACCACTGGCGCGCGGACGGCGAGGTGTGGACGGCCGCGGCGCGGGACCGGTTCGGTGACTACGGAACCATCGCCGTGCTGGCCCTGCACGCCGACGGGACCGTGCTGCGGGTGCTCGGCTGGCATCTCAGCTGCCGCGCCCTCGGCCGCGGCGTCGAAGAACGCCTGCTGAGCTGGCTGGCGGACCGTGCGGCGGCGCTGGGCTGCGCGACGGTGCGCATGACCGTCCACCGCACCGCCCGCAATGTGCCCGCCCGCCGGTTGGCCGCCGCGCTGGGCGGCGGTGACGTCGACGCCGAGCGGCTGGAGCCCGAGGTGCCGCTGGATCGCCTGCGGACGTTCCGATCCTGGGCGCAATGACCATGTCCGACAAGGAGTTTGCTATGCGCGGCGTGAACGGCGAGTACCCGCGAGCGGATCGGCGCGACCTCGCCGAGGCCATCGAACGCGGCGGCGGTCTGGACGTGGCCTCCTTGCTGGCGCGCGCCGGTGGCGCGGCGCGCACCGCGCCGCCGGCCGTCGAGCGTCCCCGGGAATGGGACGTCGAGTCGCTCACCGCGGCGGTCACCCGGGTGGCGAACCGGTTCACCGCCGAGACCGTCGGGCCGGACACGGACTTCTTCGACGGCGGCGGCACGTCCGTCGCCGCGGTGCAGTTCGTCGCGGCGCTGGCCGGCGAGCTCGGCGTGCACCTCGAGCTGGACGACGTGTTCGCCGACGCCCGTCCGCGCAGGCTGGCCGAGCGCTGGCTGGGCTCCCCGACGACCGGACAGGCCACCACCGTGGCGGCCCCGGAGACCGTGGACGAGCAGCTCGCGCAGATCATGTCCGATGTCGCCGGAGCCGACCGGCTGCCGTTCGTGGACCCGCCGCAGCGCGTCGTCCCGCGTCGTGTGCTGCTCACCGGCGCCACCGGCTTCCTCGGCAGCCATCTGCTGCTGGACCTGTTGCGCGGCAGCGATGCGCACGTCGTCTGCCTGATCCGCGCGCAGGACGAGGCGGCCGCCCTCGACCGGCTGGCCGCGGCGCTGACGCGGTTTCTGCTGCCGTGGTCGGCGGAGGTGCGCAGGCGCGTGACGGTGCTGACCGGCGATCTGCGCGAACCGTGTCTCGGGCTGTCCGAGGAACGCTGGGCCACGCTGGCGGAGGAGATCGACGCGATCGTCAACGTCGGCGCCGCGGTCGACTTCCTGCGCGGCTACCCGTCGCTGCGCAGCGGCAACGTCCTCGGCCCGCTGACCCTGGGGCGGCTGGCGGCGACCGGCAGACCGAAACCGCTGCACCACGTCTCCTCGATCGCGGTGTTCAACGAACTCGGCATCGCCGCGATGGGCGAGGACGACCCGGTGGCGAACGTCGGCAAACTCGTGATCGGCTACGACCGGACGAAATGGGCCGCCGAGGCGGTGCTGCGGCGGGCACGCGAACACGGTGTGGTCGTCACGGTGCTGCGCCCCGGCGGCATCGGCGGACACCGCGAGACCGGCGCGCACAATCCCCGCGACCTCAACAGCGGCATCATCGCGGCGCTGTCGCGGTTCGGCACCGTCCCCGCGCTGCGCAATCTGCATGTGGCCCCGGTGGATTGGGTGAGCAAGGTCGCGGCGGCGATCGTGTGCGCACCGGACGCGTGGGGCCACAACTACCATCTCACCGGCACGCCGACCACGCTGGAGCAGATGCTCGGCGAGTCCGCGGCGATCGGCCTGGACATGCGGGTGCAGCACTGGGCGGCCTGGTGCGACGAGGTGGTGGAACGGATCCGCACCGAGCCGGTGCCGGAGCTGGAATCGCTGGCGCAGGTGCTGCAGAGCCCCGTCGCCCGGCACCCGCTGGAGACGATGGCCTCCGCGCCCGCCGCAGGGGACGAGCGCACCCGCGCTTTCCTGCGCGCCCACAATCTGCCCGAGCCGGTCCGCTACGGTGCGCAGTCACAACGCAAGACGCTGGAGATGCTCGCGGGCGCCGGCTTGGCGCGGCTGCCGCAGCCGGAGGACACACCCTACCTGTGGTTCACCGAGACGCTGGTGGGCACGCTCGGGCCCGTCGACGCGACCGCCGACACCTCCTGCGCGCTGACGCTGCGGCTGTCCATCGCGAGCACCCACCAGCTGGTGGCCGGACGCACGGTCGACGTCAGCGGCGAGATGCGCTGCGCCCGGTTGCACGACGAACCGCTCACCGTGTCCGGAGCGCTGTCGGTGCGTCCGCACGACGGCATTCCGCTGCGGCACGGATGGCAGCATCCGCTGATGCACTACCGGCTGTCGCTGCGCGATGCCGAGGGCGGCGCGTGGTGGCTGTCCGGGTACAAATACGCCGAGGCGCGCCGCACCCTCGTCCGGCAGGCGCGCACGCTGACCGTGGAACTCGGCCGCGCGGGCGAACCGGCGAGCCTCGCCGGCGAGGTCGCCGTCCCGCTGGAGACCTACCTGCGCGATCAGATCGACGGCATCCAGGTGGATCCGCGCTTGTCCGAGCGGCAGCGGCGGACCGCGAAACTGTTGTGGCTGAGCTGGTTCGGATCCCAGCTCGGCAAGGGCCTGCTGGAGCCGGCGTTACGCGTGGGCACCGAGCTGCTGGATCTGCGCCGGAACGCGAAGGAGTCGCGCTGATGCTCACCCCCATCCGCCCGGGCGCCGCGCCCGCCGTGGAGGAGATCCCGTTCCAGGCCGCCGACGGCATCCGGCTGGGCTTGCGCCGTGTCGTCGTCGACGACCCCGACCGGCCCGCGGTCCTGCTGGTCCACGGCCACGGGGTGTCCTCGGACATGTTCCTGCTGCCCGAGATCCGCAACGTCGTCGACGCGCTGCTCGACGCCGGATACCAACCCTGGCTGCTGGATTGGCGCGGCAGCTGCCGCCTGCCCTACAACGCCGCCGGTCCGCGCTTCAGCTTCGACGACGTGGCCCTCTACGACCTGCCCGGCGCCGTCGAGCAGATCCGCGCGCGCATCGGCGACCGGCCGCTGTTCGTGGTCGCGCACTGCGTCGGCGCCCTGGCGCTGTCGATGAGCCTGGCCGCGGGACTGGTACCGGGCCTCGCCGGGGTCGTCGCCCAGGGTGTCTTCCTCACGCCCAAAGTGAGCAACTCGGTGCGGATGCGCGTGCTCGTGGGCGGCGAACTGCTCGGCTCCCGCGTCCACCACGTCGAGTCGGACTTCCGCAAAGTGGGGCTGTGGTCGCGCAAGACGCTGCTCTACGCCCTGCTCACCAGGAAAGGCGAATGCACCGATCCCACCTGCCGGATGGTCCACGGCGGCTGGGGCATGGGCGTGGAGCTGTTCGTGCACGACCATCTCGATCCGCGCACCCACGACCGGCTCGCGGAGCTGTTCGGGCCGATCCCGGTCCATGTCCTTCCGCAGTTGCGGCGGATGGAGCTGGCGCACGCGGTGCAACGCTGGAACGACAACGACGACCGCTACCGCGCGCTACCGGAGAACGCGCTCGACCATGCCGATCGGATCGACTGCCCGGTGCTGCTGCTGTCGGGCAGCCGCAACGAGGTCTGGCTCGATTCGAACAAGCTGTGCCACGACGTGCTCAACGCCCGGCATCCCCAGTTGGACGTCCGCTACGTGGAGGTCCCTTCCTACGGTCATCTCGACACCTTCCTCGGTCGCGGCGCGGCCCTGGACGTGTACGGGCACATCCTCGAATTCCTCGACGACTGTGGGCATCACCTCCCCCGATCGCAGGGCGCCGTGTGAGCGCACCGAACGGCGACGGCCGTGCCCTGCGCATCGCCATGTTCGCGGACTTCCACCCCGCCACCCTCGGTGGCATCCAGACGTCGATGCGCGCGCAGCGCACGGCGTTGGAACGGCTGGGGCATCACGTCACGGTATTCACTATTCCCGCACCGCGATCCATGCCGCCGGACCCGGATATCGTCCTGCTGGCGACCACGGCCGGATTGACGGTGAACGGCTATCCGGTCGCCCTGCCCACCCGCGGGAACGCACGTCTCGTCGACGCGGTGTTCGCCGAGCGCGGTTTCGACGTCGTGCACGCGCAGACCACCTACGGCGCGGGCGTCATCGGGTTGCGCGCCGCGCGCCGCCACGGCCTTCCGGTCGTGCAGTCCATGCACAGTCGCGACGACTCGTTCATCGAACGCAACGCCCCGTTCCCCTACCTCGCCGCGCTCACCACGCGCGTCCTGCACGGTGCGTTCGTCGGCCTGCGCGAGGCGATGCCGCGCCTGCCGGAGAGCCGCACCGCGCGGCACGCCTGGCGGCCGCTGGTCGCCCAGGCGCAAGCCGCGGACGAAGTCGTCGTGCCGACCAGGCATTTCGCCCGGCGGCTGGCCGCGCATGGCGTGGACCGGCCGATCCACGTGGTGTCCAACGGAGTCGACGACGATCTCGTGCGCGCTCTTCCCGAGCACTCCCGCGGCCGCGATCGTGAGCTGCGAGTGCTCTGGTGCGGCCGGTTCTCCGCGGAGAAGCGGCCACTGGACGCCGTCGAGGCGGTGCACCGGGCCGCGGGCTGCACCCTCGACATCTACGGTGCGGGAGCGCTGGAGGCGCGTCTGCGGGCGGCGGTCGACCGGCTCGGGCTGCGCGAGCGGGTGCGGCTGCACGGCGAGGTGAGCCAGGTGGAGTGCCTGGCCGCCATGCGCTCCCATGACGTGCTGCTGTTCCCGTCCGCCGGGTGTGACACACAGGGCATGGTGCTGCTCGAGGCGGTCGCGACCGGCATTCCCGTGCTGCACTGCGACCCCGACGTCACAGAAACCGTCCCCGAAGGCGGGGAATGGCGCGCTTGTGATTCCTCGACCGGCGCACTGGCCGAGGCGCTGCGCGTGCTGACGGAGCAGCCGGACCGGCTCGACGCCATGCGGGAAGTTCTCGCCCGCCACGCCGGCCGGACGCTGCAGTCCCGCTTCACCGAACGCCTGGTGGCGGTCTATACCGAGGCGATCACGGCGGCTTCGTCAGGCCGGTTGCCGTAGCGGCAGGCCCGCGGCCGCGTAGATGGCATCGATGACGGTCATCGTCGCCACCGCGTCCTCCGGCGCGGTGAGCACCGGCTCGCCGTCGCGCACCGCCGCGACGAAGGCGTCGAGCTGATACGCGTAGGTGCTGCGGCGTGAGATCTTCTCCGTACGCCTGCCACGCTCCGAACGCACCCACAGCCTGCGCGGCAATTGCGGCGCCACCGGGTTGAGCAACCGCAGTTCGCCGCGCTCACCCACCACGCGCGCGCCGATGCGCAGCACGTCCGACGACCACATCGAGCAACGCACCCGGCCGGTGTGACCGGAGGGGAAACGCAGCTCGGCGCTCATCGCGCGGTCGATGCGCGGGCCGCGCAGCTTCGCGGTGGCCGTGACGACCTCCGGTTCCTCGCCGCCGAACACCCTCGCCATGTGCACCGCGTAGCAGCCCGCGTCCATCAGCGCCCCGCCGGCGAGCGCGTAGTCGTAGCGGATGTCGGAGAATCGCGGCAGCGGAAAGCACATCGCGGCCTCCACCCGCACCAGCTCGCCGAGTTCCCCGGAGGCGATGATCTGCTCGGCCCGCCTTGTCATCGGGTGATAGCGGTAGTGGAAGGCCTCCATGACCACCCGATCCGACCGCACTGCCAGCGCCGCGACCTCCTGTGCCTCGGCGGCGTTGGCGGTGAACGGCTTCTCGCACAGCACGTGTTTGCCCGCGCCGATGGCCTCTTTCGTCCACCGGCCGTGCAGGCCGTTCGGCAGCGGGTTGTAGACGGCGTCGATATCGGGCGCGGCGATCAGCGCGGCGTAGCTGTCGAAGACCTGCTCGATGCCGTGCTCGCGCGCGAACGCACGGCCGCGTTCCGGCTCGCGCGCGGCCACCGCGGCGACCACCACGTCCGGGTGCGCCCGCGCGGGGCGCACGACAGCGGCGGGGGCGATGCGGGCGGCGCCCAGGATGCCGATCCGCAGAGGTTGCGTCATGGGCGCGACTGTAGCAATGAATCCGGTTGTGCGGCCGGGAGTTCCGTCAGCGCTGCGGTGCGTCGCCGTACACCGTCAACCAGATCGCCCGGCCCAGCGCCTCGGCGAGCGCGTCGTCGGTGACGCCCGAGCCGGAGGAGAAGCCCGCGGCGATCGCGCGTTCCACCATCGAGGTCAGCACCACGGCGGTGGCGTGCGGGTCGATCGCCGGGCTGATCCGGCCCTCGGCCCGGTCGGTCTCCAGGCGCGATCGCACCACCCGCACGAACGATGCGACCCGCCCGCGCCAATACGCGCCGACGTCGCGGTCGTAGGCCGCCACCTCGCTCAGCGCCAGCAGCAGCGACCGGTGCTCGCGAAAACCCGCGATCATGGTCCGCACGGCCGCCACCACACCCGCCTGCCCTCCGGTGTGCTCGGCGATCCACCAGCGCTCGGCGGCCTCGAACAGATCCGCCGTGGCCAATTCGGCCATGCGGATCAGCAGTCGGCTCTTGTCCGGGAAATACCGGTAGAACGTCGACCGCGCCGACTGCGACGCGGCGGCGATCCGGTGCACGGCGATCTCGGTGTAGGGCGTGCCGTCGGCGAGCAGGTCCTCCACGGCGGCCAGGACGCGTCGCTCGAACTCCGCGCGCCGATCGTCGACCGGTTTGCGTGCGTTTCTGGGGACGCGGGTCAGCGAGGGCATCCGGCTCCTCTCTGCGGCGCGGGGCCGCGTTGCTCGGCTGTGCCGGGTCGGGTGCGTCTCCCCATTCTGCCGACACGGCACCGATATTGACATTCGGACGGCCACCGCTCACCATCGATCGGACACAGTGTCCGAGACTATGTGACCGAGGTGTTCGGGCATGCGCGGATCCCCCTCTCCGGCAATCGAGTACACCGATGTGGTGGTGGTCGGCGCCCGCTGCGCGGGCTCCGCGGCCGCCATCGCGTTCGCGCGGGCCGGGCGTGAGGTCCTCGCACTGGACTCCGCGCGCTTTCCCTCCGACACCCTCTCGACGCACCTGCTGTGGCCCGGCGGCCTTGCCGAACTGCGCCGCGCCGGCGCCCTCGAGCGTGTCCTCGGGCTCGGCGCGCCTCCGCTGACCACGGCCTTCGCCGACGGCGGCGGCTATCATGTCCGGTCGTCGTTCACGCCGGTGGACGGCGTCGACTACGCGATGTGCGTGCGGCGGACCGGGTTGGACGCCGCGCTCGTGGCCACCGCCGTGGACGCCGGCGCGCGGGTTCGCGAGGGCGTCCGGGTCACCGACCTGCTGTGGTCGGGCGATCGCTGCGTGGGCGTCCGCTATGCCGACGGGGTGGCGCTCGTGAGGTGCGCGCCCGCCTGGTCGTCGGAGCCGACGGACGTCGCAGCACGGTGGCCCGGCTCGTCGGCGTCACCCGGCCTCGGTTGTCCGCGCCGAGCGGACGGGACTGCTACTTCGCGTACTGGCACGACGGCGCGCCCGACCAGCGCCACATCGCGGCCCAATGGCGGTCCGGTTCCGATCTCGGCACCGCGTTCCCCTGCGACGACGGCTTGCTGCTGAGCCTCGTCCAGCCGCCCGCGCACCCCGGCGAACCGGGCGCGGGGCGCGCCGAGCGCCGCTATCAGGAGGCGATCGAGCGGCTGCCGGGGCTGCAGCGGCGCCTGCGGGACTGCCGCAGGGTCGGACGCGTGCGCTCGGCCACGCGCCTGGCCTCCTACTTCCGCCGCTCGACCGGCCCGGGCTGGGCGTTGCCCGGCGACGCGGGCCATTTCAAAGACCCGGTGACCGCGCAGGGCATCCGGGACGCGCTGCGCTACGGCCGGCTGCTCGGCGAACTCACCGCACCGGCCCTCGACGACACCGAGCACCTCGACACCGCATTGGCCGCGTGGGAACAGCTGCGCGATCGGGAATGCCTGGGCGTCTACCAGTGGACCAACCGGCTGGCCCGGGGCACGGCGATGCGCCCCCTGGAGATCGAGCTCTATCGCAGGGCCGCCTCCGACCCCGCGCTGGCCGACGCGGTCACCGAAATCTTCTCCCGCACCGTGACTCCCGCGGATGTCTTCACTCCCGCACGCGCGGCGACGTTCGCGGCGGGCGCGCTGCGCGCATCGTGGCGCGCTCCCTGGCCGGTTCTCGCGGACCTGGTGGGCGAATGCCGCGACGCGGTCGCCGAACGGAGGGAGGCCTGCGCCTTCACGCGCCCCGATCCTGCCGACGCCATCCAGTCCCGGCCGCCGCGGCGCGTTCTCGCGGCATCTTCAGGAGATCGACATGCATGACTCGCGTCCTCGGCCGACCATCGACCTCACCCGCCGCGACCTGCTGCGCGGCACGCTCGCGGCCGGAATGGCCGTCGCCGCCGCGCCGGCGCACGCCGCCCCCGCAGCACGCCGAACGCCAGGGTCGCGCACCGCAGGCAAATCGGTCGCGATCCTCGGCGGCGGAGTCGCCGGGCTGTCGGCGGCACACGAACTGATCGAGCGCGGCTACGCGGTCACCGTGTACGAACCGGCGTTCCTCGGCGGCAAGGCCCGCAGCATGGGCGTGCCGGGCACCGGCACCGGCGGCCGCGCGGACCTGCCCGGCGAGCACGGCTTCCGGTTCTTTCCCGGCTGCTATCAGAACCTTCCGGACACCATGCGGCGCATTCCCTTCCCGGGCAATCCCGATGGCGTCGCGGGCAACCTGGTCCGGGTCGAGGGCACCGTCGCGGGCTTCCGGGGCAGGCCGCCGATCTATGCGCCGGTCGAATTCGGTGGCCTCGACCAGCTCGACCCGCAGCGGTTGCAGAACACCCTGATCGGTGCCTTCGGCTTCGTTCCCGAACTGCCACCGGCCGAACTCGCCTTCTTCGCCAAACAGATGGTCGTCTGGTTCACCTCCTGTACCGAACGTCGATTCGGGCAGTGGGAATACGTGACGTGGGAGCAGATCCTGCGCGCCGAGGGCAAGTCACCGGCTTATCGCGAATACCTGGTCAGCGCCTTGACCCGGATCACCGTAGCGGCCAAACCCCAAGTGAGTTCGGCCCGCACGATCGGCACCATCGGCGAGGCGCTGGTGCTGGCGGGCAGCGGGGCGATCCCGCAGTATTCCGCCGGTATCGACCGTATTCTCAACCGCCCCACCAATGAGGCATGGATCGATCCGTGGGTGACATATCTGCGGTCGCGGGGCGTGCAGTTCGTGATGGGTCAGCGGGCGACGCGGCTGCGGTTGCGCGACGGCCGGATCGCCTCGGTGACGGTGACCGACCCCAGCGGCCGCGCCACCGCGGTCACCGCGGATTGGTATCTGTGCGCGATGCCGGTGGACAACGCGGTCCCGCTGCTGAGCGAGGACATCCTCGACGCCGACCCGCATCTGGCCGGCATGCGGGAGCTGCGTACCGATTGGATGGTCGGCATCCAGTACTACCTCGCCCGTCCCACCGAGCTGCCGGAAGGTCACATCGCGGCGCTCGGCTCGCCGTGGGCGCTCACCGCGTTGCGGCAAGCGCCGATGTGGGTGGGCGATTTCGCCGCCCGCTACGGCGACGGCACCGTGCGGGAATGCCTTTCGGTGGACATCTCCGACTGGGATTCCCCCGGCATCCGCTTCCGCCGTCCGGCCAAACAGTGCACCGCCGCCGAGATCGCCGAAGAGGTGTGGGCCCAGCTCGCCGAATGGCTCAACACCGGAACGGGCTGGCTGCGTCCCGAGGACATCCGCTCCTGGCATCTGGACCCCGGGATCAGCTGGAGCGCGAGCGGCATCCACAACGAGACCCCGCTGCTGGTCAACACGGTCGGCTCCTACGACCACCGCCCGCAGGCGCGCTGCGCCGTTCCGAACCTGTTCTTCGGCGGCGACCACGTGCGCAACAACATCGACCTCGCGACGATGGAGGGCGCCAACGAATCCGGACGCGCCGCGGCCAACGCGATCCTCGACGCCGCCGACGACCCGGCGCCCCGCGTGCCGATCTTTCCGTTGGTGTCCCTGCCGGTGTTCGAGCCGTGGAAACGCATCGACGCCGACCGCTACCGCGCCGGATTGCCCCACCTGCTCGACGTGTGACCGGGCGGCGCCGCGGAATGCCCGTCCGGTCTCGCTCAGGACGCCTCGGCGGCGGTGCTGCTCGTGGTGGCCAGGATCGTCTGCGCGACCAACCGCGGGTCATCGATCATCGGCACGTGACCGGTGTCGGGCAGCACGGAGAACACCGCCTCCGGCAGCCGCACCCGGGCGATCGGGCCGTGGACCGGTTCGGGCAGCACCCGGTCGTGTTCTGCCCAGGCCACGGTGATCGGGCACGGCAACGGGGTGAGCGGAGCGATCTGTTCGTCGGTGCCGAGCAAGTCTGCGGTGACGGTGCATCCCAGCAGGTCGCGTAAGCAGGTCATGGCCTGCGCCGCGCTGAGGCGATCACCGTGCACGGCGATGTTGCGCAACGCGATCCGCCGCACCACCGCGCTGCGCAGCCCCAGCGGGGCGAGGAAGCCGAACAGCTGCCCGGTGATCGCCTCGCGAGCGATGCGGCGAGTCGCGGCCGAGCGGCTGCGGTCCCCGGCCTCCCAGAACCCGGCGGGCGAGAGCGCGCAGACGGTCTCGGCTCGACCGCGACGGGCCAATTCGATCGCCATCCAGCCACCCAGCGAATTGCCCGCGATGTGCACCCGGCGCAGCCCCAGCCCGTCCAGCCGCCGTTCGATATCGTCCACCAGATGCTCGACCCGCGCCGGTCGCCGCAGGGCGGGCGGGCCGCCCCGGTGGCCCAGCGCGGTCGGTGTGATCACCTCGTGCCGGGCGGCGAGCAAGGGCGTGACGTCGTCCCACACCCGTTCGGACATCGTGACACCGTGCAGAAGAACGATCGGGGGCTTGCTGGGCATTGGCGTCCCTTCGATTTCGTAGTGCGGTCCGGAAGGTGGATACCACAACCTCGCCTACGGTGACAGCGGAAAGACCGACTTCACCGATCGATCGGCGATGTTTGCTCGCCGGAACGCTACTCGCCGCGCAGGTGTCGCCGGAACGCCGCGGCGGAGGCTCCGATTCCCGATCACCGGAGTAGGCAAGCGCCGCAAGGCTTTCCATGAAGCAAGCCGTCGGAACACACCGGAACCCGCTCATCGGATGCGCCGAACTCCAGCCGCGCGAGGATTTTTCCGGCCGCGGCGGCTTGCCGGTCAGCGCAGGATGCCCGCCTGCGCGGCGGCGCGCGTCCAAGACGGGAATTCCGACAGCAAGCGGTCGTAGAGCTCCGGATCCGGCACGTGCTCGATGTCGTCGACCGCGAAGAATCCGGTGTTGTCCACGCGCCTGCCGCCGAGGGTGTCGAGGCGTTCGAGCACCCCGAAGCCGCCCGCACTGCCCAGACCGACGAACTGCCAGAAGATGGGTTCGGCCACCGCCTCTCGCAATTGCTGTTCGATCTCACGGTTCTTGTAGATGCCGCCGTCGGAGAAGAACAGCACCAGCGTCGGGACCGGCGCCGGTTCGGCGCGCACGAACGCGCGGACCTCCGCGAGCACCTTCTGCTCCTCGTTGAGGATGCCGACCTTGCGCATGTCGACCTGGCCGTCACGCAAGCCCCTGGCCGGCCTGCGTCCGCCGAACAAGGACAACTGACCGCAGCGCACGTGCAGCTCCAGCCACTGCGGCAGCTCGCCGACGCGCAGATCGGGCAGGCGGGCGGGATTGCTGGCGAACGTCCACGCCTGCATCGCGCCGTTGTCGTCCAGCTGCGCCGCGACGGCGGCCATGCGCTCCACCACGCGGTGCACGACGCCGGACTGGTACAGGCCGGTCATCGACCCCGACGCGTCGAGCACCAGGACGACCCGTGCGGTCAGGCCGCCCAGCCCGTGCTTGTCCAGGCAGACGGCGACCTGTTGTTTGCGCAACGACAGCCGCTCGCGCATGTCGACCGGCAACCGGTTCTCGTCCTCGGTGAACCGGACACCGGGCATCGGCGGCGGGGGCGGGGGCACTTCCCGCACCGGCACCGGCGGTGCGACAGGTTCCGCGTCGTCGACGGTGATGCCGAAATCCGTTGCCAGTCCCGCCAATCCACTCGACCAGCCCTGCCCCACCGCACGGAACTTCCAGGCTCCGGCGCGCCGGTACAGTTCCCCGCACAGCAATGCCGTCTCCGGTCCCGCGGCGATGTCGTAACGCGCGATCTCGGCGCCGGTGGCCGTGTCCAGCAGCCGCAGACGCAAGCCCGCGATCCGCCCGAACGGCGCGCCGTCGGCGGACGCGCACACCACGACGCGGTCGACGCCGGGCTCGATTCGAGCCAAGTCGACCTCGACCGCGTCGGCCGCGCCCTGCCCGCCGAGGTACCGGACGGCGCCGCCGGGGTGTTCGGGTTGGTTGTAGAACACGAAGTCCGCGTCCGACCGGACGCGGCCCGCCGCGCTCAGCAACAGCGCCGACAAGTCGGGCGCGGGCACGCCGGGGCCGGCCGACCATTCCAGGACCGCGCGCACAGCCGGCACGGTGACGGGCGCGTTCGCCCCTTTGCTCAGGGTGGGCACGCCCTCCAGTGTGCCGTCCGCGGACGCGCGGCCGCGAATGTCCGCGCGGTCAGACGGCTTCCGGCCGCCACGTGGCCACCGCCCAGATCACGACGATGTTCAGCGCGATCACCAGGATCGACCACGCCGGGTAGTACGGCAGCCACATGAAGTTCGCGATGATCGACAGGGCCGCCAGGCAGATCGCCACCACCCGCGCCCACGTCGCGCCGGTCATCAAGCCCAGCGCCGCGATGACCAGGAGGATGCCGATCACGATGTGGATCCAGCCCCAGGTCGTGGTATCGAACTTGTAGACGTACTCGGCGCCGACGACGATGAGGTCGTCCTCGGCGACCGCCGAGATGCCCTCGAAGATCGACAGCACACCGACGGTCAGCAGCAGGATCGCGGCCGCTATGGACGTGCCCGCCGCGATGCCACGGCGGACGGGGTGTGGCTCCGGTTCGGTCATGTGCGTCATCGGTCGCCCCCTTTCTCGGGAAGTAGTGGACGGACGCCTTCCGAATCTCCACCAGTCACACCGTTCGGCACTTCACCCGTTTCGGGTGACTCCGATTTTTCGCGGGCTCGCGAAATGAAAATTCCATAACGACGACACATGAGGGGATCGAGCCGACTTCCCATTGGGTAAGTTCCGCTACCGAGGCGCGGTAGTGATCTGTCAGCACACGGCCCGGGAGGCACGGTGACCACCTCGCACGTCCCCGCTCTACGCCGCGTCCCCGCCGCGGCGCAATCCGCCGCCGAGATACCGGCGTTGCCGTTCACACCGATGCCCCGGCCCGAGCTCTACGCCGCCGCCGACCGGTTGTCGTCCGCTCGCGACGGACACGTGCTGCTGATCTGCGCGCCCGCCGGGACCGGGAAAACCGTACTGACGGCCGACTGGGCCGCCCGGCGCGCCGCGAGCGGATCCGACGTCGCCTGGCTGACGGTCACCGATCAGCTCGACGATGCGACGGCCCTGTGGACCGCGCTGCACGCACGCTTCGACATCGCGGTCACCGCATGCCCCGGACCGCCGAGCGCCCAGGCCGCGGCGCTCGTCGAAACCCTGGCGGCACGGACGACGCGGACGGTCCTCGTGCTCGACGACGCTCATATGCTCACCGACCCGCTCGCGCTCGCCGGCCTCGAACACTTCCTGCACCATGCCCCACCGACGGTCACGACGGTGCTGTGCGCCCGCTTCGCCCCGCCGATCCGCTGGCACGTCCTCGACCTGCACGCCCGGCTCACCCGGTGGGGTCCGGGCGAACTCGCCTTCAACCCGGCCGAGATCGACACGCTGTGCCGGGACCACGGTTGCGAACTCACCGGCGCGGAACTCGAGACGCTGTGCACCCTGACCGAGGGCTGGGCCGCACTAGTGCGCATCGCCGCGACCCAGGTGGCCGCCAGGACCGACGACCGCGCCGCGGCGCTCACCGTGCTCGCGCGCCCGGCCCGCGCGATCGCCGACTACCTGACAAGCGAACTCGTCACGGGACTGCCGCCCGCACTGCGCCAGTTCCTCACCTACACCAGCATTCCCGTCGCGTTCACCGAGCAACTCGCCGACGAACTCGTCGGCGGCGGTGCGGGGCATCATCTCTACGAGCTCGATCGCATCGACTTCCCGATCGCCTCCGTCGTCCGCGACGGCGACGTGTGGTTCTCCTGTCATCCGCTGGTGCGCGCACTCTTCCTCGCCGAGGCCCGCCGCCTGGGGCCGCAGCTGTGCGCGGAACTGCACCGCCAGTCGGCCCGCTGGTTGCGCTCGGCGGGGCTGCCCGCTTCCGCGCTGCCGCACGAGCTCGCGGGCGCGGACCCCGACCAGCTCCGCGAATTCCTGTCCACCTGCGCGTTGCGCATGGTCCTCGACGGAATGGGCGCGACGTTGTTCGATCAGCTCGCCCGCTCGGCGCCCGACCTGCTCGACGACCCGTTCCTGTGGCTGGTGCGGGTCGTCGACGCGTTGGTGGCGGGCAGCACCGCCGCCGCGGTGGCCTGCCTGGACACCGCGCGGGCGCGGCGCGCCGCGAAGGTCTCCTTCGCCTCCCCTGAGCGGCTCGACGCGCTCACGCTCGCCGCGACGATCGACGTCGCGGCGACCACCGGGACCGTTCCGTCCCGGATCCCGGACGACGTCGCGCCGACCGGCGACCCCGATCTGGACGCCTACACCGAGATCCAGATCGCCACCGCCTTCATCGCCGGCGGCGCGGTCGAACGCGGCGAACAGCTGCTGCATTCCGGACTCGCACTCGCCGAGCACGCGACCCGTCCCCGCCTGGTACTGCGGGCGCTGACCCGGTTGGCGTTCGCCGCCGACGCCGTCGACGCCGCCACCGCGATGCGTGATCGCGCGGCGCGCGCGCTGGCGATAGCGGAGGAACACGGGCTGCTGGAGACCACCGACGCCGTCCAGGCGACCGCCGTCGCCGCTTACGGCGCCTACCTGCAAGGCGAGACGCCCGACGCGGCTCAGGTCGCGTCCCTCCGCACCGAGCGTGTCGATCACGACGGCTCCTGCGGACCGGTCGCCGGTTGGCGCGGCCACGTCGTGGGCCGATTGCTGGAGCTCGAGCGGGCCGAGGGGCAGTCCGCCGCGGTCGACGCGCTGCGCCGCAGCCTGCTCGCCCTGCTGGAACACCGGGCGGTGCCCGCCGCGACGGGCAGCCTGATCCTGCCGGTGGTGTGGGCGCTGCTGCGCGTGCACGATGCCAGGACGGCGCAATTGCTGGTCGAACGCGCGCGCGGCATCGTCGGGGAAGTCCCCGAAGTGCGGTTGGCCGATGCGGCGCTGCACGCGGTGGCCGATCGTCGCAAGGCGACCTGCGCGGTTCTCGAACCGCTCCTGGATCGCGCCGGCGACCTGCGTCCGGTCAGCGCGGTGACCGGATGGCTGCTGTACTCCGCGGCGCAGCACGAGTCCCGGGCCCCGGCCAAAGCCCTCACCGCACTCGAGTACGCGCTCGGGTCCGCCACGCCGCACCGGCTCCTGCGGCCGTTTCTCGACGTGCCCGCCGCGATGCCGCTGCTGGACAGCTACGCGGGCCGTCTCGGCCGGGCGGAGAGCTTCGCGGAGTCGATCCGGCGGCATCCCGCCGCGCGCCGCAGGCCCGCCTATCCCGCCTTGACCCACACCGAGATGACCGTGCTCAAGCAGTTGCCGTCCGGCCGCACCGCCCAGCAGATCGCCGAGGACCTCGGTGTCTCGGTCAACACCGTCAAAACCCATCTGCGCGGCATCTACGGCAAGCTGGGCACGAATTCCCGGGTCGACGCGCTCGACCACGCGCGCCGCGGCGGCCTGCTCTGAGCTACCGGCGCCCGCGGCGCCTTCCCGCCGCTGAGCGCGGCCTTACGCTGGGATATGGCCCTCTCACGTCGCGAACTGTTCCGAGTCGGCGCCGCAGGGTCGATGGCGGTCCTGGCGGGCACCGCGGCGGCGAGCAGCGCCCGCTTTCCCGCCCCGCGCCGGCTCGGCGACCCGTTCTCCCTCGGCGTCGCATCCGGCGATCCCGCCCCTGACGGCGTGGTGCTGTGGACGCGGCTGGCGCCGGACCCGCTGGCGCCGGACGGTCTCGGCGGCATGCCGGTGGATCCGGTCACGGTCGACTACGAAGTGGCGCACGACGAGCACTTCCGCCAGGTGGTCGCCCGCGGATCCGCGGTGGCCACTCGCGCGCTCGGCCACAGCGTGCATCCGGAGGTGCACGGCTTGGCGCCGGACCGCTGGTATTTCTATCGATTCCGGGCGGGCTCGGCCGTGTCACCGGTGGGGCGCACGCGCACCGCCCCGGCACCCGGACAGGCTCTGGCGCGGCTACGGTTCGCGTTCGCCTCCTGCCAATCGTGGAGTTCCGGCTATTACACCGCCTACGAGCACATGAGCCGGGAAGACCTGGACCTGGTCGTGCATCTGGGCGACTACATCTACGAGCGGGCCTGGCTGCGCGGGCGAGCGGGCGTCGCCATGGGTCCGCATTTCCGCGACGAGGCCGTGGACCTGCCCGGCTACCGGCTGCGTTACGCGCTGTACAAATCGGAGCAACCGCTGCGCGCCGCGCACGCCGCGTTCCCGTGGCTGGTCACCATGGACGATCACGAGGTCGACAACAACTGGGCCGCCGACTCCCCCGGCATCGGCCTGGACATCTGGGGCGTCCCCGCCCTGTTCCGCCGTCGGCGGGCCGCCGCCTTCCAGGCCATGTACGAGCACCAGCCGCTGCGGCTGGCACAGCTGCCGTCGGCCGCGGGGGTCCGGCTGCATCGACGCTTCCGGTTCGGTGACCTCGCGGACATCACGATGCTCGACACCCGCCAATACCGCACACCGCAGGTGTGTTCGGACAGCGTGGTCAGCGGGTGCACCGAGCGGTTCGCGCCGGAACGCACGATTCTCGGTGCAGCGCAACGGGATTGGCTGGTCGACGGGCTGACCCACTCGCCGGCCCGCTGGCAGGTGCTCGGCAATCAGGTGGGCATGAGCCAGAACGACTCCGATCCGGGTCCTGGGGTCGCCGTCTCCACCGACGCCTGGGACGGCTATGTCGCCGACCGCAACGCGGTGCTGGGCGCCGCCGCGGCGCGCGGCGCCGGAAACCTGGTGGTGATCACCGGCGACCGGCACGAGAACCAGGCCGCCGACCTGCGGCGGGACTACTCCGATCCGGGGTCGCCGGTCGTCGCGGCGGAATTCACGGGCACCTCGATCACCAGCAACGGCGACGGAGCCGACTTCGGCGACAAAGGCCGCAGGCTGCTCGCGGCCAACCCGGACGTCAAATTCTTCAACGCCCAGCGCGGCTATGTCCGGGTGGAACTCGATCATCAGCTATGGCGCAACGACTTCCGCGTCGTGCCCTATGTGCGCCGTCCCGGCGCGCCCATCCACACTCGCGCAAGCTATGTCGTCCAGAACGGGATTCCCGGTGTGACCGAAGCATGGAGTTCCGGAAACCCGCCCGCCCCACCGCCCGCGCCCGATGCCGCCAGCCAGGCCGACGCCGATCGCGGCCACCGCTGACTCTAGGCTCGAGCGGCCGCCTGCTCCGAACGCAGGATCAGCACGGTGATCTCACTCGGTGCGAACACCCGCAGCTGCGGCCCCCAGAACCCGGTGCCGCGGCTGGTGTAGAGCTGAGTGCGGTCGCCGTGGCGGCTCAGCCCGGCGACGACGGGCTGTTCGAGGCGGACGAGATAGTGGAAAGGCCAGATCTGGCCACCGTGGGTGTGGCCGGAGATCTGCAGCGCCACACCCGCGGCGGCGGCGTCGGCGATCTGCTTGGGCTGGTGGGCGAGCAGGACGACCGGCGCCTCCGGGTCCGCCCCGGCGAGCGCGGCGGGCAGGTCGGGACCGTGGCCGGGCAAGGCGACGCCGGTGGGGTCATCGATGCCCGCGATCACCAGCCGATCCTCGCCGCGGCGCACGATCTCGTGCCGGTTGTGCAGCGGCTGCCAGCCGAGCGAGGCCATGTGATCGATCCAGCCCTGGGCGTCGCCGAAGTATTCGTGGTTGCCGGTGATGTAGAACCGGCCGAGTTCGGCCTCGACCTTGCCCAGCGGATCCACCTGCGCGTGCCGCTTCGCCACCGATCCGTCCGCGAGGTCGCCCGCGTGACAGGCGATATCGGGACGCTGCTCGTTCACCACCTCCACCACGCGTTCCGACCAGCGCAGCCGATCCAGCGCGGCGTAATGGGTGTCGGTCACCACGACCATGCGCAGTCCGTCCAGCGCGGCGCCGAGCCCGGGAATGCCTACCTCCACCGTGCGCACCCGCGGCACCCGGCGCGCCTCGACCACGCCCCACACCACCAGTACCGTCGTGGCCGCGAGCACGCCGACCGCGACGATCCCGGATCGCGCCGGATCGGCCACGCCCGCGACGGTCAATCCGGCGCGCGCGATATTGCCCAGCACCGACCAGCTGAACAGCACCCACATCACGCCGAGCAAAGTGTCGCCCACGATCGAGGCCGCATCCGATTGCGTGGACCCGTGCCCGAGGAACATCGCCGCGGGCAGGCTCACGAACCCGAGCAGGAACAGCGCCGAACCGAGCCAGAACAGCGGGCCGGATTCCGCGGTGGGCGCCGCCACCAGCGTCCACCAGGGCAGCAGGAACAAGACGGCGGGAATCGCCAGGAACAAGATCAGGCGGGGCACATACTTCAAGAGGGCTCGTCCTCGTGCGCGGGTGTAGCGCGCGGTCCCTCTCCGGCGCCATGGGCGATGTCGACCATAGCAGCGGTCACGCCACACCGAGCCGCTCGGCGGCCACGGTGAGATCCTTGTCCCCGCGACCGGACAGGCACAGCACGATCAGGGAGCCTTCGGGAATCTCGCCACGGTCGGCCATTTCCATCAGATGGCCGAGGGCGTGGGCGGATTCGAGTGCGGCGAGGATGCCTTCGGTGTGGCTGAGTGCCTGCATGCCACGCAGGGCGACCGCGTCGGTGGCGGCTCGATAGGTCACCCGGCCGCTGTCTTTCAGATGGCTGAGCTCGGGACCGACGCCGGGATAGTCCAGTCCCGCCGCGATGCTGTGGGTGCGTGCGATCTGGCCGTCCTCGTCCTGCAGCAGATAGCTGTAGGAGCCGTCGATCTCACCGGGGCTGCCCATGCACAGTGTGGCCGCGTGCTCGCCGGTGTCCACGCCGAGCCCGGCCGCTTCCACGCCGATCAGCCGCACCCGCGGATCGTCGGCGAACGGGTGGAAGACACCGATGGCGTTGCTGCCGCCGCCCACGCAGGCCAGCACGTAGTCGGGCAGCCTGCCCTCGAGGCGTGCGATCTGGTCCCTGGTCTCCGCGCCGATCACCGTCTGGAAGTCCCGCACGATCCGCGGGTACGGCGCGGGCCCCGCCGCGGTCCCGAACAGGTAATAGGTGGTGTCCACGCTGGCCACCCAGTCGCGGACCGATTCGGTGATCGCCTCCTTCAGCCGCCGCGAACCGATGTCGACCGGACGCACCTCCGCGCCGAGCAGTTTCATCCGCAGCACGTTCGACGCCTGGCGCCGCATGTCCTCGGTCCCCATGTAGATCACGCAGGTCAAGCCGAGCATCGCCGACACGGTCGCCACCGCGACGCCGTGCTGGCCCGCGCCGGTCTCGGCGACGATCCGTTTCTTGCCCATCCGGCGGGCCAGCAACGCCTGCCCGATGGCGTTGTTGATCTTGTGGGCGCCGGTGTGGGCCATGTCCTCACGCTTGAGATACACCCGGACGCCCGGCACACCCAGCAACTCCCCGAAGCGCCGTACCTGATGCAGCAACGTGGGACGGCCGACCCGATCGCGCAGCAGCTCACGGTACTCGGTCACGAAGCCCGGGTCGGCGCAGGCGAGGTGGTAGGCGTCCTCCAGGTCCAGCAGCGCGGCCATCAGGCCCTCGGGGACGAATCTGCCGCCGAACACGCCGAACCGGCCGCGTTCGTCGGGGAACATCTCGTGCCGGGATCCGCGCACCGCCACGTCAAGGTCAATCCTCATCAACACCAACGCTTTCACCGCCAAAGAGCCGACGGGTCAGTCTGTTCCGCTAGCGCTAGCACAACCCCACGGGTTGGCAACGACCGAGTTAACAGACTAAATCGTTCGGATGGCTAAGGTGTTCTCACTGGTGGAGGCGATCCGCGCGGGGCGGCCGCCCGGCCCCTGGCTACCGGTCGGCAGGCATGGTGGCGGAGATCTGGGCCACCAGCCGCCACGGCCGTTCGGTATCGGTCGTGGCCTTGCCGCTGGTGAGGATCGCCCCGGACAGCCCGCGCGCCGGGTCGGCCCAGCCGTACTGGGTGGTCAATCCGCTGCGCCCGAAGTGCGCACCGGTGTCGCGGCCGAATTTCGACCTGCGGCCGCCCAGTTCGAACCCCGCTCGGCTGACGCGTCCGGCGACGCCGGGTATCCAGCGCGCCGGGCGCACCGCTTCCGCCAGCGTCTCCGGCCGGATGATGCGCCGTCCGTCCGGCGCGCCGCGCGTGAGGATCTCGTAGAACCGCGACAATTCCGACGCGGTGGTGATCAGATTGCCCGACGGCAGCTCGGCGGTGAGGAACCCGTCGGTCGCCGCACGCGACGCCCGGTCCATCCGCCCACCCACCGCCTTGCGCGCCAGAAAGCTCGCGGTGCGCGAGGGAGCCGGTCCGGTCTTCACGCTGGGCACGACCTTGTCCAGGTCCTCGGGTCGCACCCCGAAGTTGGTCCAGCGGAATCCGTACGGCTCGAGCACCTGTTCGGCGAGGTGCTCGCGCAGTGGCTTGCCGGTGGCGCGCCGCACCAGCGAGCGCACGATCAATCCGAGCGTCAGCGCGTGGTACACGCGGAACCGTCCCGGCTTCCAGCTCGGCACCAAGTCGGCCAGCGCTTGCACGGCCAGTTCCTCGTCGAGCACCAGATCGACGCCCTGATACGGCGGCGGGACGAAGGGAATCCCGGCCGAGTGCGAAAGCACGTCGCCGATCGTGATCGCCGCCTTGCCGTTGGCCGCGAACTCGGGGATGTAGCGCGACACCGGCTCGTCGAGGGTGAACGCGCCCTGTTCGACGAGCATGAACATCAACGCACCGGCCACGCCTTTCGCCGTCGAGAACCCGCAGAACGGCGTGTCCGGGGTGGCCAGGACCTTGGCCGCGTCCGGCCCGTCACCCGGGGCGTTGCCCCAGCCGTGGCCGATGGTGCGGTTCAGCGCGATCTTGCCGTTCCGGCGCAGGCAGACCTGGATCGCGGGGGTGGTGCCCAGGCGGTACCACGCCTGCACCGACTCCCACACCGCCTCCACGTCGGCGCGGCTGAGCCCCGAGGCCGCGGGATCGTCTTCGGGGCCCCGGGTCGTCACGGCCTCCAGGTCGTCGACGATCGGCACGGTTCCAGCGGTGGGTGCGCTCACCCGGTCAGCTTATCCACCGTCCGCGCCCTGCCGCCGCCGCGCTGCTCGGGCTCGTAGCCGGCCTCGCGTCATCGCCGTCCCGGTCAGCGTCTGGCTGATCGCCGCCCTCGCCTTCAACGCCGACTACCGCGCCGACAACATCTTCGCCCTACCCGACGCCGCCTTCTCCCTGCTGCTACTCATCGCCGCAGCATTACCCACCCGCCCAGCCGTCCCCACCCTCATCACCGGCTTCCTCTTCGGCGCGGGCGTCATCACGGTCGCCGCCCTCGTACTCCGTCGATGCTGCTGCGACAGCTCGGGATCATGGAAGGCACTCGCGAGTTCGATCCGTCACGAGGCCACGCTGCCGTACTTTGCCGCCACCCGATCATGGTTGCTCTGACCGGCTTTTCAACTCCGTTGATCAGGTAGGTAACAGAGCGCGAGGGCTCGGCGATTCCGACACAGTACCCAGAGACGCTCTCGCCGCGAGCAAGTCGTCATCGGAGAAGACTCACAGATGAGGTCAGATGCCCTACGAATCCGCTCCGTTCGTCCGACGACTCGCCGCAAGGCTTCTCGATCTTGTCTTCTGCCTGCTACTGACGTTTTTCGTCGCGATACCCGTCGGCATCCTGCTGGTCCCGGTCACCTTGCTGACGACCGAAGCTCACGAAGCGGTGATCTACGGAATAGCGGCGTGGTTGTGCTACTTCATCGCCTACGTCGGACTGGAGGTCTTCCTACTGATCCGCCGTGACGGACAGACCCTCGGCGATTCCCGCGGGAAAACGCCTAGCCCTGCATGATCTGGCAACTGGCAGCAGGGTGGTACGCGCGGCCGAGCGAAAGATCGACTGGAAGAACGACATCCCCATGGTACTGCCGGGCCGTGTGGACATGCGAAAGCGCCCGTAAGCCACTCTTTTTCGACTCTGCGAATCGCTGAACACAGGAGCGCAGGAAATTCCGTGCCCCAAGCGAAGAACCCGGCCGATCATTCCGGTACGGGCAGATCGGAACACACCTGCTGATACGGAATATCGGGCGAGACCCATTCTCGCCATTGCGCTTTCGTCATGTTCACGGTTAGTTTCGAGCAGAGCGCCTTGCTGATGTCGTCGAGCATTCGCCAGAGCCGCACGGTGTGGTCGCCGCCTGCCGACGCCAGGTACCGACCGTCGGGGCTGAACGCGACTCCGTTCACCGGACCTTGGTGACCGGTGAGTGGCGGACCGAAGGGTTGCATAGTCACTGAATCCCAGAGCTGGATGGTCCCCGACTCCGTGGCGCCGGCGACATAGCGACCGTCTGAGCTGAAAGCGACACCGTTGATCGGAATGTCCCCAGATATCAGAGCACCTATCGATTGTCCGGTCTCAGCGGCCCAGAGCCGCACCGTTTTGTCGACGCCGCTGGAAACGAGCAGTTTTCCGCCCGAATCGAACGCCAGCTGCAATACCGCATCCGTGTGTCCGACAACCGGCTGCCCTACCGGTTGTCCCGTCGCGGGATCCCAGAATCGGATGGTGGCGTCGGCACCGGCTGATGCGAGACGCTTTCCATCCGGACTGAACGCGATATCGAAGACGACCTTCGATCCGAAGCGGGCATCACTGCCGTGCCCCGGCACGGGTGGCCCGCTCGGTCGCAGTGTATCGGCTGCCCAGAAGCGGATCGTTCCATCGCGATTTCCGGTAGCGATGTGGCGTCCGTCCGGGCTGAACTTCACGCTGCCGGCGTCGACCGGGAGCAGACCGGCGAGTTCACCCGTTCCAGCGTCCCAGACCCGAATACTCCCGTCGAAGCCCGTGGAAGCGAGGCGAGCGCCGTCCGGGCTGAACGCCACCTGATCCACGGCACCGAAACCGACCAGCGGGCGACCGATCTCCTGACGCCTATCGACGTCCCATCGCCGCACCGTCTGATCGGCACCGGCGGTAGCGAGCTGCCGCCCGTCCGGGCTGAATCCGAGGTACAGCGCATGGCTGGTGTGCCCGACGAGCGACCGGCTGCCGTAGACGTCCCAAATCCACACCGCGTCACCGGCGGACGCAGCCAGGAAACGACCATCTCGGCCGATGGCTAACCCATCCACCTGTCCGGCGTGCGCCTCGAAGCGCTGGCCGACGGGGCGGCCCGTCGCGACTTCCCAGAACCGGATCGTCCCATCGCCACTCGCCGAGACCAGTTGTTCTCCATCCGGTGCGAATACGAGGCTATTCACGACGCCGTTGTGGCCGACCATCGATTGTCCGCGCAACCGGCCGGTGTGGACATCCCACAGCCAGATGATCCCGTCACCGCCAGCGGCGGCGAGTGTATGCCCATCCGGACTGAAAGCCACCGCGGACAGCATGCTCGTGAAGAGGCCGGGAAGAGGCTGCTCCAAGGCGCGGAGCGTATCCGCGACGAACAGCCAAACCACTCCCTTCCCATCGACGATCGCGACCTGCGCACTATCGGGGCCGAAGGCGATATCGCCCAGCGCCGCGTCACCGGGTATGCGGACCTGGGCGAGCTCCGCACCGGTGCCTTCGTCCCACAGGCGAACGGTGCGTTGGCCACCGATCGAGGCGAGCCGGCGACCATCCGGGCTGATCACGACACGCTCCGCGAACTTCGGATGACTCATCGGCGCCCGATCGAGTTGCCCCCCGGTCTCGGCATCCCAGAGCCGGACAGTGCCATCGGCCCCGGCCGAAGCGAGACGTAGGCCATCAGGGGTGAACCACACACTGTTCACCCCTCCTTGATGACCGGTGAGCGAGCGACCGAACTGCCAGCCGGTGTCCACATCCCAGAGCCGGACGGTTCCATCGGCGCCGGCCGAAGCGACACGCCGCCCATCCGGACTGAACGCCGTGTCGCGGACCCCGTTCTGCGAAGCGTGAATGACCCGCTCCAAGGAAAGCCGGTCGTAGATCTCGCGCATGGCCGTCTCGGACCGCCCGCCTATCGCCTGGCCGGCGAGCAACTGCTGCACCGCACGCTCCACACCACCGCCTTGTCTACCGTCGATCATCGCGCTCGCCTCGCTCACCAACCGCAATGCCGTGGCCTGGCGAAAACGGGTTTCCGCGACGTCGCGTTGGCGGCGTGCTTCCGCGCCCTGGACGACGGCGGTGACGGCGGTGACACACACCAGTACGAAAGCGGCCATCCGCAGCCGCATAGCAGTACGGTGTATCCGGACGTCGTCACTGTCGAGCCGGGCTTTCGGCACACCGCGGGGGCCCGCGGCAAGCGACGCCACCGCGCTCCGGAAGCCGCTGTGCCGCAACGAACGCTGATTCTCATCGCGCGCGAAGGTCAGATCTACCCAAATAGGCTCCGCGTCGAAATAACCACGCAGGGACCGTGGCAGCGCGGTTGTCTTCGGCCAGTCGAAATCGTCACCGGCCCACGCGATGACCCCATCGGTGAGTGCGATCAGGAAGGTGTCGGGGGCCTTGTTTTCGGTCCAGTACCGGATCTCCTTCCGCACCCACCGCGATGCGGCGGACTGCGGGGACGCGAGCAGCACGAAGTAGCGGGAGCGTCGGAGCGCGTCCTCGATCTCGGCGGTGAGGTTGTGCGCTGCGGACAGGTCGGTGCGATCCCGGAACACCCGCAGCGCGCTGGGCCGCGCCCACCCCTTGGCCAACCGCGACAGTCCGCGTTGCAGCGCGGGGGCGAGGGCGTCGTCGGAGGCGTGACTGTAGGAGAGGAACACGTCGATGACATCGGCGGTGCCGAACGAGGGTCGCGGGCCCATCGTCAACGTACGGCGGCTGCGCACAGGAGTCCTTCCCCATCGAGCAACTGAACTGCTTCCCCCTGCTCCAGCGTTCCCCATCCGCCATCCGCAAGACAGCGTAGTGAGCTACCCATGACGCTTATCTCACGTCACACCGGCAACAGCGTGTAGCCGCGGCCACTCACACTCGGTACCGGTTTCATAGCACCGAGCGTCTCTCTACAGGCGCCCTCCGCAGCGTGACGCGCCCGATCGACCGCTCGGAGATGATGTCGTCGGCGAGGGTCGAGCTCTCGCCGACATCTCAGTGCTTCGGCGCGGGGTTGATCGTGTCGCCGTCCCAGCTCAGATCCGATTCCTCGGCGATCTCGAAGGCCTCGAAACGATCGTCGGCCACAACCGCATCGATCAGAGCCCGTGAGCCGGCGACGATCGTGGAGTCGAAGTCGATCTCGCTGGCCACGACCCATGCGTGGTCGGCGGGCCAGAGCAGCTGGGGTGTCACTCCGGGGAAGTCGGTCGTCCATCCCAGGCCCGCCGCATGCACCCAGCTGGGATCGGCGAGTTCGGCGAGACTGGTGTCGAACAGCAGGAAGTCGCGCCCCGGCCACCGCAGGAAAGGCCCTGCCTCGACCGCCCGACTCACCTGCGGCGCAACAGAGGCAGCCAGCTCGGCGTCGATTCGAGCCCGCTCACGCTCGAGGTTCTGCGGATCGCCGTCGGTGGACGCGACGAACACCGCGCCCGAGGATGTGTTCAGCTCGCCGAATCCATTCCAAACTCCAGCCGTCACCTCTTCCGGTGCCTCGGTGGCTGCGCGAAGGTGGACAGTGAGCGCGGCCAGCAGGGATGGGTCGAACCATCCCTCGACGGTCTGGCCGACTGTCCAGCCGTCGTCGAACGACATCGCCGCTTCGTCCTCACCGTCGGTGAGGTTGCGCCACTGCACCAGCGGATGCATCACTCTGCCGTTGCGCATGGCGACCTCGGCCCACGGCCACATCGCCTCCGCCACGATCTCGGGATTTCCCCACTCGTCGGTGAGCGTGACGTCGCGGCGGGTCGCCTCGACCGGGTGCAGGATCCGCGCATAAGCCTCGAAGCCGGTACCGGCGACGCCGCCGACCCCGTGTTCGCCGACGCGCGCCAGCAGCCACCCACCACGCTCGACATCCGTTATGAACTCCACCCAGCCAGCCTAGTGAGCCGCGCCTGTCGGGCAGCTCTGTCTCCGTCGGGCTGCGGTAGCCGTTCGAGGATCGACCGCGTCTGCCGCGCGGTGCCGCACCGCCACCAGCAGCTGCACATGGGCTACGGGTTCATCGCCTCGCTACGCGTGAACCGAACCGCCGCGCGATCACCGCGTCCAGCGACCAGCGGCCGGGCCCGACCCACAGCAGGAAGATCAAACCGAGCAGCATCGCGAAATCGGTGCGCGCGTCGTGGGCCATCCCCCAGAAGCCCTGCACGCCACCGAAACCGCCCGGGCGCAGCTCACGCAATTTGGTCAGCACGATCGCCCCGCTGATGTCGATCAGCAGCGGCACCGCCGCCAGCCGGGTCAACAATCCGAGGACGATCAACGCGCCGCAGGCGATTTCGACGACACCGTCGAGATTGGCGAAAAACGTCGGCGCCGGTATCCCGAGCTTGTCGAACCGGCCCGGGCCCAGCGTGTCCGGGTAAAGAAACTTCTGGATCCCCTCGCTGAGGAACACCAGCCCCACCGCCACCCGGATACAGATCACCGCAGCCGGCCCGTCCGCGCCGAGCATCCGCGGCAACGACCCTGTTCCCGTCATCGGCCTTCGCCTCCCGATATCGTCACCCGATACGGCACCCGACCCTACTGGCGAGCGCGCCGCCGCGGACGGATCCCACGCCTGGACGCCACCCATGATCGACGGGCGCCCGATCCCTGTCACCAGCAGCATCGACGGCTGACCGATCGCCATCACCGCCAGCCGCACACTGCGAATATGGGATCTCACGACGATGACTGCCATCGCGGTGCTCGACTGCCCGTCCCGGGAATCGTTCGCTGCCGCCCCGAAAGCGGCGGTCATCGAACACACGCGCACGACCTGCATCGCACCGGAGCGAAAGGACACTCAGTGACTCTCGCGCTGGGGTTCCGTACGATCGAACACTCGAATCGACCCCCTGATGCGAAGGGCACGGTGGAGCGCGGTGAACCAGTCGAGAGCGGATGTGTTCGACGAGAAGTTCGGCGAGTTCCAGCGGTGGCAAGCCAGCCCGTGGGGCCGACTGCGATACACCACCGCAGCCGTGAACCTCACTGCTCATCTACCCGCTGGCCCGCTGACCATCTTGGATGTGGGCGGTGGTAACGGGCTTGACGCGCTCGAACTCGCCGCACGGGGCCATCACGTCACGATCGCCGACATCTCCGATCAGTCCCTCGCCGAGGCGCGCGCCGCGGCCGCACAACGCGGCCTGGAAGACCGTGTTTCTACCCGGCACGCGAGCCTCGATACCCTCGGTGCCGAGTTCGGTCGCGACTGTTTCGACGTTCTGCTGTGCCACAACGTAATCCAGTACCTACCCGACCCGGCCGGAGTGATCGCAGCACTGGCGGTGCCGCTGCGGGCAAGCGGCGTGCTGTCGGTGATCGCGCCCAACGCCGACGCCGACCCGGTGCTGACCGCAGTGCGGGGCCTGGACCCGGACCGGGCATTGCGAATGCTGGACACTGCCTCCCGCTACAGCGTCGCCTACGAAACCACCACCCGCGCCTGCTACCCCGACCACGTCAAAGCCGAACTGGCAGCTGCCGGATTCGAGGTCATTGCTCATCTTGGCATCCGGACCGTTTGCGACTACATCCTCGATGACGAACGCAAATCCGATCCCGAGTTCTACCGCCAGCTCGAACGCCTCGAATTGGTGCTGGCCGCCCGCACGCCCTACATCCATCTGGCCAGGTTCTTCCACTTCATCGCCAAGCGGTCATCCCCACGGTGAGGGGCCGAGCCGGTATCCGGACGATCACCCGCTGGTGACGTCGGGCGGTGCCACACGCTCCGGTGTGCTGTTACAGCGGGAGCATGGCACCGGGCGCCCTACCCCGACGATCTGGCCGACATCGGCCAAGGTTGTGTCTCCCAATGACTTGAGCCATTCGATGATCAGGGCCAGGACGACTCCGGCGCGGTAGGTGATGGCCAACTTGTCATAGCGGGTGGCCACGGCACGCCAGTGCTTGGCCTTGTTGAAGGCACGTTCGATGACGTTGCGACGCTTATAAGTTTCCCGATCCAAATCAGGTGCCCGCCCACCACGGCGACCTCTGCGTTTGCGGTGAGCGAGCTGGTCGGATCGTTCGGGAATGACGGTGCGGATACGTTTGCGCCGCAGCAAGGCGCGGTTGGGGCCGAGGAGTACGCCTTGTCGGCGATCATTGCCTGCGGTTGCGGTTGCGCCGTGGTGGGCCGCCGTCGAGGCGGGGCACCGCGACCGCCTCCAATAACGGCGCGAGCATCGGTGCATCGCCGGCCTGGCCGGTTGTGAGCAGCACCGCCAGGCCACGGCCGTGACCGTCGGCGACCAGATGGACTTTGGTCGTTCCACCACCGCGTGAGCGCCCGATAGCGTGGTCAGCAGGTTCATAACCCTGACACCGAGTCGTGTCTGGCGCCCGCGCCGTGCTGGTGCACCCGCACGATCGTGGAGTCGATCGAGGCCACCCAGTCCCACCCCACAGCATCTCCACACAACACCCACGGAGCCCCCCAACGACCGCGAGCTATCGTGAGTCGTCATGATCAAGATCCGCCCAATCCCCGCGGCGCTTCTCTATATCTTCGGCTCAATCCTCCTCGGCCCCACCATCTTCCTGGCCGGCTTCCTCATCACCCCCGCAAACGGCGACTTCTGCGACGTAGGAGTCCATGGCTCCCGTGAACAACGCGACCGCGATTACACCCTGATCGACACAATCCAAACCACCGGCGCAATGGTCATGCTCCTGCTCGGCGCGCTCGCGCTCGCCTACCTGTGGCTCAACCGCCGAAGAGTAGGCCCGCTCCCCGTGGCAGTGCTCAGCGCCGGGATCCTGATCATCGCCTCGGGCTACGTCCTGATCCTGAGCGCCGCGCAATACGGACACCCGACCTGCTGACCGCAGTGCACCCTCGACTCGAACCCCCGGAAAAGGTCGCGGCGATCACCCTTCCCTCGTCGTCGCATGGCTCAAATCATTGGGAGACAGGACCTAGCGCGTTCACCTGATAGGACGGCGGCACTCGCGAAATCCATCGGTTCCGGCGAGAATCGTTCCATCGCACCTTTCCTGCCCGTCCGGCTTGCGACGGCGACAGTTTGCTCGCCGATCGGACGAAGGTCACTCGGCACCACGCAGGCTCCGATACGAGCGTCGATCCTCGATGGCAGGATGCGGGTGTGGGTGACCATTTCGAACGAATCATCGATCTCGACGTAGCCTCGGCCGACGCGAGCGCACTGGCCGAGCACGTGGTGGATTGGATGGTGTCGCGGCGATGGCTGCTTCGGCAGACTTCACGCGAGGCGATGTACAGCCTCCAGGTCGACGAAGGCTATGTGCCAGGCCCCGACTGGCCGCGGATCACCCAGGAATGGGGCGCCGACTGGATCCCCGGCCCCGTCGCCGTCATCGTCGGCCGCCACGACCACTATCCCGCGCAAGGCGGCATCGAACCTGCCTCCGCGGTATGCCCGCGCTGCCAGGCCACCACCGTGATCATCGACTACCCGCACCGATGGGAGGCCGATCCCGCTGTCTGGCAGCCGTTCTCGGAAGCGATCGACGCCTGGAAGCAGACAGGCACCGGCGCAGCAATCTGCCCCACCTGCACCACACCGAGCCCCATCACCACCTGGCAATGGGCAGACGGCTTCGCCTTGGGTGCCCTCGCCTTCGACTTCTGGGGTTGGCCGCCCCTCACCGATGCCTTCGTCACCGATTTCGCCGCCCGACTCGGGCACCGAATCGAACACCACACCGGCAAGTTCTGAACCGAGGCTTCCGACAATCGAGCAGGCACTCCCCCATTCAATTCGTCCAGAATCGCGTTGATCGGCCGGCGTAGATAGCGAGGTCAGGGAAATTCGGCATGTGGGCTCCCCTGATCGAGAAGGTCGTCCTCGGGCGGCGGCGTGCTTCGGGTGCCAGGATGACGCGATGAGCAGCGTGTCGAGACAACCGGTCAGCGAGGAAACCGTTTATCTGTTCATGGATTACGGGCAGTTCCGCATCGACGGCGGCGTCGAGAGTCCGGTCGAGGAGCTCGAACTCCTCGACCGCGCGCTGGCGGCGCATCCGTTCGCCTCCGATGGGCTGGCGGTGGCGGTGTTGAGTCCGCACCAGAACAACTTTCATATGCCGGTGACGGTTCAGGTGTGGAACGAGCGGCCGCCCGGCGATCGTGCCGAGTGGCAGCAGGTGTGTGAGACGAAGTTGCGAGTCGGACCGGAGGGCATACTGTGCCTGTCGTCGCCGACCGACGGCGCGGTCGACTGCCCGGTTCCCGAGGGCCGGTATCTGATCGAGATCAGCGGCCGTGGATTCGTCAACTACGGCTGGCCTGGGTCGACCGAACCCGGCGATGTATGGCGTATCCGGCTCTGGCCGGACGACGGCAGTGAACCGCTACCGGCTGTGCAGTGGGACATGCCCGGATATGGTGTGCCTGAGAATATTCCACTTCCCGATGTCACCGCACCGGTCGACGACGCGGAGGAATGGATCGTCGTAGTCGACGACAAAGGGTCTCGCCGCCAGCACATCGATGAACTGCAAGAACAAGCGGCCGCTTTCCAGAGGCGGCGCTGGGGCGGGGACCCCATACCCCGGCTCGAAGATCACCCCGGCGCGGAAGACCTCGCACGCCGTGACCGCGAGATCGCCGAGGCGATCGCCACAATGGGTGATCCCGAGTTGCGGCGATTGGCGCGCTGGTCGGCGACCCAAGCCTGCGCGAAAGCCGGGCTCACCGACCGGCCGTGGGTGCGGCCCGCCTTGGCGGCGCTGCGGGACGGTCGACCGCTGCCGCCCCCGTTCGATGACGTGGACGCGGCCATGACCCGGCTGCACGACGAGGACTTCGGTCCACCGGACGGACACGTCGGCACCATCGAAGCAACGATCGTCCCCGGCTCCGCCGCTGCGGCGGCGAACCCCTTTGATCTGGGCCCGATCCACCGCCCGTCCTTCGCGCTGCCGACCATCATCGACGCCTACCAACCCGACGCCCTCGATGCCGCGATGACGACCCTGTACGCCACCGGATTGGTCTTCGGCCGCGAGGTGGACACACTGTTCGCCGCGGTCAGAGCCGAATTCGGGATCGGCTGAGCCGAAAGGCGGGGACGACCGCCAGGTCGGCGGCGACAAGGGCTACGACGGTGAAGGTCCCGTGCGTTCCGCCTGGGGAACGCTTGGGGTCGACAGCCTGATCAGCACCGAATTCGAAGGCCGGGCCCGCGACGCCAACGGCCAGTGGTGCGACAAAGGCGGCCACCCACCAACCACGACGGCGACGCCAACCCCGGCAACTGAGCCGCAATCTGCGCTGCGACGGCCGCTTCCTCGCCACGGGCTATGACCACACTGTCCGACTGTGGAGCACGAACACCGGTCAGCCCCTACCGAGACCGGGGCGAGCCGCGAAGAGCCCTTCGGCACTCCGGAATGTGCACTGACTACAAATACAACAGCCCCATCCGCCGAACCTCGACCGTCCGCACGCATCAGGTGCCTTCGTTACGCTCCCGGTCATGGCCATGGGCGAGTTCTCCGCGTTGACCGGACTCGAGATCGAACAGATCTGGATCTGGAACTCGTATCTGCGCCTCGTCTTCGATCTCGGAACACCCGACCAGCCCGGAGTTTACGTCGACCTGACCGACTTCTGGTTCAAAGACGCGGCGAACAAGAACTGGGAAGTCCGGGTCGAGGACGATCCGCTCACAGCAGGCCCGGTCCTGGGCCTGCTGAACCATCGGGTGACCACCGCGCAGGTCCGCAACTGGGAACTCACCCTCACCTTCGACACCAGCGCACACATCGTCTGCCCTCCACAAGCACCCCACGAAGCCTGGGCAGCCTGCCTTCCCGGCGAACGCTGGTACTGCCCGCCCGGCGGACCTGAAACCGACTGGCCCCACCCCTGAAACCCACCCCCGATCGACCAACCACCCGATACTCAGCCACCATCGACAACGGCCCCGCGACCGGAACCAACCCGGTCCATCCACATGGCAAACCGGTGGTCCCTTCAGCGGGACTGTGGATCTAACGGTGTTTGCGGCCTGACGCGCTGAACGAACTTCAGCGGGAAGGTGCCGTGATGACGACACTTGATGCCGTGGCGAGGAAGAAGGCCGAGGCTTCGGCCGAGGAGCTGGCAGCGGCGGAGCTGGTGCGTATGGCCAAACAGCAGGGCTTGTCCCTGACCGGGCCGAACGGGCTGCTCAAGCAGTTCACCAAGACCGTCCTCGAGACGGCGTTGAACGAGGAGATGACCGAACACCTAGGGTTCGAGCCGAACCAGGCGCCTGCGGAGCGGGACTCGGCGAACGTGCGCAACGGGACCAGACCGAAGACGGTGCTGACCGAGACGACCGGGCCGGTGCCGATCGAGGTGCCTCGCGACCGCGACGGCAGTTTCGAACCTCAGATCGTCCGCAAGCGCCAGCGCCGGTTGAGCGGGGTGGATGAGATCGTGCTGTCGCTGTATGCCAAAGGCCTGACCACCGGGGAGATCTCGACGCATTTCGCCGAGATCTACGGCGCGTCGGTGTCGAAGGAGACCGTTTCTCGTATCACCGACAAGGTGGTCGCGGAAATGCAGGAATGGGCCAGTCGGCCGCTGGATGAAGTTTATGTGGCCGTCTTCATCGATGCGATCGTGGTGAAGGTCCGAGACGGTCAGGTCGCCAACCGGCCGATCTACGCCGCGATCGGAGTCAGCGTCACCGGTGAGAAGGACATCCTCGGGTTGTGGGCCGGCACCGGTGGCGAAGGCGCGAAGTTCTGGCTCAGCGTGCTCACCGACATCCGCAACCGCGGGGTCAAGGACGTGCTCTTCCTGGTCTGCGACGGGCTCAAAGGGCTGCCGGAGGTGGTGGGGAACGTGTGGCCGCTGGCCACGGTCCAGACCTGCATCATCCACTTGATCCGCAACACCTTCCGGCTGGCCGGACGCCAGCACTGGGACGCGCTGCGCCGGGATGTGAAACCGATCTACACCGCCGTCAACGCCACCGCGGCACGCGCGGCGCTGGACGAACTCACCGAGCGGTGGGGCACGAAATACGGTGCAATCGTGCGTCTGTGGGAGAACTCGTGGGAGGAGTTCATCCCGTTCCTCGACTACGACATCGAGATCCGACGTGTCATCTGCAGCACCAACGCCATCGAATCCTTGAACGCCCGCTACCGGCGCGCGATCAAAGCCCGAGGCCACTTCCCGACCGAGCAAGCCGCGCTGAAGTGCCTGTATCTGGTCACCCGATCACTCGACCCGACCGGCGCCGGTCGGGCACGATGGACCATGCGCTGGAAACCCGCGGTCAACGCCTTCGCGATCACCTTCGCCGACCGCTGGCCCAACGCCCAAACCTACTGATAGAGATCGCCGCAAACACCGTTAGCGAGATAGACCCCCTTCAGCCTGGCAGGCGACAGCGACCAGCCGTTAGAGCTGGACCTTGTCGCGGGCCGGGCGCCGCGAGATGCCGAGTAGTTCGCGGTGTGCTGTCGGGCGCTGAAGCGGTGGCACCCTGCAGGTGTGCTCCGCTACGCGACAACCTTCTCGTCATCGTCAGCAGAGTCGTCGAGTCCACCCGGTTGACCACGTCTGCTACGGGGTGAGGCCACATTCGCAGGCACGGGCTACGACCAGTCGGCGGGTGCGGCCGCCGGGTGGGGTGATGCGCTGGAAGTGAGTCACTGTCCGGAGGGAACCGGGCACCTCACCTCGTCAGCGGCTTCGCCTGTGGGTGGGGATTTCGGCCAGGTCTGTGGCGCTGGTTATTTAGGTGATACTGGCGGTGTGAACGGGATGTGGGAGGCGTGGGGTCGGGTCGTGCTGGCCGCGGTCGCCGCGATACCGGTAGCCGGTCTCGTGGCCTGGTGGCTGGCTGGGCGGCGCGGGTGGCGGGCGGCGCTGTGCGATGTAGGGATCGTGACGGGTACCGCGCCGTGGTTGTGGATGATCCTCACGCCGAACGGAACGGGTCGTTCGCTGAATCTCGTGCCGCTGCGTGATCTGGCCGAGCAACTGGCCGACGACCGGGTAATCGAGCAGTTCGGCGGGAATCTGTTGGTCTTCGCCGCACTCGGCTTCCTGTTGCCGGTGCGCCGACCCTGGTTCACCCGCTCGTACCGCATCCTGTTGGTGGGAGCAGCAGCTTCGATCGCGGTGGAGACTGCACAGTTCGCCCTCGCTATCGGCCGTCACTCGTCCGTCGACGACGTGCTGTTCAACGCGGCCGGTGCATACCTGGCGGGCCAGCTCTCACGACATCTGTGGGCGTCGGGCGCCGTTACCGACCGGTCCGAGCCGGCATTGCCCGAAGATCCGACACCCGGCATCGTCTCCGAGCGAGACGGCGTCGGCCAGCCGGCCTTCCCCGAGTAGGGAGATCATCGAGAAGTGCGTGGCGGCCAGGTCGATGCCAGCCATCCCCCACGACCTGCCCCGATCGACAGATCCACACTCGAGACCGATCCCGCTGGATACACGGAAATCGGCATGAACGGAGATCCTGCCGCAGTCGATCTCGTGACGCACGGCCACCCGCCCATCGGCACTACCGCGTGTCTCGGCACGTGATAGCTGCTGGGGCCGAGTCCTTGACCTGCTCTCTGCCGTCGGCATTCATGAACATTTCCGACGAGGTGTAGGTCGCGACACGCCGCCAGGATTGGCGAACAACTGACGTCACAGTCGGATCTGGCCCACTTTTCGTGATGGGCGTGGCCTGAACTCGGAGCATGGTTGGGGTCTTGGGATCATGTCCGGCTGTGTGTTGATCATGGTGTGCAGTTGCTGCTGCCGCACCTGGCCGGGGTGGCGATCGAGAAGGTCGAAGAGGTCGGGGGCGTGGTGTACGTCCGCCCTGGCGGCGGCGGTGGCCTGCGTACGCTGTGGGTGCGACGCGGCCAGGGTGCACAGCCGATACGGGCGTTACGTGGCCGACGCGCCGGTGGGCGGACGGCGGTTGGCGATCCGGCTGCGGGTACGCCGGTGGTTCTGCGACGAACCGTCTTGTGGGGTCAGCACTTTCGTGGAACAGGTCGCGGGGGTGACGGTGCGGCTCGGGCGGCGAACACTACTGCTGCGGGCGATGCTGGAGGGTATCGCGGTCGCGCTGGCGGGGCGGGCCGGTGCGCGACTGGCCTCGCTGCCGCATGCGTCGGCAAGCCGGTCCACTCTGCTGCGCCTGCTCGCGGCGTTGCCGGATCCCGCGGCGGTAACGCCACGGGTGGTGGGGGTGGACGACTTCGCGTTGCGGCGCGGCCAGAACTACGGCACTGTGCTGATCGACTGCGAGACTGGTGCACCACTGGAGTTGTTGCCGGGCAGAGACGCTCAAACCCTGGCGAATTGGCTGGCCGCACACCCCGGGGTGGAGGTGGTATGCCCAGACCGCTCCGGGTCCTACGCCGAGGGAGCCCGTCTCGGCGCCCCCGACGCGATGCAGGTCGCGGATAGATTTCACCTCTGGCAGAACTTGGCCAAGGCCGTCGAGCGCTGCGTGGCTCGCCACCGTGACTGCCTTCGCGCTACCGAGCCTCAGCCGACCGACCAGCTGAGCCTGCGACCTCAGGACGAGGAGCCCGGCGGGCGGTTCGCGCAGCGCGCCCGGCGGCACCACGAGAAGGTGCATGATCTGCTCGCTTCGGGGCACAGCATCCGCGGTATCGCTCGCGGCCTGGGTTGGGGCAAGCGCACAGTGCAGCGCTACGCCCACCCTGCCACCTGGCAGGAGTTGGTCGATGGCAAATGAAAAGGCGCGCGTCCCAGCAAACTCGACCCGTTCAAGCCCTACCTGCATCAGCGCTGGAATCCGGCTGTTGCAACGCCTTACAGCTCCACCGTGAGATCACGAGGGCCGCGTCAATCACATCAAGAGGATCAAAAGGCAGATGTTCGGCCGGGCCGGACTTCCACTGCTACGCAAAACGCGTGCTCCTCACCGCCGCGCGACGATGATGTGAGGCCCGGGGGCCTCCTCAACTCTTGTCCAGCCAGGGGACTTCTGCCCCAGGCTCGAAAAGGGCGGCGTAGAGGGTCACTTCTTCACGTCCTCGAACCAAGGCGATGGGAACACAGGTTTCCAGATGATGGGCGGGTACCAGCGTGAACCCATGGGCGGTGACAACCGAAACGACAGCAGCCTCAGCCGGGCGCATTTGTGGCTGTCCGGAACCGATCAACGCAGTCTTGCCGCAACCGTCCGCCCCGAATGACAAGATCACAGCATAGGGCCCCACCATGGACAGCCTTACGCTCAGAAATTGCTGCTCACCCCGCACAACGAATGTGAAACAGACATCACAGTTGGTGTCAGTATCATCGATCACCGGACCGATCGCTGAGAGGTCTTTCAAAACGCCCCCGAAGGGCTGCTGGTCGGTAACGTCCCGGACGAAACGAAACTTGGGCGCAGCGAAGTCGCGATACGACTCCCGGAGCTGGTCTTCGTAGCTCGACACTGTCGTTTTCCCGCGGCGCTTGCCCACCAACAGACCCTAACGCCCTCCGCCGTCCCCCAACCACCCACCGCGCTCAGACCACGCCTCTCACGGAAAGTGGGCCAGATCCCACAGTTCGCGGACAGAGCCAGGGAGATCATGACGACAGGTGACATACCGCTGCATGTGGTGCCGGAGGAAGTGAAGGCGGTCGGCAGGTTCGCCTATGTCGTGGCCGAGCAGCTGAGGTCGGGCTCGGTGTCGTTGGACCGTGAAGTTCAGGCGCTGTTCGGTATCCTGGAAGGGCAGCGCCGCCGATGCGTACCGCGCCGGGTGGGACGACATGCAGGACGGTGGGACGCACTCACCGACTTCGCGGGGTGTCGGAGAACCGAACGATTCTCAGACTTACGAGGGTGCCACCGGCACTGCGACGGTCGGTGGCCAATCCTGCGGTTCGACATTGGCGGGCTTCTGGCCGAGGTCCTGATCCCAGTCGAACACCGGTGCCGGCGGCCCCCATTGTTTTGGGGCAACGAACGAAGCAGTCCCGCAGCGAGGGCGAGTAGAACCGCCGGCAGCAACTGGATCCGTCCCGTGCGGCGCCCGAGCGACGAGCGGAAGTCTTTGATCGACCACCATGTGCGCAACGCGGTCATTCTTGAACCTACCTGCGCGTCAATGGCGCTCACCCGCCCGAACATTGCTCAATTCTGCTCCATACGACGTCGCCTCAACCACAACGTCGGTCTACTACGCGTTTGTGAAGCGCAGGGCGGCAACGGTTCCACCCCCCTCGAGCAGCGATGCGCGGATCTGACGGTGAAGACCCTGGACATGCACGCCGCCTCCGGCGGCACCCACGGTTCGCCGCGGGTCACCGCCGAGCTTCGCGACCGAGGCAAGCCGGTCAGCGCAAACGGTCGTGTCATCATAGCGCTGATCGGGATTGAAGGATTCAGCACGCGCGTTCAGGATGCGGCGACTTGGTCGATCCGGGCGGATCGGCTCGTCATCCCAGAACTCGTCGGGATCGTCGTAGTGGTTGAAGAATCCGCCGGTCATCCGATCACCGCGGTGGCCATGGTTAGCGTCTGGGAGCGTTGACCTGGAGCCTCGCCCACGACCGACTCGTTTCGGTCGTGCACAGCGATCCGAGTTGCTTCCTGGGATGATCGGATCGGCAACACGGGCCGAATCACCTTATGCAACGTCTGTCAGCTCAGCCAGCGGTCGATCGGCCGACGTACCGACCCGAACGGTTCGCAGCTGGGGCACCGAAGCGAATTTCGTTGGGTCAGCACCCTGCATGTGCATCATGGTGTCGAGCGATCACCATCGGTCCAGATCTTGTATCGGGTCATGGGCGCCGACTATCTGGCCTATGATCGGACGGACTCGATCATGCGAGCTCTGGCTCGTCCCTATGTAGGGTTGGAACTGATGGTGAGTACCGAGCACTCACGGCCTGCTCGACGGCGACAAGCCAATGAGCGCGCAATATATCGTCAACTGCGCGAACAAGATACCGCATTCGGAGATGCAGTTGCATCTCCACATCGGTTGGTCGCAGTGGTCTTCGACAGTGAGCTATCGGAGACCGGGGACCTGACCAGGAAAATCCGAGTAGTGCTCCGGCTGGGAGATTTGCGAGGAGACCCGCCAGAATATCGCTGGCGTATACCACATCCACCGCAGCGTCCGCCGTTCGCTCTCGACATTCGAGTGCTGCCGAGTCCATTACCCTACCGTATCGATCAGGCAGAGGTATCGACCACCGTCGCGTGCACGACCGCCGTATTCGATCTGTCGAGCTGCATGGTCGGCGAAACCATCGAGTTGAATTTCTGCTACTCTCTCGAAAATTCGGTGGACACAACAAGTCGAGGCATCTTGTCGAGAAGGCACACGTTTGTGTGGACGTACACCTTCGTGTCTCACACCGATTACTTCGAGACCAAATTGAGCTTTCCGAGAGGCGCGAGCCTGAGCGTGGACAGCAATGAAACATCACTGCATGCGTTCGAGCGGACAGCGGAGATAGATGGGCGCGCCGTGTACTCGTATACGACCTGGGAGCCGAGGCAAGGGCAGACGATCAGTGGTTGCGTCACCTACCGGCTCTGGTCGTCTACAATCGAGCCGATCATCGCGATTTCCGGCGGCGCCGTCGTAGCATTTCCGGCGGCATTTGCCACAGATGTGCTTACCGGGGTGACAACGTTCGCACTCGCTGTCTTGGTAACAGGATTTGCCCAGCTCGCAATCGGGCGACTGAAGTAGGCCGCATACGCTATTTCAACCGACTCTGCAACGTTATGGGAGAACATGTCGCGATCTGGAGCTCGGATATTCGACTGGACCACGCTCCCCGCTGCCTATCCGGCGCAGTATGAGCGTCTCAATGAGAGCTACGGGCAGATTTACACCGCCGCGGCGGAACGACTGGTCACGGTTGCGCGAATCCGCCGAGGCAACACTGTGGTCGATGTGGGCGCAGGTAGTGGCTTCTCCACCGAGATCATCGCGCGAGCGATAGGACGGTCAGGAAGCTTATTAGCCGTCGACCCAAGCATTCCGATGCTTGATCGAGCACGCGAAAGAATCTACCCGTGCCCGATCATTTTTCGCGAGGGTCGAGCATCCGATGTCCATTCGATCGCCTACAGCAATGGATTCTCAGGTTGTGATGCAGTTCTGTCGAGTTTTACCTACTATTATACGTTTCACAACAGGCACTCACTACATCGCGCCGTACACGGCGTTTTGAAGCCGGGCGGGAAATGGGCCTTCAACCTCACCAAATATCTCGGCGCGTTGAAGATAGCAGGGAACATATACAATAGGTTCGGTGACGTCTACGTCGACCATCTGAAGTCTATCGCGGTACGCCACGGAATACGTCACGGTGACCAAAATGATGAGGAATTCGACCAGTTCGCCGATACAGATCGGGAAGTGTCAGAGCTGCGGGCCGCCGGCTTCACTGATATCGAGGTCGAGGCCTGGGCGCTACCGATGACACCTAGCGCGGCTTTTCTTCTCACGCTGGACGGATTCTATAGCCACGGATCGCGAGTCACCTTTCTTCCGGCCCTCATGGACGTTCCGATCGGCAAACGCATCGAGATCATGCGGGAGGCGCTGAGCGAATGCTCCGAAGAACTCGACTCCTATCCTCGACCACACATAGCGAATCTCGTTGCGATGCGGCCTTGATTCCAGGTGAAGTTCTAACGATGCTTTCTCTGTAACAGAACGAGTTGTACCACCTGGCAGGCGGGAGGCCAGCTGGTATCAGTGAAAAGTGACGTAGTGGCCCCGGCTGCGTGGTTCATCTCGACCGAGTTCGGGGGATGTGATCGTAGAGTCGTTGGGGTGACGGAGCCCGATTGGTATTGCGATGAGGTGATTCCCCGGCTGGTCGAGGTGGATGTCGTGATCGAGACGGACCAGGTTCTGGCCTTTCGGCCACCGAATCCCGGTTTCGGCGCCGAGCACGTGATCGTGGTGCCGAAGAAGCACGTTCGTTCCCTGCTGGAGCTGGATCCGGTCTTGGGAGCGCACTTGTTGGAGGTCGTCCAGGCCGTTGCTCAGCGGGTCGTCCATGAGCAAGGCGGTTGCCAGGTCCTGACGACTCTCGGCGACGAGCAGCACAACAGGCATCTTCATATGCATGTAGCTGCCGGAGCGGGCGTGGCCAGATTCGTGGCTCTCAGCAGGCCGCAGAGGTAAGCCCCGCTGGATTTCTGTAGCGGGCTATGGGCGGAACGCCGATCCACGGTATGGCGCGATCACATCGCGGGCGGTCATGCGGGATCGCCGGTCAACGCGGTGGGGGCCAGGGCCGCCCCGATCTCCCGGGCGACGCGGTGACCGGATTCGGCGGCGCCGTCGATGTAACCCGCCCAGCGGGTGGCGGTTTCGGTGCCCGCCCAGTGCAGCGGGCCGATCGCGGGGCGCAGGGCGTGCCCGAATCGGGTGAGGGTGCCCGGCGTGGTGAACGCGCCGTAGCAGCCGCGGCTGTATTCTTCTTCGGCCCAGTCCTTTTCGATGTAATCGATCGGTGTGCGGGCGCGCGGACCGAAGTAGCCCGCGAGGTCTTCGATCACCTGAGCGCGTCGGTCGGCGAGGTCCGATCGCGAGCCGACGTCGGCGTGGCGGCCTTCCAGGAAACCGACGAGCACGCCGGGTGATCCGCCGGGTGGAGTGTTGTCGAACACTGTCCCCAGCGGTCGATGGTCGCTGTTGGCCTGGCCGCTCCACCCGTCTGCTCGCCAGAACGGTTCGTCGTAGACGACGTTGATCTTGATGACCCGGCCCATCGGCATCCGCTGGACGAGCTGGTCGCGGTCGCCGGGCAGGCCAGGGGTGAAGCGGATGCGCGCGGCCAGCGGCGGCGGCACCGCGATCACCGCGCGACGCGCCCGCACGACGGTCCCGCCGCTTCGTACACGGACACCGGCATCGTCCCAGTCCACCTCCGTGACAGGATTGTCGAGAACCACCCGATCACCGAGCTGCTCGGCCACAGCCAGCGCGATCGCCTGCGTGCCACCGACCACCCGATCCTGCTGGGCTCCGCCCTTGACACCGATCATGGAGTCGAGCCCACCACCCGCACCGAAGTAGAAGCTCGCCCACAGCGCAGACATGTCCTCCGGTCCGGTGGAGAACACCGCCTCGGTGACCACCCGGAAGAACGCCCGCCCCTGCGCGGTGTGCGTGGCGCGGCGCAGCCAGGTGTCGAAAGTTTGCGAGTCCAGCGCTTCGGCTCGATCCGCCCGCCACGGCTCGGTCCGCGACACCTGCCGTCCGATGCGGTCCAGCCGCAGCTGCGCCTGGGCGATGTCGAGCAAGGCCAGCGGGTTCATCCGGGGAATTCGGCCGGTGTACTCCGAACGCGACGAGCCGAGTTCGGCGATATGGCGGCCGGCGGTATGCGTCGGATGAGTCTTCAAACCCAGCTCATCGATCAACGCCATCGCTTCATGCTGTGTCGGACCGACCCACTGCCCGCCGACCTCGATGGGCTCACCACCGGGCAACTCGGCGTTGAGCAGACGCCCGCCCACCCGGTCACGCGCTTCGAGCACCAGAACCTCGTGGCCGGTGCGCACCAGGTCGCGGGCGGCAACAAGGCCGGCTATGCCCGCGCCGACGATGACGACATCCACTGATTTACCCATCTCGATCCTTCAAGCTCATACGCTGTGCATCTAACATACATCGTGTATGTGATAAACGTACAGTATGGAGTCGCTGCGTGACAGGCACATCGAGAACACCCGCCGGACGCTGCTCGAGACCGCGGCCCGGCTGTTCGCCGAGCGGGAATACGCCGACCTGTCCGCCGAGGAGCTGGTGCGCGCCGCCGGGTTGACCCGAGGCGCGCTGTATCACCACTTCGACGGCAAGAAAGGACTGTTCGAAGCCGTCGTCGACGAGTTGGAAGACCGTGCGGCGCAACGCATCAGGGCTGCCATAGACTCCGCGACGGACCCCTTCGAACGCGTCGACCGCAGCCTGGAGGCTTTCCTCGACGTCTGCACGGAGCCCGACTACCGCCACATCGTGCTGCTGCAAGGCCCGATCGCGCTGGGCTGGCGCCGCTGGCGAGAAGTGGACCAGCGCCATCTCAGCAGCCTGGTGCTCGAAGGCGCCCGCAACCTGCTGGACGCCGGCCTCATCCAGCCCCATCCCCCGGAACTACTCGCCAGCGCCTTCTACGGCGCACTGACCGAGATGTCACTGATCATCGCGGAATCCGCCGACACCGAGAAAGGCCGCGCCGAGGCTGCCGCCTTGGCACGTGCACTCCTGAGCGGGCTCGCCGTCAACCGACGACAAGAATGACGATGCTCCGTCCACCGCAGTAACCGGCTCATCTCACCGTTCCAGAGCAGCCGACGACGACCACAGGCGGCGCAACGAAACGTCGACGACAATCCTCGACCGCGGCGACCGCCACGTCGAGCGCCGACACCGTCGGCAGGCTGCCCCGCCACAGGTCCCGATCGCTCATGTCGGCGATCAACCAGAGTGCCGACGACCTCGCCGATGCCGCCGCGATATCGCGCAGCGCCGACCGGCGGTCCAGCCATCCGCTGCCGGTCCACCTGCGGCAGCCAGGCACTGACCCACTGGTGCGTGAACCCGCTGCGCGGGGCGTGTGGGCGGATCAGTGCCCGGGCGCGGCCTGTAGTTCGGGCGCGGCGGCGGCCAGCAATGCGTCGCGGTCGCGGCTCAACGGAGGGTAGATACGCCGGGTGTTGATGGCGCACTTGGTGTTTTTGGCCTGCTCGCCGCACGCGACCACGTGGCGGTCCCAGCCCTCGGTATAGACGGCCCCTGCCGGTCCGAGATCGAGAACCGTGACGTACCAAGGGATCCGCAGCGGCTTCATGGGCTTGCCCAGAAGATCGCCGATGACGTTGTATCCCGCGTACCGGCCCATCGGGCGGCTGTGCTGGCAGGACATCACCGACATGTGCTCGTCGTCCATTTTCGCGGCAGCGACGTCACCGGCGGCGAATACCCCGGGTACACCGCAGACCCGCAGGTAATCGTCTACGGGGAGTCGGCCCAGCCGGTCACGATCGACCCCGAAATCCGCGGCGAGCGGGTTGGCCCGCATGCCTGCACACCAGACGACGGTGGCGGCGGGCACCACTTCGCCTGACGAGAGCGTCACGCTGCGCTCGTCGACGGCGACGACCCCGACGCCCAACTCGGTCTCGATCCCGGCGTAGGCCAGCGCCGCCTCGATGACCGGTCGCGCCGATACGCCCATGTCCGAGCCGACGAACGGGTTGCGGTCGATCAAGACCACCCGCGGTGCGACGGCACGCGCGGCGAAGGTGTCGGCGAGCATCGCGGGCAGCTCGGTCGCCTCCTCGATCCCCGTCAAACCTGCTCCGACGACGACTACTGTCGCGGCCGCCGGATCGGCGGGGCCCTCGGCAAGCCGGCGCAGGTGGGCTTGCACTCGGGTCGCTGCGTCATAGGTGTCGATGTCGAAACCGAACTCCCGCAGGCCAGGGATATCGGGCTTGACCACCTGGCTGCCCAACGCGAGCACCAGCCGGTCGTAGCCGTGAGCGCCCGCGGTGGATTCCACGGTCCGGGCCGCAGTATTGATCGCCGTCACTTCGCCGATGATGTGCTCGACTCCGACCGGATCGAGTAGAGCGCTCAGCGGGATGCGGGAGGTGCTCAGATCGGTTTCGTAGTCGCGCACGCGAATGTCGTGATAAGGCGTAGCACTGATCATCGTGATATCCACGGTTCCGAGCCCCACCCCGAGTTCGTCGAGCCGCCTGGCAGCCGCGAGCGCCGCCCACAGACCCGCGAACCCGGACCCGAGAACCACGACACGCGGAGCATCGGTCACTGCAAGGCGCCGCACGTCGTCATTCTACGACCGCAGCCGGACTGCGCGCTTCTTGATGATGCTGGTCAGGGCGCTTTCAGGCCCGGGCCACACCGCACGAGATCGCCGGAGCCGAGCCCTTTGTGCCTTGACAAGCAGCGCGACGGCCCGGCACCGGTCGCCGGGCCGTCCGCCGTTTTACTCCGTGCTCGGCCGCCGACCTGCGCCCTACACAGGGTTCAGCGGCGGCGAGGGCGGAAAAACGACCGGCAGTGCGGCCGGTGCCCGATGGAAAGGTCCCGGACGCCGGACGAGTTCTTCGACCGGCACCGCCGGCTCCAGATCCGGGAACGCGTCGAGCAGCAGGTCGTACGGTGTGCCATCGAGGTGAGTGATGCGGAGTGTGGAGTCGAGTCGGCTACAGCATCGCTGCCGGGATGACCGAGATCAGTCCGCCGTCGACGAGGATGTCCTGCCCGTTGATGTAGGACGCTTCGTCCGACGCGAGGAAGGCGACCGCCGCCGCGACGTCCTCCGGGGTTCCGACCCGGCCGGCGGCGACCGTGGTGGCGATCGCGGACTTGACCTCGGCGGATGCTTCGGCTTGGAAGGCCGGGGTGTCGATGTACCCAGGGCTCACGGAGTTGACGCGGATGCGCCGGGGCGTCAGATCGGCGGCGAAGGTGCGGGCCAGACTCTGCACCGCGGCTTTGCTCGCGGTGTACAGGGCTGCGGCGGGTGCGCCGCGGTACGCGGCAAAGGATGCGTTGATGACGATCGCCGCGCCGTCCGGCAGGAGGGGCAGCGTCTTCTGGATGGTGAAGAACGCGGCCTTGAGATTGGTGTCGAGGACTCGGTAGAACTCACCTTCGGTGACCTCGTCGAGGGTCTGGAACGCGCCGATGCCCGCGTTCGCGAACACCACGTCCAGCCGGCCGAACCGCTCGCGGACAGTTGTGGCCAAGGTTTCCAGATCGGTGAGATCGGCTGCGTCACCGGCAATTCCGAGTGCCCGATCGCCGAGTTCGCCGACCGCCGCGTCGAGCCGGGCCTTGTCGCGCCCGGTGACGATCACCCGCGCTCCTTCGGCGATGAGCCGATGCGCGGTGGCCAGGCCCATGCCGCTGGTGCCACCGGTGATGAGTGCGATCTTGCCGTGGTATCGGGAACTGTCGTGCGTCATGGCTCCAGCGTGCCGACGCTGCCCCGGAACAAACAGTGCGCATTTATGGTGGGTGTGGCACCACCACCTTGCGACGTCAGGCGGGCGAGGCGACGCGCAGGCGGTGCAGCCGCTCCAGGCGCTGCGCGGTGGCGGTCTCCGGCCGCGGGTTGTACAGCACCAGTTGCCATTCGGGATGGTCGGCGACCGTCAGCGTCGTCGCGTCGAAGAACAATTCACCGAGGTCGGGATGACGCAGTGCGTTCACCGCCTGCGCCGGCACTCCGACTTCCTGCCGCTCCCAGAGTTCGGCGAATTCCGCGCTCACCGACCGGAGATCGTCCACCACTTTGCGGAAATCGGCGTCACCAGGACAAATGGCTGCGCTTGCCCGATAAGCGGCAACGATGGCCGGTGCGTTCTCCGCCCATATCTCGTCCATGGCGCGATAACGCGGATTGGTGAAATAGGTGAGCAGGCAATTGTGTTCGCCGTCGCCGTAGCCGAACACCACCCGCGCGGTCTCGTTGAAGGTCAGTACATTCCAGTACCGGTCGCGCAGCACCGCTGGCCGCCCGTCCCAGGCATCGATCAACTGCTGCACCTCGGGCGTGACGGCTGTTCCCGGCGCGCACTCGAGAGGAGGCGGATTGAGTCCTGCCAGCAGGTACAGATGGATCCGTTCCGGTTCGCTCAGCAGCAGGACTCGGGCGATCGCATCGAGCACCTCGTCGGAGACGGTGATGACGCGCCCCTGCTCCAGCCAGGTGTACCAGGAGACGCCGACCCCGGCCAGCACGGCGACCTCTTCCCGTCGCAATCCAGGCGTGCGCCGCCGGCCCGTCGCCGGAATACCGACGTCCTCCGGACTCAGCCGCGCCCGCCTGGCGCGCAGAAAGTCACGTAACAACTCGCGGCGTCGCGGCACGGCTTCGCTGGTCATAAGCCACGGTAACAAGCGAACTGCCCGGGGCGGGGCTCCGGCCGTCGCACCGGTCACTGCCGGGCCGCATCGCGACCTCGGCGACGCTCACCGCGCGGCGTCGCTCGATAGGCGCAGTGCGTCCATGAGGGCGAAGTCGGCGTGCAACATGCCCGACGAGCCCTCGTCGCGGTGGGAGGATTCCGCCGCGACACCAGTCGACCGACACGCAACGGGCGCTGGGCGTCGAACGCGGGCGGGCGTCGAACGCGGCTCACAGCGGCGCCGACTGCCACCACTGGTCGAAGAGGTCCTGGCCGGTGTGGTGGTCCCAGGACACGTCCACGACGACCCACGCTCGCGCCGGGTCGTCGAAACCGGCCGTGAGCAGTCCGGTGTTTCCGCCCGGGTAGTGGCTCCAACGCACCCGCCCGGATCCGGACGACCTGCGCCAGGTGTCCTGGCGGGTGGTGTCGTTGTCGATGTCGGTCTCGAACGTCGAGTCCCGTCGCGGGTCACCGCGCCGGAAAGACCATACATACCAGTGGATGCCGTTGTCCTGGTGGCATTCGACCGCAGGAGCTCCGCCGTTGTTGACCACGTCGATATCGGTGCAGCGGGCGCCCTGATATCCGACGCCATCGGGTGTCGCCGGTAGCAGGCCGGGGAACAACGCGACGAGTTCGGCATTGCGCCCCCAGGCAGACGTGGTGACCGCCGTGGTGGTGCTCGCGGGCACCGTCGTGGCAGCGGGTGTGGTAGACGGACTCGCACTGTTGGGCGTCGCCACTCCGGGAACGGTCCCCGCCCGCAGGAGCAGCGCACCGGCGAGCGCGAGCAGCGGCACCAGCACGGCGGCCGCGATCACCAGTGCGCGTGGAGATTTCCGCGCCGCCGGTGCGGGCTGCGGGGGCACGGCAGGCTGTGGGCGCGGCGGCGCGAGCGCCGCTGCCGCAGCGGCGGCCAGTGCGCGGCAACTGTCGTAGCGGTCCGCGGGACGTTTCGCCATCGCGGTGGCGATCACGTCGTCCAGCGCGGCGGGCAGGGCCGGGTCGGTCGCCGAGGGCCGCGGTGGCGGTTCGGCCAGGTGCGCGCGCAGCACCGCCGCGGGTGTCGTGCGCGCGAACGGCATACTGCCGGTGAGCATCTGGTAGAACGTCGCGCCGAGGGCGTACACGTCGCAGCGATGGTCGAGCGGCTCGCCCCGGATCTGTTCGGGGGCCACGTACCCGAGCGTCGCGATCAGGGCTCCGGCGGCGGTCAGCCCACTGGTGTCGTCGCGGCTGCGCGCGATGCCGAAATCGGTGACGAAGACGTGGTCGCGCCCGTCGTCTCCGGCGGTGACCAGCAAGTTGGCCGGTTTGACGTCCCGGTGCAGCAGGCCGCGCCGATGAGCGGCGTCGAGTCCTGCGGCGGCTTGGGCGAGGATATCCACCGCCCGGCGCGGCGGCAGCGCACCCGCGTGGTGCCCGAGCAGCCGTGCCACATCCGAACCGGCCACGTACCGCATCGACATCCACAGCTGGTCGTCCTCGCTGCCGCGGTCGTAGATCTCCACGATGTTCGGATGATCCAGCCGCGCGGCCAGTTCGGCTTCGCGCCGGAACCGGGCGCGGAATTCGGCGTCGGCGCCGGCCGACGGGTCCAGCACCTTCAGCGCGACCGAACGCGGCAGCCGCGGATGACGCGCCAGATACACCGTCCCCATGCCACCCGTGCCGAGCGTGCGCTCGATCCGGTACCCGGCGAACACCGAGCCCGACCGCAGCTTCATGCCCATCCCGTCCCCGGCTCAGATCGGCGCACCGCTCCACCATCTGTCGTACACATCCTGGCCCCCGGCGCCGCCGGAGGCGCTGACGACGCAGAAGCTCCGGTGGTCGGTGAACGCCACGTCCAGCAGTCCGAAACCGGCCAGCCGGTCGGTGGCCCAGCGGACGGTGCCCGTGCCCGACGACCGGCTCCATGGTTGTTCGCGCAGGTCGGCGCGGCCGAGGGTATCGGAGGTATAGGTCAGCGGACGCCGGGACGGGTCGCAGCGAATATTGACGTTGATCCCCTCGTCGGTGGCGGCGGGACAGTGCAACCAGGCGCCGCGGTCGTCGTTGAGGGCGCAGCGCATGCCCTGGTAGCCCACGCCTTCGGGATCGGCGGGCAGCAGGTTCGGAAACGTCTCGACGATGTAGGCGGCGGGTCCCCAGGCCGATGCGGCCGCGGCGGTAGCGGGCGCAGTGGTGGTGGTGGGCTGCGACGCGGTGGACGTGGGCGCGGCGGTCGGATGCCCGCCGGATCGTTCGCCGGTGCGCAGCAGGATCACCGCCGAGGAGGCGACGACGACCAATGCCACCGCCCCAGCGAGCAACGCCGGCCGTCCGGTCCTCGCGCGCGGAGGCGGTGGGCGCAGGGCAGGAGCGGGCGGGACAGGCTGAGGCTCGAGCGCGCGGATCGCCGCGGCCGCGAGCTCCCCGCAGCTGTCGTACCTGGCGGCGGGATTCTTCGCCATGGCCCTGGCGACCACCTCGTCGACGGCCGGGGGCAGCGCCGGGTTCGCCCGTGACGGGCGCGGCGGCGGTTCGTACAAGTGCGCCTGCAGGCTTGCCGCTGGGGTACGGGGACCGAAAGGTACTGTGCCGGTCAGCATTTCGTACAGGGTGCAGCCGAGGGAGTAGACGTCGGCGCGATGGTCGAGCGGAGCGCCGGTCAGTTGTTCGGGCGCGGCGTAGGCCCAGCTGGCCAGCACCGATCCCGTGGTGGTCAGCGACGCGCTCGCGTCCAGCGATCGCGCGATACCGAAATCGGTGATGCGCACCGCGTCGGATCCGTCGTCGGCCGTCGACACCAGGATGTTCGCGGGCTTCACGTCGCGATGCAACAACCCCCCGCGATGTGCGGCGTCCAGCCCGCGAGCCGCGGCGGCGATGATCCGTACCGCGCGCCGAGCGGTCAGCACGGCCGGACCGCGGCGCACCAGCTCCGCGGCGTCCACGCCGTCGACGTACCGCATGGCGATCCACAGCACCTCGCCCTCGGCGCCCCGGTCGTAGATGGACACGACATTCGGATGCTCCAGCCGGGCCGCCAGTTCGGCCTCGCGCTCGAAGCGAGCCCGGAACTCAACGTCCGCACCCAGATCAGGATCGAGGATCTTCAGCGCGTCGCGCCGCGGCAACCGCGGATGCTCGGCCAGGTACACCGCGCCCATACCGCCCGCGCCGATCCGGCGCACGATGCGATAACCAGCGAAGACCTCACCCGGCTGCACAGACACGGCCCGTCCTCCTCCCTGACCGAGGAGGATACCGGTCGATCGCCCAGGTACCCAGCGAGCCCACTTCCACCGCGCACGCGCGGCCGAGGCCAGACCACGGATCACCGCGTCGAGCTCGAGCGCGCGTCGAGCGGCCGAAGACGGACGGAGCGACTTTCCCTGTGCAGCGACATCGGCCTCAGCACCGCCGCCATCCACCAACTCCAGCCCGCTCGCCGACCTCCGCCACCGGCCCACGTCCCCGGATCGGTACAGCTGTGCGCCGTCGCGGTCGAACGGGTTGGCACGAATCCGCCCGCCGTCCGTGCCGGCGCTCCGATGCACGCCGGCTGGGCCACCGGTGCGTGGCCGACGGCGACGCCATGCACGGCGCCGTGGTGGGAGTGCCGTTCATATGCTCGCCGACGCAGGCGGGGTGCACGGACGGGCGCGGCACGGGTGTACCGGACCCGGTATGCGGACTCGCCGCGGGCGATGCCGAGCCGGTGTCAGCGGCCGTGCAGCCAGCTCTCCTTCAGTTTCCAGTGGTTGTCCCACCACGCCTGTACGGCCGCGGGGTCGGCGTTCCACGGCGGCGGCGGAGCTTCGCCCGGGAAGAGGTAGGTGTCGTCCGGAACTGCGGCCGTGGTCGGGGACGGGCCGGGCGGTTCGGGCGAATACGTGGTGGTGGGCGGCCGGTGCCGCTCCGGTGGTGGTTGCGGCTCGAACTGCGGTGGGGCCGGAGGCGGCGGCGGCAGGGGTTCCGCGGCCGGCGATCGAGCCTGGTCGTCGACGGGGTACGGCGCAGGCGCAGGCGGCACGGGCGGTCCCGGATACGGCTCGGGAAGGGCAGCCGGGCCGGGCAGTACGGCGATCGGAGCCTGCTCGCCCGCGGCGACCGGCGGAGCCTCCGCCGGATTGGGGACGACGGGCTGCGCGGCGGAGATCGGCGCTTCCACGGGGCCGCGGCCCTCGACGTCGGCCGGGCGACCCTCCCGTGCCTGCGCGACCGCGATCGCGGCTCCGCCCAGCACTGCGGCCGCGGCCGCCCCGGCCAGGATCACGCGGCCCGGATGTCGGCGATCCGACGCCGCCGGTGCCGCCGATGCGCTCCGGAACGGAGCCGCGGCGACCAAGGCCGCGCCGTAGGCGGCAGCGTCCGCAGGGTCGGGCGCCACGATGACCGGTACGGCGAGCCCGCGCCGCACCGCGGCCACGACGTCCGGGTTTCCCGCCGAGGAGCCACAGAGAACCACAGCATCCGGCGACAGCTCGGCCGCCGCCAGCGCGGGACGGATCCGGCCGATCGCCAGCTCCGCGGTATCGGCGTCGACGACACCGGACGACCACGCGCCGGAGGTGCGGATCTGGTGGCGATCCGGGCCGGTGACGAGATAGGACGTGTGGTATCCGACGACCTCCAAGACCAGCAGGGTGTCGTACCGCGCCAAGCCCGGGAAGTCCTGCAGCAGCGCCAGCAGTGCCGTTTTCGTCGAGACGAGCGACGATGATCGCCACGACACCGATGACAGTTGCGAAACGATAGCTCGCCGCTCGGCCACCGTTCGGTAGGCCACGGCTACGTCGTCGATTTCGGCGTCGGTTCCGGCCTCGTCCGTCAACGCGTCGAGCGCGGCGGCCACCGCGGCGGCGGTCGAGCGCTCGACCGGCTGCGCGATGTCCCGCAGCACTTCCGGCCGGGTACCCCGTGGCGCCGTCGACGTGAGCATCACGCCACGCACCACGGCCTGTTCAGCTGATATTCCGACTGTGGCCCTCATGAGATCACCTCTGCTCGACCGGTCTCGGACGGGATTCGTCACCGCGGCCGCCGACGATCGGCCCGGGTTCGGATCCGGGTCACACGCTCGCCGAACGCCCGCCGCACGAGATGACGCTGTCGAAGACCACGAGGGCAAGCCCTGACCGGTAGGTGCGGGCGTGCTCCGAGGTACCTGGCCTCCTCGGCGCCGCTGGTAGATGCCACGTGTTAGCTAACGATCAGAATACGTCTGTTCCCGCGGTCCGGATACGGCTTCGATGCCGCGTCGGGCGGGATGCGGGAACAATCTCGACGAAGGACTCATCGCCACCGTGCGACGACCGGCGAAGGTCCCGGCGCCATCGGCTCCGACAATCTCGGCGACCTTCCGCGGTCGGCCGCGAATGCCCCGGAATCGGATGCCGCTGCTGTTACCCGGTCGACGCCGCGGTGTGGGCGGCGGCGAGCGGCCCAGACACCGGGACCGTGCCGCCGCTTTCGGGTCTGCGCGGTGGTGAGCGGTGTGCATTCGTCGGCCGGATCGTAGGTCCTGGAGGACCGGACCGGCCACCCCCGTGCCGGGGCTCCGGGCGGCCACACTGCACCCGGATGGTCCTTCCGGAAAGTTGCACCACTATGCCCGCGACTCCGGTGGGACTGTGGTCGGTGTCGCGGCTCCGCAGTCCAGCCTGTACATGCGCCACCCTCGGTCCGCCCCTACGCCGAAACAGCAGCCCGAAGGCGAGACCCGGTTTACCGGCGCGATGGGTCAGCCCGCGGGAGGCGGTGGCGGTGGGGCCGGGAGCGGGATGACGATGCCGAACGGCAGGGTGATCCCGGGCTGAGGCGTCGGCGTGGGGACGGCGTCGGGTACTGGTTCGGGCTCGGGTTCCGGCGCTTGCGGCGTGGTGACGGCCGGTTCGGCGTCGCGCGGTTCGGGGTTGCGCGGTTCGGCGTACCGCTCCGGGGCGCCGGCTGCCGGGCCGGTGGCGGCGTCCGTCTCGGGTTGCGCGCACTCGGCCACGCGGGCGTCGGCGGGTCCAGCGCCGCTGCCTGGATCGCCGGACCCGGCGGGGCTGTTCGCGCCGGGGTTCGGTAGCTGCCCGGGCGCCGCGCCATAGGGTTGCCCCGGCGCGAGCGGGATGCGCGCGATGCCGGGCTGCCCCGGTTGCGGCATCGGTGCGGGAACGGGCTGCGCGACACAAGGATTCACCGGCGGTGGCGGCGGGCAGAAGATTCCGCACGGAATCGGTGGCAGGCCGGGGATCGTGATCATCACCTGCGTCGGCGCTTGCTGCTGCGGCACGGGCACGCGCGGTGACTCGACCGGCGCGGGCACCGCCGTGGTCACCGCCGTCATCTCCGAACCAGGACCCACCGGCGAGAGCGTGCCCGGCGCCACCAGATCCGGCGAGATCCGCACCTGCGTCGGCGAACCACCCGTCCGATACGCCGCCGACCAACTCAGCACATTGGCCGCGTACGCCATCGAGTTGTTGTACCGCAACACCGCCCGCAACTCCTGCGACCCATCCCGCAGATCCAGACCCCCCGAACACAGGTACTTCCCGGCCGCCAACGCCGCATCGAACACATTGTGCGGATCGGCCACCCCGTCCCCGTTCCCATCCGCCCCGTAGGCACTCCACGTGCCGGGCAGGAACTGCATCGGGCCCAACGCCCGCACATACCCCCCGTCCGCCGCCTTGATCACCTCGTTACCCGGCAGACTCCCATCCAACGCCGGACCGAAGATCGGCGCCACCGTCGTCCCCGCCGCATCCGTGCGCCCACCACGGGCGTGCCCCGACTCGATCCGCCCGATCCCCGCCAGCAAACTCCACGACAACCCACACCCCGGCGTCGAGGACGCCAACGCCAACTCCGCGTTCCGATACGCCGCCAACACCACCTCGGGAATCCCCAACGCACCGCCCACACCAGGTAGCGAAACCTCTTGCAAAGGAACCACACCCGCAAACGGCGCCACCCCCGGCGTCACCGCCCGCAACCGTCGCGGACCCTCCGCCGCCACCGGCAACAACCCCACCACCCGCGATTGTTCGCTCTCCACACCTTTGTTCGCCGCCGCCAGTACTTCTGGCGCCCGTGACGCCGACGGTGGCACCGACGCCTGCACCCCCGAACCACTCACCACCGCACCAGCAACAACCAAAGCCGAGACCGTTATCGGAGCAGATACACGCATTCGGCCACACCCAATCCTCGACGTCGTCCGCGTCTCGGGACGGATGCATCCGCACGGGACAACGGAGTCCTTCTGCGGGGCCGCACATTCGGCCCCTGCACGCTCCGGCAGGAGCGAACCTGCGATAACATACGGTACACAATACCGAGGACATCGCGGGTCAGATCAGGGAAACTCGCAGTAACTTAACACTTCTCGCGACAACCCTGAATCCAGGGTACCGGCCCACGCCGCCATCCGCCCGTGCCCGTTTCGCCCGTCGCTGTCTCCGATGACGACCTGCGGGTTTCCTTGACGCACGTCATCTTTCGGACGTGCGGGCTATTTCTTCGCGAAGTAGAGCAGCACCGACGAGGCCGGAACCACGCCGCCGCCCTCGTCGAGATGGCGGTCGGAGCCGTCCTGCGGCCGCAATCCAGGACCGAGCACCCACATTCCGCCCTCGGGAACGGTTCGGTCGAAAGCTTCCTGCCCGATCGGATGGGCCGGATACAGGACTCCGCCGTCGACGGGCGGCTTCCCGTCGACCAGGATCGGTGCTCCGGCGCCCGCGCAGGTGATGCGGTCGCCTTCCACCGCGATCACCAGGGCGATTCGATACTCCGAATCCACAGCGGCCCAACCCGCCCGGGTGCCGTCGAACATCACCGACTCACCGATCTTCGGCCGGTAGCCCTCCGGCGGCACCACACGAGTCACCAGGTCACCAGGTCTGACATGCACGGTCGGGGCGCACGAGAAGAGTTGCGTGCGACAGCCTTCGTGATGCGGATCAGGGCCGTAGACCAGGCAGTCGAACCAGACCCCGGAACGCAGCGTCCCGAACGAATGGCACAGCCGCCAATTGCGGACATCCGCATTGTTCGGCACAATCGCGCGGTCGGCCGGAGACGAGGCCATCAGTGCCATCGACGTGATGTCGGCGCCCGGCCAAGCAGCGGTATGGAACCCGTACCGGCCCAAGCTGTCCACCAACAAGAAGGCCGCGAACGCGCCCGCTCCCACAGTGGCTCGAAGGCCCGTCGGCGGCTGTGGCCACTTCTCTTCCGGCGATCCCGCCCAGGGCCGCGTCTCCCGGTTTCGGTTCACCCGCCGCAGTCGCGGCGCCACCAGCAGCACCGTGAGCGCGACGAGCGCGACCAGTCCCCAGCCGAACGACCACGGCGGAGGCTGGTGCCGCCGCATCAGCTCCTCGGTCACCCAGCTCGGTATGCCGGAGTCCGCCAACGGCAATCGCGCATAGAGGAAGTAGGCCCAGAGCAACGACGGCAACCAGGGCAGCATGAGCACGGCCGCGCCTACCGCGAGGGCGGCGACGGCGACCCGGGGCCGGTCCACCGTCGCGACGACCGGCAACCAGCTGCGTGCCGCCACGTGGAGACAGGCACTCACCGCGACGCAGCACACGGCCGTGACGTAAACCCACTGGGATAGAAATTCCGTGGTCGAGGACCACGTATGGCCGATGGAGCCGTGCGCTACCGGGTCCAATGCCAGCACCCGTCCCAGCGCCAAACCCACCGCCAGAGCCAGGCCGTCGGCGATCGCTACCAGCCAGATATGGGTTCCGGTCCTCCGCATTTCCAGGTTGTCGGGTTGCACACGGACCCACAACGCGGTGCGCAGCGCCGCCTGCGCGAGACCGGCGGTCGCCACCAGTGTGGTCAGTGTCATCCCCACCAGCGGGGCGATCGGTGTGCGCAGCCGGGCCACCGCGGTCACCGCATCGACCAGGTCGTAGGCGAGCATGGCGCTCGATCCGATGACGACCAGGGAAAGCGATCTCGGGGCGAGCAGTCTGCCGGGTTCGTCCAGCATTCGCCGCCTGCTCGCGGCAGACGGATGCAGGCCGAATCCGGCTCGCAGGCCGGAATACCAGGTCGACTCTGGCGGATCACCGAGCTGTCTGCGGAGCTCGACCGGGAACTTCCGCCCGGCCCGCAGATCGGCGTAGTACTCGCGCGCCCGCAGCAGTCCGTTGCGTATCACGAGCGTCGATCCCAGCAACGCGACGATGCGCCAGCCGTAGACGAGGACGCTACCCCGATCTCCGGTCACGAGTTCGACCAGCATCCAGCAACCGAACGGGATGCCACCGAGCAGCACCAGCAGCCGCCACGTCCAGACGGCGACATAGGCGGGATCGAGATCGCGATTGCGGATGTGGGCCAATTCGTGTGAGACCACCGCGTCCACCGCGCCGTCGTCGGCCCCGCGCTGCCATCGCCGCACGAGACCGCGGCTCAGGACGATATAGCGCCGCCCGTACCGGCCGAAGGCCCGGCCACCGACGCGGTAGTCGACCGGATCGAGCAGGAACCGCACGTCGGTGTCCGCGGCCAGAGAGGTCAGTTTCGAGGCCAGCGTGGGGAATTCGCCGACGGGGAACGCGATCAACCTGCGCCACCGGATATGCCGTGACGGCCACAGCCAGTAGGCCAGCGCCGTGCAGACTCCCAGCACGACGACGGCGAGCATCGCGATCAGCGCCGCGGTCGCGCCGACCCGGCTGGAGCAGGACCCGACCGTCGCGGCGAAGGTGGCGCCGTCGGCCGGGGCGGCCTGCACGGCGCTATCGATCTCCGCCTCCGCCCCGCCGAGGGCGGTGACCAGCGCACGGACGCACTGCTCGGTCGCGAGCCGGTACGGCGTGCCGAGCACGGCGCCCGCGATCACCTGCCAGCAGTTCCACATGGTCGCCGCGGCGGCGAGAGCCAGTACCGCGAAACGCAGGGTCGTACCGGAACCGAACGCTTCCGGGGCGGGCCGCATCAGCGCGGCGGATCCTCCGGCGCGGCCAGCTCGCCGATGATCGCGCCCGCCAACAGATTCGCCTGCTGATCGGTCATCCCGTAGGCGAGGATCGCGCGCCGCGCGGCGTCCCGGGTGGTGTTGAGCTGCTCGGCGGTCAGGGGCTCCGACGGCACCGCTTCGCGACGCCGCCGCCATGGCAGCCGGCTGCGCAGACCGCGCGCGGTGCGTTTGCCGGAATATTCCAGCAGCGCGTCCACCGCGCCCTTGGTGGCGGCCAGCACCGCGACCGTCACGACCGCCTCCACCGCACCGACCCCGAAGCCGAGCAACTCGTCGGGACTCGGGCCACGCCTGCGCGCCGCGTACGCCGCGGCGGTGGCGTCGAACAACGGCAACTCCTCCGGCGCGTGCTCGGCGACGACCGACCGCGACACCGCCACGACGTCGATCGGTTCCGCATCCGCGATACTCAACGCACTACCCCCTCGGCGTCGGCTGTTGGTCGAGAACCATTCTGCACGACGGCAGTACCCGATCCTCGTGGCACGCTGTTCTCGCGGCAGGAGAGTCTCCACGCGGCGACTTCCGATAGCCTGCGTCGTCGACGAGGGGTGTGGGGGACGGCAGTCCGAGCTCGAAGACCAACAGCGACAACAGGATGAGTGGGCGACTCGTGCTAATCGACAGTTCTACCGGCCGGATGGTGGCGAGATCCGCGACCGCGGGCACCAGCGGCGACCGACCGGCGCGCGGCAGCGAGTACGCGGTGTTGTTGCGCCGAGTGCGCCATGCCGGGCTGCTGGATCGGCAGTCGCGGTATTACCTCTGGAAGAGCGCGGTCACCGTGGGGGCGTACGTGGCCGGGTGGGCGGCGTTCCTCGTCATCGGCAACTCGTGGTGGCAACTGGGCGTCGCCGCGTTCTTGGCGGTGGTGTTCGCGCAGATCGCCTTCCTCGGGCATGACGCCGGGCACCGGCAGATCTTCGCCGGTCGGCGGGCCAATTATTGGTACGGTGTGATCGCGGGCAATCTCGGTATCGGGGTGAGCATCGGCTGGTGGGTCAGCAATCACAATCGCCACCACGCACACCCCAACACCGAGGGTTCCGACCCCGACGTGATGGGGGTGCTGGCCCATTCCGGCGATCGAGCGCGGACCGGCAGAGGTTTCCGGCGGGTGATCTTCCGCTATCAAGCCTGGCTGTTCTTTCCGATGCTGTTGCTCGAGGCCGGCAGTCTGCACTTCGCGAGTGTGCGTGCGGTGCTGCGCTGGAAGATCCCCCACCGCGGCTGGGAGGCTGCGCTGTTGGCCGCGCACGCCGCCGGGTACCTCGCCGCGGTCTTGCTGGTCTTGCCGCCCGGTAAAGCGGTCGTCTTCATCGCTGTGCAGCAGGGCCTGTTCGGGTTCTACATGGGCTGCACCTTCGCACCCAACCACAAGGGGATGGAAGTGCTGGCCGAAGGCTCATCGGTCGACTTCCTCCGCCGTCAAGTGCTCACCTCCCGCAACGTCCGCGGCGGCCGACTCGTCGACGCCGCCCTCGGCGGGTTGAACTACCAGATCGAGCACCACCTGTTCCCGTCCATGCCGCGACCCAACCTGCGCCGGGCCAAGCCGATGGTCGAACAGTTCTGCGTCGAGCTCGAGCTGCCCTACTGCGAGACCAGCCTCCTCGACTCCTACCGCCGAGCACTGCACCACCTCGACACCGTCGGCCGGCTCGCCCGCCCGCTGCCTGCTGCCGTAGCCGGCAGTGCGGCAGCTGAACAGCGACGTGGCGGCTGAGCCTGGCTACCGCAGCCGGGGGAAGCATGCGGCACCCGGTGATCCCGACGGCCGGACGACAATGGGCCTTGCCGGTGTCGGCAAGGCCCATTTTCCGACCGCTCGATCCGCTATTGCGTCGGCACCGGTCCGCATTCCTTGGCCATCAAGTCGGGCAGGTGAGCCCATCCGGACGTGCAGCTCACGACCTCGCCGCCGTTCACCACGAACGGCTGCGTGATCTCTCCGCTCATCGGCGCGCCATTGGCTGCCGTGCAGTCCATGGCGCTTACCCTGCCCTCCCATACCGGCGAATGGGACGAACAGTTGTAGCTCCACATCTCCTGCGCGGAGACGGTCGGCGGGCAGAACAACAGCGCCGCCGCGGCGGCGAGGAAGGGGGGAAGGCCGAGACGAACGAGGCGTGTGGCATTCATGACGATCTCCTTGTCCTGGTTCCGTGCGGTCTGAATCGGTCACCGTCCCGGACGGGCTGTCCGAGCGGTCGCGAGCAGAAACTGCGTGGTTGCTCAGGAGAGAACGTGCACACTGCGAGTGGAACGATACGCAGGGGTCGCGGGGCCGGGCGCGGAATGCCGACGGCTGTGATCATCCGGATATGCGGCCGCCCATGGACGCCTCGAGCGACGCTTTTCGAACTCTACGTGCGGGTAACACCCGCACGCTATGTAGATATCTGGGATAAAGGTGCACACTACGCGAGACCGGGGCTCACAAGCCTCGCCCGATCGGGCCACTGCTGAGGAGAGGAAGGAACCGGCGAGTGTTCAGCCGCATAGCCATCGTGAACCGAGGAGAGGCCGCCATGCGCCTCATCCACGCCGTCCGAGATCTGGCTGCGGAGACCGCGCTGCCGATCGAAACCGTCGCGCTGCACACCGATGTGGACCGCAGCGCGACGTTCGTGCGGGAAGCCGATATCGCCTATGACCTGGGACCGGCCTCCGAGCGCCCGTACCTGGACCTCAAGGCGCTCGAACGCGCGCTGGTCTCCACCGGCGCGGATGCCGCCTGGGTCGGCTGGGGCTTCGTCGCGGAGGACCCGGCGTTCGCGGAGCTGTGCGAACAGATCGGCGTCACCTTCATCGGTCCCAGCCCGGAGGCCATGCGCAAGCTCGGCGACAAGATCGGCGCCAAGCTGATCGCCGAGGAGGTCGGGGTGCCGGTCGCACCCTGGAGCCGCGGCCCGGTCGAGACCGTGGACGCCGCGCTGGCGTCGGCCGCCGAGATCGGCTACCCGCTGATGCTCAAGGCCACCGCGGGCGGCGGCGGGCGCGGTATCCGGGTGATCACGAACGAGGCCGAACTCGTCGACGCCTACGAGCGCACCCGGCAGGAGGCCGCCCGGGCCTTCGGCAGTGGCGTGGTCTTCCTGGAACGGCTGGTCACCGGCGCCCGGCACGTCGAGGTCCAGGTCATCGCCGACGGCCAGGGGACCGCGTGGGCGCTGGGCGTCCGGGACTGCTCGGTGCAGCGGCGCAATCAGAAGATCATCGAGGAGTCCGCGTCGCCGGTGCTGCGCCCGGAGCAGGCCGCCGAGCTCAAAGCCTCGGCCGAGCGGCTGGCGATCGCGGTGGGCTATCGCGGGGCGGCGACCGTCGAGTTCCTCTACCACCCCGGTGACGAGCTGTTCGCGTTTCTCGAGGTCAACACCCGCCTGCAGGTGGAGCACCCGATCACCGAGTACACGACCGGTTTCGACCTCGTCCGCGCCCAGTTGCTGGTGGCTTCCGGAGGGAAGCTCGAGGGCGAACCCCCGGCCGAGCGCGGGCACGCCATCGAGGCCCGGCTCAACGCCGAGGATCCCGACCGCGACTTCGCGCCCGCCCCGGGCCGCATCGCGCGCCTCGACCTGCCGGCCGGCCCGGGCATCCGCGTCGACACCGGCGTCAGCGAGGGCGACACGATTCCCGCCGACTTCGACTCGATGATCGCCAAGATCATCGCCTACGGCCGTGACCGTGACGAAGCGCTGGGCAGGCTGCGCCGGGCGGTGGCACAGACCAGGGTGGTCATCGAGGGCGGCGCGACGAACAAGAGTTTCGTGCTCGACCTGCTCAATCAGCCCGAGGTGATCGACGCCAGCGCCGACACCGGCTGGATCGACCGCGTCCGCGGCGAGGGCAGACTGGTCTCGCACCGCCACTCGGCCGTCGCGCTGGCCGCCGCCGCCATCGATGCCTACGAGGAGGAAGAGCGCGTCCAGCGGCACCGGTTGCTTTCCACGGCCTCCGGCGGACGTCCTCAGGTGCAGCACGAGAGCGGCAGGCCGCTCGACTTGAAGCTGCGCGGCGCGGGCTACCGCGTGCGCGTCGCGCGCATCGGCGCCCATCGGTTCCGGATCGGGATCGAGGCGGGCGGTGATCTCCGCACCGCCGACGTCGATCTCGAGCGCTTCGATCGGCACACCGGGCACATCGTGGTCAATGGCACCCGCTACCGCTTGACCACCGGCACCCACGGGCCGATCCACCTGATCGACGTCGACGGCGTGACCCACCGGATCAGCCGCGACGAGGGCGGTGTGGTCCGCTCCCCCGCTCCCGCGCTGGTCGTCGCGACACCGCTGGAAGTCGGCGCCGAAGTCGAGGCGGGTGCGCCGGTGCTCGTGCTGGAGAGCATGAAGATGGAGACGGTGCTGCGCGCGCCGTTCCGCGCTCGGTTGAAGGAGTGCAGTGTCTCCGTCGGCACCCAGGTGGAGACCGGTGCGCCGCTGCTGCGGCTGGAGCCGCTCGCCGAGGACGACGAGGCCGAGGACACCGCGGTGACCGAGTCCGTGGAGCTGGACCTGCCCGGCGAGCCCGCGCACACCCAGCCGCACGAGCGCACCGCCCGCGGTCAGCAGGACTTGCGCAGTCTGCTGCTCGGCTTCGACGTCGACCCGCACGACGAGCGCCGGGTGCTCGACGATTACCTCACCGCGCGCCGGGCCGCCATCGCGGACAACCGCAGGCCGCTGGCCGAGGAACTCGAGCTCGTGCAGGTGTTCGCCGACCTCGCCGAACTGACCCACAACTGGTCGTGGGACGAGGACGGTGGCCAAGGCCACGTGCACAGCGCCCGCGAATACTTCCACACCTACCTGCAGAGCCTCGACGTGGAGCGGGCCGGGCTGCCGGAGTCGTATCGGACCAAACTCGCAAAGGCGCTCGAGCACTACGGGGTCACCGATCTGGAGCGCACCCCCGACCTCGAAGCCGCGGTCTTCCGGATCTTCCTCGCCCAGCAACGCCCGTCCGACACCGTCGAGGTCATCACCACACTGCTGCGCGAGTGGCTGCAGGAGCCGGTGCCGGACCGGGCGCTGCGCGAGCCCGTCGGTCTCGTGCTGGAGCGGCTCGTGGCCACGACGCAGGTGCGTTTCCCCGTCATCGCCGATCTCACCCGCGGTCTGGTGTTCGCCTGGTACGGCCAGCCGTTGCTGCGGCGCAATCGGGCCCGCGTCTACACCAACGTCCGCAGGCACCTGCGGCATCTGGACGCGAACCCGGGTGCCCCGGATCGGGCCGAGCGCATCTCCGACATGGTGCGCAGCACCGAACCGCTGGTGCGACTGCTCGGCCAGCGCCTGGAACGCGGCTACCCGGACCACACGGTCATGCTGGAGGTGCTCACCCGCCGGTACTACGGCAACAAGGGCCTCACCGACGTTCGCACCCATGAGGAGGGCGGCTGCACGTTCGTGATCGCCGAGCGGGGCGGCTCGAGCCTGGTGTCCACCGCGGTGCGCTTCGACGCGCTCGACACCGCACTGCGCGGGCTCGCCGAGTTGGCCGCCGGCGCCGTGTCCATCGACGCCGACATCTATCTCAGCTGGGAGAAGCAGCCCGGCGACTTCGACGCGATGGCGGCGGAGCTGCACGAGATCATCGGCACCCGCCAGTGGCCGAATCAGGTGCACCGCATCACCGCCACGGTCGCGGGCAGCGGCGGCGCGGTGATGCACCACCACTTCACCTTCCGCCCGTCGGCCACCGGCATGGTCGAGGAGCGGCTGATCCGCGGCCTGCACCCCTACATCGCGCAGCGGATGCAGATGGAGCGACTGCGCAAGTTCGACCTCACCCGGCTGCCGTCCTCGGACGACGAGGAGGTCTACCTGTTCCGGTGCGTCGCGAAGGAGAACCCCGCCGACGACCGCCTCATCGCGTTCGCCCAGGTGCGCGACCTCGCGGCCTTGCGCGAGCACGACGGCAGGCTGCTCGCGCTGCCCACGGCGGAAAGCACCATCGCCACCTGCGTGGACTCGATCCGCCGGGCACAGTCGCGGCGACCGTCGGCGAAACGCTTCAACACCAACCGCATCGTGATGTACATCTGGCCGCCGATCGACGTCACCCGCGCCGAGCTGGAGATGCTCGGCGGGCACGTGCTGCCGACCGCCGCGGGCGCCGGGCTGGAGGAGATCCTGCTCATCGCGCGGCAGCGGGACCCGCAGACCGGCGAGCTGACCAAGATCGCCGTGCGCATCTCCTTCGGCGCCACCGGCGCCCCCGAGGTGAGTGTCGGCGAGCCGTCCGACGAGCCGGTCGAGCCGCTGGACGAGTACCGGCAGAAGGTGCTGCGGGCCAGCAGCCGCAACACGGTGTACCCCTACGAATTGACCGCGCGGCTCGGTGATTTCGCCGAGTACGACCTCGATGACGACCACACGCTGGTGCCGGTCGACCGGCCCAAGGGGCGCAACACCGCGGCGATCGTCGCGGGCGTGGTCACCACGCCGACCGAGCGGCATCCGGAGGGTGTCACCCGGGTGGTGCTGCTCGGTGATCCGACGAAGTCGCTGGGCGCGCTGTCGGAACCCGAGTGCCGCCGCGTGATCGCCGCGCTGGACCTCGCCGAACGCATGCAGGTGCCGCTGGAGTGGTACGCGCTCTCGTCCGGTGCCCGCATCTCCATGAAGTCCGGCACGGAGAACATGGACTGGGTGGCGGCGGCGCTCAAGCGCATCGTCGAGTTCACCCAGGACGGCGGTGAGATCAACATCGTGGTCGCGGGCATCAATGTCGGTGCGCAGCCGTACTGGAACGCCGAGGCCACGATGCTCATGCACACCAAGGGCATCCTGGTGATGACGCCGGACTCCGCGATGGTGCTCACCGGCAAGCAGGCGCTCGACTTCTCCGGTGGCGTGTCGGCCGAGGACAACTTCGGCATCGGTGGCTACGACCGGGTGATGGGTCCCAATGGCCAGGCGCAGTACTGGGCGCCGAACCTGACCGCCGCGCAGGACGTGCTGATGTCGCACTACGACCACACCTACATCGCTCCCGGCGAGCAGGGGCCGCGGCGATCGCGGACCAGCGACCCGATCGATCGCGACGTCTCCGACTTCCCGCACGTCGCGGCGGACAGCGACTTCACGACGGTCGGCGAGATCTTCTCCGCCGCCAAGAACCGGGATCGCAAGAAGCCGTTCGACATCCGGACCGTGATGCGGGCGCTCTCCGACCAGGATCACCCGGTGCTGGAACGCTGGGCGGGCATGGCCGACGCCGAGACCGCGGTGGTGCAGGACGCGCACCTCGGCGGCATCCCGGTGTGCCTGCTCGGCATCGAGTCGCGGGGGGTGCCGCGGCGCGGCTTCCCGTCCACCGACGGCCCGGACACCTACACCGCGGGCACGCTGTTCCCGCGGTCGTCGAAGAAGGCCGCGCGGGCGATCAACGCGGCCAGCGGCAATCGGCCGCTGGTGGTCCTGGCGAATCTGTCCGGCTTCGACGGCTCGCCCGAGTCGATGCGGAAGCTGCAGCTCGAGTACGGCGCCGAGATCGGGCGTGCGGTCGTCAACTTCCGCGGACCCATCGTGTTCTGCGTGATCTCCCGGTACCACGGCGGCGCGTTCGTGGTGTTCTCGAAGGCGCTGAACCCGAACATGACGGTGCTCGCGGTGGAAGGCTCGTTCGCCTCGGTGCTCGGCGGCGCCCCGGCCGCCGCGGTGGTGTTCGCCAGTGAGGTCGACACCCGCACCGCGGCCGATCCGCGGGTACGGGACCTGGAAGCGCGCGCCGCGAACGCGTCCGGCACCGAGCGCGCGTCCCTGACCGCGGAACTCGACGAGCTCCGGTCCTCGGTCCGGACGGAGAAGCTCGCCGATGTGGCCGCGGAATTCGACCGCGTGCACGATATCCGGCGGGCGGTCGAGGTCGGTTCGGTCGACGCTGTCATCCGCGCCTCCGAACTGCGCCCGCGCATCATCGAGGCTATCGAGGCGCATCTGGCGGGGTGATCGGCCCCGCCGCGGTCCGTCACGTCCGGCGAGTCCCCACCTTCTGCGTGGGGACTCGCCGGACGCACGGTCGGCGATGAGCGTTGTCAGCCCACGTAGCGGGCCGCCCGGCTACTGGTGCAGATTGCGGTCGAACAGGGCCAGCAGTTCGCGGTAATGCCGTTCGGCGGCCTCGGGGTCGTGGGCGGAGGTATCGGCCTGGGTGTAGCCGTGCTGAGCCCCCTCGTAGACCTCGGTGCGGTGGCGGACGCCCGCGGCCTCGAGTGCCTTGTCGAACTGGGCGATGTGTTCCGCGGTCATGTGGTGGTCCTCGCCCGCATGGGCGAAATACAGCTCCGCCGTGATGTTTCCGACGGTCAGGTGCGGACTGTCCGGAGTGTCGGTGACCAGCGGCCCGCCATGGAATCCGGCCACCGCCGCAACTCGGCCGGGGAACATGGCCGCGATCAGCACCGCCAGCCGCGCCCCCATGCAGTAGCCGGTGAGGCCGACTTTGCCCTCGGTGACCTGCGGTGACGCTGCCAGCCAGTCGAGGTACGCGCCGGCATCCGAACGCAGGAGTTCCGGTGTGAGCTCGCGGATCATCGGGAAGACCTGCTGGAAGATCTCCGGCCGCTCCGCCGGGTCGATGAAGTCCGGCAGCTCGATCACCGGCGCACGCCCGTGCCGGTAATACGCATTCGGCAACAGGACGGTGTAGCCGTGGGCGGCGATACGATCGGCCAGCGACCGCAGGCTGGGTCGCAGTCCGAAACCGTCCTGAATCACCAGCACTCCCGGATGGGCGGCGCCATCGTCGGGGTAGGCGACATACGCGTCGGCGACACCATCGGGCGTCGGGACGTCGACCGACATGCCGTGCACTGCGGTCATCGATGAATCCTCCTGTCGGGTCGAGCTTTTCGAACCTACCGCATGCGGCGTCGGCCGATCCCACGCACCGGTGGGCACGGACGATGCGCGAATCAGCGTGCGTCGGTCCCGGTCAGCACGCGGGAGTCGGCCGCGTCGTCCAGTCGCGCGACCTGCGGGTAGGTCGGATACTCGATGCCCGAGATGTACTGCACCGTCCGCACCACCTGGCACGAGTAACCGAATTCGTTGTCGTACCAGACATACAGAATCGCGGTGTCGTCCTCGACGATCGTGGCGTTGGCATCGATGATCGACGCCGCGCGCGAGCCGATGAAATCGCTGGAGACCACGTCGGTGGCGGCGGTGTAATCGAGGTTTCGGCTCAACGGCCCGGCGAGCGAAACGCGACGCAGGTACTCGAGCACGTCGCTCTTCGTCGTCTTGCGCTCGAGCTGCAGGTTCAGGATCGCGACCGATACGTCCGGGGTGGGCACGCGAATCGAGTTGCCGGTGATCTTGGCCTTCAGATCCGGCAGAGCCTTCGCCACCGCGGAGGCGGCGCCGGTCTCGGTCAGCACGAGATTGAACGGCGCGGAACGGCCGCGACGGTCCGCCTTGTGATAGTTGTCCAGCAGGTTCTGGTCGTTGGTGAACGAGTGCACCGTCTCCACGTGGCCCCGGATGATGCCGTATTCGTCGTCCATGGCCTTGAGTGGCGGGACGATCGCGTTGGTCGTGCACGAGGCGCACGAGAAGATCCGCTGCGACAGGTCCAGGCCGCGGTGGTTGACGCCGTGCACGATGTTCGGGACATCGCCCTTACCGGGCGCGGTGAGCACCACCTTCGCGATACCGGGGCGCAGATGCTGCGCGAGCCCCTCACGGTCACGCCACTTACCAGTGTTGTCGATCAGGATCGCGTCGGTTATCCCGTACGCGGTGTAGTCGATCGTCGTCGGATCGTCGCTGTAGATGAATTTGATCACGTTGCCGTTCGCGGTGATCGTGTCGTTGCCGGTGTCGACCTTGATCGTGCCGTTGAAGTGGCCGTGCACCGAATCCCTGCGAAGCAGCGACGCGCGCTTGGCCAGATCGTCGGGCCCTCCCCTGCGCACGACGACCGCACGCAGGTTCAGCCCGTTGCCGGACCCGGCCTTCTCGATGAGCAGGCGCGTGACCAGCCGACCGATGCGGCCGAAGCCGTAGAGCACGACGTCTCTCGGGCCCGGTGACTGCGCTTTGTTGCCGTCGGTCACGTCGGCCAGCACGGCCGCGGTGAACTCGCGGATCGAGAGGCCGCGATCGTCGGCGCGATAGGACATGACCAACTGACCGAGATCGATCTTGCACGGTCCGAGATCCAGTTCGCTGAGCACTTGCAGGAAGGGCAGGGTCTCGTCGACCGACAACTCTTCGCCCTCGATCTGCCGCGCGAAACGATGCGTCCGCAGGATGCTGATCACCGATTTGTTCACCAGCGACCGGCTGTGCAGCAGGATCGTGACGCCCTTCCTTCGATACAACGTGCCGATGATGGGAATCATCGCCTCAGCGGCGGCTTCCTGGGCGTTCCAGCGGTCAAGGTGTTCGGTAGCCAACGCACGTCCTCGCATTTTCTCGATTTGCTCGCGAATCGATGCTAGTGAGGGCCGTGATATCACCGAGGCCGGATACCCACCGGTGAGGTCGCGTCAGTTGGGGCGGCGGAACCGGATCAGGGCCGTGCCGCCGAGGACCATACCGACCAGCCCGACCGTCATGGCCACGACGCCCCCGCCGAGACCGTTGCCGGTGCCGAGACCACCGTCGGCGGTGAGCACGACGAACCCGCCGACGACAATGCCGGTCAGACCGGCGACGGCGGCGATGGCGGCGTCACTCGCCCGGGTGCCGAACCGACCGACGCGGGCCACGGCCAGCGCACCGACCACCACCCCCAGCACGGCGATCAATGCCGCTGCACTGCCTGCGAGACGACCGGCGCTCAGTGTTGTGACCGCGGCGGCAGCCGACTGTGCCGATGCGTGCGCGGTCGCCGGGCTGACGAGTGCGAACGCTGCGAGCAGGGCTGGGGCGGAGAGAGGACGATGAACGGACACGAGGTGCTCCTTTTCGTGAATACCGACTTCGCCTCGATCATGTCCGTCGGAGCCGCCCGGGTCGTCCAGCGCAAGGAGACATTTCGTACTGCCCCCGATGTCGTATCCGACTACCTCGGACGTCGTGGCGGCCTGCCGGAGTACTGCGAACGCGGTAGGCGATAGATCATGCGTGCGTAGGAGTCCTCGGCGTGCGGATCCCGCTAGGGTGCACGCATGAGCAGGGAGCGGATCGCGGACTGGGCGATTGCCGTCGGCGTGGCCGCGATCCTGTTGTCCACCGGGCTGTCCCGGCAGCACTCACCCACGGATCTCGACCCGCTGGGCTACGCGTCGCTGGTCGGCGGCGGGCTGGCGCTGGCCGCGCGCCGATGGGCTCCGGTCGCCGTGCTGGTCATCACGGGGGCGTGCGCGCTGGGTTACCAAGCTGTCGGTTTCGACGTGCCTGCGGTCGCGTATCTGTTCGCCGTCTACGCCGCTGTGCGGGCGGGACATCGGATGATCGCGGCGGGGTCGGCGGTGATCCTGCTGGCCGGTCTGCCGCTCGCGGCGCTGGCCTCCCTGCACGACGTGGACGCGGCGTTCGCGCAAGCCAGAGGAGCCCTCGAACTGGCCTGGCTGATCGCGGCCGGTGCGGCGGGGGAAGCGCTGCGGCAAGCCGAACGGCGGGCCGACGAAGCCGAGCGCACCCGCGAGGAGACCGCGCGGCGGCGCGCCGGCGAAGAGCGACTGCACATCGCACGGGAACTGCACGATTCGCTCACCCATCAGATCTCGGTGATCAAGCTGCAGGCGGAGGTCGCCGTTCATCTGGCGCACAAGCGGGGGGAACCGGCGCCGGAGGCCCTGCTCGCGATCCGCGAGGCCGGTCGCGAGGCGGCGCGAGAACTCCGGGCGACGCTGCGGGCGCTGCGCGACGACGGTGAAACCCGCGGGCACGGACTCGATGACGTCCCGGACCTGGTGGACCGTTCCCGGCTGACCGGATTGGACGCCACGCTGACGGTCGAGGGACAACGGCCGGCCCTGCCTACGGCGGTCGACCGGACGGCCTACCGGATCGTTCAGGAGTCGCTGACCAACATCGCCCGGCACGCGGGCGCGGCGACGGCGTCGGTCCGGATCGGCTACCGCCCCGACGCGCTGGTCATCCAGGTCGACGACGACGGGAAAGCCACGCCCGGCGCCGCTGCGGTGCCGGGCGTCGGGCTGCTCGGCATGCACGAACGAGTCACCGCCCTCGGCGGGCGACTGCGGGCGTCGCCGCGCAGCGCGGGCGGGTTCACCGTCCACGCCGAACTTCCCGTGGACCGACCGTCATGATTCGTGTGCTGCTCGTCGACGACCAGCCGCTCATCCGCAGCGGATTCCGTGCGCTGCTGGACGCCGAGGACGACATCGAGGTGGTGGCCGAGGCCGCGGACGGCCGCGAGGGGGTGGCGCTGGCCGCACAGCATCTGCCCGACGTCGCGCTCATCGATGTCCGGATGCCGGTCGCCGACGGTATCGAAGCGACACGGCGCATCGCCGCGGACCCTGCGCTCGCCGGGGTGCACGTCGTCATCCTGACCAACTACGGCTCGGACGAACACGTCTTCCACGCGCTGCGAGCCGGGGCCGCTGGATTCCTCGTCAAGGACATCCAGCCGGAGGACTTCCTGCACGCCGTACGCGTCGCCGCACGCGGGGACGCCCTGCTCGCACCGTCGATCACCCGCAGGCTGATCGACCGCTACGTCACCCAGCCGCCGCAGACCAGCGCCGTCGCCGGATCGAGAGAACTCACCGACCGCGAGCGTGAAGCGGTCGTGCTGGTCGCCCAGGGTCTGTCCAACGACCAGATCGCCGGCCGCATGACGATCAGCCCGCTCACCGCCAAAACCCACGTCAATCGCGCCATGACGAAGCTGCACGCCCGCGACCGCGCCCAACTCGTCGTTTTCGCCTACGAATCCGGCCTGGTGACCCCGCGCGGCTCCGGACCGCTCTGACCGCGGCATCGGCTACCTGCTCGTTGTCGCCGCGCATCGGGAATCCTCTTGCGGTCCAACCGCTTCGAGGGCATGCGGTACTGTCCTGCGGACCCGTGCACCGGTGATCCCGCTGCGCGGGTGGTCATGTCGTACTCCGGAATCGAGGCAGGCTCATGAACCACAAGCTATGGTTGCTCGGCCGGTCGGTCACAGTTGGCGCTCACATCCTGGGCGAGAAGCTGATCCGGCCGAAAGCCCGGGACGTCGAGGACGTTCCGGTGTCCGGTGAAACCGTCACACCGCGGTGGCTGACGGCCGTCCTGTGCCGCGACGTCCCCGGAGCCGAAGTCGTCTCGTTCGAGACCTCGAACGGCAGCCGCGGAACGTCCACTCGCGTCGCGATTCGCGTCGGCTACAACGACGCCGGCACGCAGGCGGGCTTGCCCACCGAACTGTTCGCGAAGACCACGACCGCCTTCTCGCAGCGCATTCTGCTGGGTGGCGGGAAGATGATCGACGGCGAAACCCGCTTCTTCAGAGACTTCCGCCCGCAGGCCGACATCGAGGCTCCGTTCGGCTACTGGGGCGCCGCCGACCCGGCGTCCTGGCGATCGATCGCCCTCATGGAGGACATCGCCGCGACCCGCGGTGCGCAGTTCATCGAGCCGAACGCCCCGATCGCCCGCGATCAGATCGAAGATCTGGTCCGCAACCTCGCCCGGCTGCACCGCACCTTCTGGAACCATCCGTCGATCGCCGACCTCAAGACGACCACCGAGGCGCTGCAGGCATACCTTGCCGCCATCGACATGAAAAAACGTTGCGAAGTCGGTCTGCGCCGCGCCGCGGACGTGGTGCCCGCGACCCTCCACGGACAGGCCGAGCGGCTGTGGGCCGGTGTGGAGCGCGCGATCGACAAAGCGACGAGCGAACTGCCCCAGACCCTGCTGCACGGTGACCCGCACATCGGCCAGACCTACCGAACCGGCTCCGGGCGAATGGGATTCGTCGACTGGCAGGTGGTCATGCGGGGCGGGTGGGCGCACGATTTCGCCTATACCGTCAACTCGGGGTGCGAGCCCGAGGACCGACGCGCCTGGGACCGCGATCTGCTGGCGGCCTACCTGGACGAGCTCGGCAGCCTCGACGGTCACGCGCCCTCCTTCGACGACGCATGGCTGGCCTACCGGCAACAGTCGATGTTCGCCTACGCGGCTTGGGCGTTCACGATCGGCAGGGCGGCGTACCAACCGAAGATGCAGCCCGTGGAGACGTGCTTGACGCTGTTGAAGCGGATCACCACGGCTATCGACGACCACGATTCGTTGGACGCCCTCGGCGTCTGACGCCGGATTCTCGTGGCGGCGCGGCCGGGCAACAGTCCGGCCGCGCGTCCCGGACAGCGTGCCGCGAGGCGTATTCCCTCGCGCGGTGATGGATCGGATCCGTGCGCGCTATACCATCTACCGGTTCCGGCGCAGACCCGGAAACTCGCTCCGGTGCAGTGTCCGGGCAGGGAGCGGTGCTTCAGCAGTCAGCTAGTGCATACGAACCAGTTTGGAGTTTGCTCTTGAGTATGCTGGGATCTCAGGCTCCGGCGCAGTCGTGCCCGGTCGTCCACGGCTCGCCCGTCGATTCCGACGACCCACGGGTGCCCCTGTACTCGGCCGAGTTCGCGGCTGATCCCCACCATGTCTATCGCGAAATGCGCAGTCGCTACGGGTCATTGGCGCCGGTGGAGTTGGCGCCGGGCGTACCGGCCACGCTGGTGATCGGCTACAGCACCGCGGTGCGGATCCTCAACGACCCCGAGCACTTCCCCGCCGATCCACGCGCCTGGCAGCAGAACATTCCCGCCGACTGCCCCATCCTGCCCCTGCTGGAGTGGCGGCCCATGGCCAGTCGCAGCACCGGGACCGACTTCACTCGCTACCGCGGCGCGATCACCGCGGCCATCGACGAGGTCGACCTGTATGCCCTGCACGCCGTCGTGGAGGGCGTCGCCATCCCGCTGATCAACTCCTTCTGCCAGGACGGGTCCGCCGACCTGATCCGCCAGTACGTGTTCCCGCTGGTGTTCGAGGTGGTGAACTATCTGCTCGGCTGCCCCCCGGAGATCGGCGGGCAAGTGGCCGCCGGCACGGCTGCCCTCCTCGAGGGTGTCGACGCCGAGAAGGGCAACCAGATGCTCGGGGAGGCTCTGATGAGCCTCGTGACGCTCAAACGCGCCGAACCCGACCGCGACATCACCTCGGTCCTGCTGCAGCATCCCGCCCGGCTGAACGACGTAGAGGCCTCGCACCACGTGTCACAGGTCTACGGCACCGGGATCGAATTCCAGCTGAACCTGATCGTCAACACCCTGCTGCTGATCCTCACCGACGAGCGCTACGGCGACAGCATTCTCGGCGGCAACCTGTCGTCCCGCGACGCCATCGATGCGGTCTTGTTCGACGACCCGCCGCTGGCGAACCTGCTGATCACCTACCCACGCCATCCGATCCTCATCGACGGCGTCTGGCTGCCCGCACACCAGCCCGTCGTCATCAGCATGGCCGCCTGCAACAACGATCCCGCGATCCGCGCAGGCGACCTGACCGGCAACCGCTCCCACCTGGCGTGGGGCCTCGGCCCGCATGCCTGCCCGGCGCGGTCCCTGGCCTACCTGATCGCGCAAGAGGCCATCGACCAGCTTCTCGACGCGCTGCCGGAGATCCGACCGAACCTGCCCAACGGGACACCCAGCTGGCGACCTGGGCCCTTCCACAGGGCACTGACCGAACTGCCGGTCACCTTCCCGCCGACCGCTCCGCTGAACATCTGACGGTCCGGCCCGCAACCGGTCCGACCAGCCTGATGACCTTCTGCTCTGTCGGTGCCCCCGTCGCCGTCGAATGATGATCGACGTAGCGAGCACGCCGCCGGAGTGGAAGGAGACACATCATGACCACCGCGCGGACGATCATGCGGGCCGACGTGCAACACATCAGTGTGCGAGACACCATGGAGGCAGCCGCCCAGCGGATGCGGCTGCTCGATATCGGCGCGCTGCCGATCTGCGACGGCGAAGGCCGTCCCGTCGGCATCGTCACCGATCGCGACATCGTTGTGAAGGTCGTCGGCGTCGGCGCGAATCCGAAGACCACCACCGCCGGAGAATTGGCGCAGGGCGCCGATCGACTGCACACCGTCGAGATCGACACCGAGATGAACGACGCGCTGGTGCTCATGGAGCAGCACCGGGTCCGCCGGCTCCCGGTCACCGACCACGGCGTGCTGGTCGGCATCATCACCGAGGCCGATCTGGCCCGCCATCTGACCGGAGCCACCGTCGGTGAGTTCGTCGAGGCGGTCTGCGCCGCCAACCTGCCGGCGACCGGGAACGCATCGGGCAGCGAGGCTACCCGCTGATCCGCTGCTGCGGGCACAGCAGAGCCTAGGGCTCGTTGTCCTCGCACGGCTCCGGCCCGAGCGGCCCGGTGCGGTTGGCGGTCAGCATCCGCACGGCCGCCGTGCGCAGATCCGGACGCGCACGCCGGGACGTCAGCTCGGCCAAGCAGATCTCACCGACCATGGCGACCTTCATCCGCGAGGCGGCGTCCGGGTCGGGCCACCCGGCGGCGACCATGTCCGGCCGCCCCACCGCGATGAACAGCTCGTGACGGCGGCGGATCTCCTCGCGCAGATCCGGATCGGTGCGCGCCTGGACCATGAACGCCTCGGTGCCACGGGCATCGAGGCAGGCATCCAGGAACGCGTCCAGGCTGGGTGCGATCCGTTCGATGCCCGGCGGTATCCCGGCCAGCGCCGCGGCCACCGACTGTGACAGCGCGTCGAAGAAGCGGCGGTGCAGCGCGATGACGTAGCTGCGGCGGTTGACGAAGTGGTGGTAGAAGGTGCCCTTGGCCATCCCGGCCTCCTCGACCACCGCGTTGATCGAAAGACGGTGCAGCCCTTCGCGTTCCGCTACCACGGTGCCCGCGATGAGCAGTGCCGTGCGACCGGGGTCGGCAATGACTGTCATGTTTCCGAATTCTCCCCACTCTTTCTGAAAAGGCTAGTGTCGGGCACCGGCCGCACCTACGCTGTGACCGATCGGTCGGTCGAAGCCTAACCGGGTTCGGGATGGTCCATCGGGTCATCGAGGACCGATCTGATTCAGGGCGACCCTGGGGGTTCGAAATGTCCGCTGAGTTTAAATTGGCGAGCGGCGATGTGGTGCCACTGACGTCGAACGCGCGGTATCGCGTATCGATCGACGACCTGCTGCCCGCGGACTCGCCGCGGTCGAACGGAGAGGATCGCCGGCATATCGCGCGGCTGGCCGAGAGCGACACCGAATTGCCGCCGATTCTGGTGCACCGCAGCACGATGCGCGTCATCGACGGAATGCATCGGTTGCGCGCCGCGCAATGGCTCGGACGCGAGCACATCGAGGTCGTGTTCTTCGACGGAACACAGGCCGAGGCTTTTCTCCGTGGCGTCGAACTGAATACGACGCACGGGCTGCCGTTGACGCTCGCGGATCGGAAAGCGGCGGCCGAGCGGATCATCGAGACTCTGCCGGAATTGTCCGACCGCGCCATCGCGTCCACCACGGGGTTGTCGGCGCGAACGGTGGCCACGATTCGACAACGTTCGACTGCGGAAATTCCGCAGTCGAACATCCGCGTCGGCGCCGACGGCAGGCGCAGGCCGTTGGACCGCGCCCAGCGCAGACGCCGCGTCGCCGAGCTGCTGGCCACCTCGCCGGACATGCCGTTGCGCGCGCTGGCCGCCGCGGCGGAGGTGTCCATCAGCACGGCGCACGCGATCCGGAAACGTCTGCGCGAGACGGGGTCCCCCGAGCACGACAACGCCGCCGACCAGCCCGAGGGCAGCGCGCTGCTGCTGCAGCAGCTCACTCGCGACCCGGCCATGCGGCACAGTCAGCAAGGCCGCGACCTGCTGCGCTGGTTGCACACCCACTCGATGCAGCGCGAGGTGTGGACCGCGTTGGTGGCCACCGTCCCTCCGCATTGCATCCCGGCCGTCGCCGAACTCGCCAGCCGCAACGCCAAGGAATGGCGGGCGCTGGCCAGCTACATCGATTCCGGCGCCACCGAATAGCACCGCCACAGCCGCGACGCACGGCCGGAATCCGAGAAGAGGTCATTCATCATGCTTGCTGGTCTCGCACGCCTGGCAGTCGGGCGACCGCGATCCATCCTCTATGGCGCGCTGCTCATCGGGATCGTCTGCGTCGGGCTGGGCTGGTCGGCGCCCGCCCACCTGAAATCCGGCGGCTACCTCCCGTCCGACACCGAATCCGCCGAGGTCGCGACGTTCCTCAGCCGCGAGTTCCCCGGCGCCGCACCGAATCTCGTGCTGCTGGTCACCGCTCCGGAAGGACTCGACGGCCCGGCGGCGCGCACGGTCGGCGAACGTCTGGCCGGGGACCTGCGTGGCCGCAGCGAGGTCGACGCGGTCCAGTCCTACTGGGAACTTCCGCCGGATCTGCGGCAGGGCCTGCGCGGCAACGACGGCCGCGAGGGCCTGGTCCTGGCCCACGTCACCGGCGACGACACCGACGCGCCCACACGGGCCGGCGCCATCGCCGATCAGGTGAGCGGCGATTTCGACGGCGTCACCGTGCGGGCGGGCGGCCAGGCGGTGGCCTTCGACGAGATGAGCCATCAGATCGTCACCGACCTGCTGATCACCGAGGCGATCGCGATACCGCTGACGGGTCTGGCGTTGATCCTGGTCTTCGGCAGCCTGACCGCGGCGCTGATCCCGCTGGCGGTGGGCGTGTTCAACATCTTCGCGACCCTGCCGATCCTGCGGCTGCTCACCGAGGTCGGCGACGTATCGATCTTCGCGCTGAACATGATGAGCGCCCTCGGTTTCGCGGTCGCGATCGACTCCAGCCTGTTCATGGTCAGCCGGTTCCGCGAGGAACTCGCCGCCGGACACGACACCGGTTCCGCGGTCGCGCGCACGGCGCGGACGGCGGGTCGTACCGTCCTGTTCTCCGGGGTGGTGATCGCGCTGTCGCTGTCGACGTTGCTGGTCTTCCCGCTGTATTTCCTCCGATCGCTGGCCTACGCGGGGCTGGCCGTGCTCGGGGCGGCCGTGTTCACCACACTGCTGCTGGTCCCCGCCGCGCTGGCGCTGCTCGGGCCCCGCGTCGACGCACTCGACGTGCGAGCATTGCTGCGCCGCCGGTCGCGTCCCGCTCCGGTGGAAGTCGCCGAAACCCGCTGGTATCGCGCGGTGCTGCTGGTGATGCGCCGCCCGGTGGTGTCCGCGGTGGCGGTCGTCGCGCTGCTGCTGGTGCTGGGGTCGCCGTTCCTGTCCGTCCGGTTCGGCGCCGCCGACGACCGGGTCATCGCCGGGGCGTCCAGCCACGAGGTCGGCGACGCGCTGCGCACCGGCTTCCGGGAGAACGCCATGGCCGGAGTGCTCGTGGCCGTGCCCGCATTCCGGGGCGGTGACGCCGAGATCGCCGCCTACGCCGAGCGTTTGTCGCGCGTGCAGGACGTCACGTCGGTGCTGTCCGCGGCGGGCGTCTACACCGGCGGGCTGAAAGTGGCCTCGGCGCCGCCCGGTATGCGCGGCGACGCGGGCACGTATCTGCGCGTGGGCACCCGGCTCGACCCGTACTCCCCCGCCGCGATCGAGCAGCTCCACCAGGTGCGCGCGGTCCCCGCTCCGGGCCGGGCGCTGCTCGGTGGCGCGGCGGCCGAAAGCGTCGACGCGCTCGACGCGCTCGCGGCGAAGGTTCCCCTGGCGATCTTCGTGATCGCGCTGTCGACGGTGGTGGTGCTGTTCTTCTTCACCGGCAGTGTGCTGCTGCCGATCAAAGCGCTTCTGCTCAACACGCTTTCGCTGGCGGCGACCTTCGGCGCCATGGTCTGGGTCTTCCAGCAGGGGCATCTGTCGGATCTGCTCGGTTTCACCCCGACCGGATATCTCGTGCCGACCATGCCGATTCTGATGTTCTGCATCGCCTTCGGCGTCTCGATGGACTACGAGGTGTTCCTGCTGTCCCGGATCCGGGAAGAGTGGCTGGCCTCCGGCGACAACACGCGTGCGGTGGCGACCGGCGTCGCCCGCACCGCGCGCATCTTCACCGCGGCCGCCTGCCTGATGGCGATCGCTTTCGCGGGGATGGTGACCTCGCACGTGTCGTTCATCCAGCTGTTCGGTCTCGGCCTGACCCTGGCGGTGCTGAGCGACGCCACGTTGATCCGCGGCGTGCTCGCGCCCGCCTTGATGCGCATGCTCGGCGCGGCCAACTGGTGGGCGCCGCGCCGGCTCGGCCGCCTGCACGACCGTATCGAAATCCCCGAGACCAGCGCCGTTCTCGAACCAGTACCCAAGTAGTGCGATAGGACGAACATGGCGAAATTCCGCACAGGTGTGATGGATTCCGGTGTCTACACCCGGTTCGCGCCCGATCTGCAATTTCGCGGCAGCCGCTCGGTGGCGATGGCGGGCGGGGCGGACTCGCTCTGGGTGACCGACCATCTGCCCTCGATCCTGCCCGCCTCGATCTGGAAACCGCGGCACGTCGGCATCACCCGGCTCGCGCCGCACGCCGACGGCATCTACGAACCGTGGACGGCGCTGGGCTACCTCGCCGCGCAGAACCGCTTGGCGCGCCTGCGGCTCGGGGTCGGCGTCACCGACGCCGGCCGGCGCAATCCCGCGGTGACCGCGCAGGCCGCGGCCACCCTGCATCACTTGAGCCGGGGCAGGGCGATTCTGGGCATCGGCACCGGCATCCGGGACAACAACGAGCCCTACGGCGTGGACTGGACCGCTCCGGTCGGGCGGTTCGAAGAGGCGCTGGCCACCATCCGGGCGCTGTGGGACTCCCACGGCAGCCTGGTGAACAGGGACTCGCCGCACTTCCCGTTGCGTGACGCGGTCTTCGACGTGCCGCCGTACCGCGGCACCCGCCCGGAGATCTGGGTCGCCGCAGGGGGCCCGCGGATGCTGCGGGCCGCCGGGCGTTACGCCGACGTATGGTTCCCCGGCTTCGCGCAGCGCCCGCACGAGTACCGGCATCGCCTGGAGCTGGTCCGCGCGGCGGCCTCCGACGCGGGCCGCGACCCGTTGTCGGTCGCGCCCGCCGCCGTGTTCAGCGTGCTCACCGCGACCCGCCCCGCGGAGGTGGACGCCCTGGTCGAGAGCGTCGGCGCACGGGCGCTGACCCTGTGCGCCCCGGGTGAGATGTGGACCAGGCACGGCGCGACCCATCCCCTGGGCGAGGATTTCACCGGCCTGCAGGACTACCTGCCGCAGACGTTGGACGAGCGCACGGTGCTGGACTACGTCGAGAAGGTCCCGCCGTCGCTGGTGCGCGAATTCTGCCTCACCGGGACGCCGGAGGAGATCGTCGAGCAGGTGGCGGACTGGCGCGACCACGGTCTGCGCTACGCCGTGCTCATGAATCTCAGCGCAATTCATCCGAACATCACGCACGGGATGATTTCGAACGCGCCCCTGGTGGCGACATTACGCAAATTGAAGAAACTGTAGTGCAACGCAATTGACGCCCGAGTGGCATGCGCAATAACATGACCATTCGAGCGAAGAAGCTCGTCAGATATTTTTGCTGCTGCGGTCGGGGGGCTCAGCAAGGTCCCGCATTTCAGGCCAGGAGAAACAATGGTCGACATTGCAATAGTGGGTATCGGCTGCCGTTTTCCAGGCGGCGTATTCGACCCGCATAGTTACTGGAATTTCCTGCTCGGCAAAGGCGACGGTATCGTCGATATACCGCCGGACCGATGGAGCGTCGAAAAGTACTACGACCCGGATCCGGATGCGCCGGGGCGTATGTACACCCGGCGCGGCGGATTTCTCACCCAGCCGCTGTGGGATTTCGACGCCGATTTCTTCGGCATCGCCCAGAAGGAGGCCGCCATCCTCGACCCGCAGCAGCGGCTGCTGCTGGAGGTGACCTGGGAGGCGCTCGACGACGCAGGCATGGCGGGCCGGGTCTCCGGTCACCGCGTCGGCGTCTACGTCGGCGGCTTCATCCTCGACAACGTGCTCGGGCGCAGCGGGCCGCTGGTCCGCTCGGCGATCACCAGCCACACCGCGATGAGCGCCTCGCACACCTTGCTGTCCAACCGGATCTCCTATCTGCTCGACCTGCACGGCCCCAGCCTGACCGTCGACACCGCGTGCTCGTCGTCGCTGGTGGCCACGCATCTCGCGGTGCAGGCGATCGCCAACGGCGAATGCGAGATCGCGCTGGCCGGCGGGGCGAACGCGATGCTGCAGCCGGAGACGTTCATCTCGATGTGCAAGGGCCGGTTCCTGTCGGCCGACGGCCGCTGCAAGACCTTCGACGCCGCCGCCGACGGGTACGGCCGCGCCGAGGGCGCGGGCGCGGTGCTGCTCAAGCCGCTGGATCTGGCGCAGCGCGACAACGACCGCGTCTACGCCGTCATCCGCGCGACGGGCGTCAACCAGGACGGCCGCACCATGGCCATCCCGGTGCCGAATCCCGTCGCGCAGGAACAGCTGGCCCGCCAGGTGCGCGACGACGCGGGCGTGGCGGCGCACGAGGTGAGCTATCTCGAGGCGCACGGCACCGGCACCGCGGTCGGCGACCCGATCGAACTGTCCGCGCTGGGCGCGGTGTACGGCGCGGTGGACGGCCGCGGCGAACCGGTGCCGGTCGGCTCGGTCAAGAACAACTTCGGGCACACCGAGGCCGCGGCCGGAGTCGCGAGCCTGATCAAAGCGGCGCTCACACTGCACCACCGCACGGTCGCGCCCCAATTCGAGCTCCGCACACCGAATCCCGAGATCAAGTTCGACGAGCTTCGACTACGGGTTCCGCTCCAGCCCGAACCGCTACCGGCGGCGCCGGGCAAAGGCGTGGTCGCGGTCAACGGCTTCGGGTACGGCGGCACCAACGCCCACGTCATCCTGGTCGAAGCACCACCGAGGGCCGCGCGGGCCGAGGACGAGCGCCCGGTGCCGAAGGTGCTGCCGATCTCCGGCCGCCACGAGACCGCGGTCCGGGCGCTCGCCGACGAACTCGCGCACGCGCTCGACCGTCATCCCGCCGACGCGGTCACCGCGGCCGCGTGGACCCGGCGCGCCCATCACCCCCTGCGGGTCGGCTTCGCCTACGACGACGCCGACGATCTGCGCACACAGTTGCGCGCCTTCGCCGCGGGCGAGGGCCGGGTTCCGTCCCGGGTGATCGGCGACGGTGAGGTCGAGCCGGTCTTCGTCTTCAGCGGTATGGGCCCGCAGTGGTGGGGCATGGGCCGCGAACTGCTCACCACCGACAGCACGTTCGCGAAGGTCGCCAGAGAGATCGACCGCGAGTTCGTCTCCATCGCGGGCTGGTCGATCCTGGACGAGATGCTCGCCGACGAGGCCGGCTCGCGGATCATGCGCACCGCCTACGCCCAGCCGGCCAACTTCGTGCTGCAGGCCGCGCTGACCGCCGAATTGGCCGAGTACGGCGTGTATCCGGCGGTGGTGCTCGGGCACAGTGTCGGCGAAGTCACCGCCGCGTACGTGTCCGGCGCGCTGTCGCTGCGGGACGCGCTCACCGTCAGCTACCACCGCGCCCGGCTGCAGGCGACCACCGCGGGCACCGGCGGGATGCTGGCCCTCGGCATGTCCGAGAACGAAGCGCGGGAGCTGCTCGCCCGCACCGACAGCATCTCGATCGCCGCGGTCAACAGCCCCGGCGCGGTCACCCTCGCCGGCGACAGCGGGGACCTCGAGTTGCTGCGCGACACCTTGTCGGCCACCGGCACATTCGCGCGCAGCCTCCGGGTCGAGGTGCCCTACCACAGCCATTTGATGGACCCGATCCTCGACGATCTGCGCGCGGCGCTGAGCCAGCTCGCGCCGCGGGACGCGAAACTCACCACGTACTCCACGGTGACCGCCGCCGAGATCGCGGGCGCGGAATGGGACGCGGACTACTGGTGCCGCAACGTCCGGGAACCGGTCCGGTTCGCCGACGCCATCGGCGCGCTGGTCGACGCGGGCCACCGGGTCTTCCTCGAGGTGGGCCCGCACCCGGTGCTCAGCGGCAACATCCGCGAGATGCTGATCCATCGCGGCGTGATCGGCGCCGCGGTCACCACGCTCTCGCGCGATCTGCGCGACCGCAACAACGTGCTGCGCGCCGTCGCGGATCTGTATGTCGCCGGCTCGCTGGACGGTTCGACCGTGCCGGGCCGGCCGGACTCGGTCGTCGAGCACCTGGACCTGCCCGCGTACCCGTGGCAGCGCAAACGGGTCTGGCACGACGAACCGGTCACTTTGCTCGATCGCCTCGGCACGCCGGACGGCTACGCGCTGCTGGGCGACCGCACCGCCGCGGCGAACCCGGAATGGGAGGTGCAGCTGTCGGTCTCGCGGTTGCCGTGGCTGCGCGACCACGTCGTGGACGGGCATGTGGTGCTGCCCGGGGCGGCCTATCTCGACGCCGCGCTCAGCGCCGCCGTCGAGCGCACCGGGCGCACGAGCGTCGGCCTGGAGTCGGTGGAGTTCGTCGCGCCCCTGGTGATCGACGAGCACGACGTCCCGGTGCTGCGGGTGAGCGTCGAGGAGTCGACCAAGCGCTTCCAGATCCGCTCGCGCTCGGCCACCGCCGCCACCTGGACGCTCAACGCCCACGGCAGGCTCATCGAAGCCGACTTCGCCGCCGCCGTCGTGGAGGTCGAGGCCCCGGAGCACGCCGCCACCGTCGCGGGACCGGATCTCTATCGCGGCTTGGCGGCTCGCGGCCTGGACTACGGGCCTGCCTTCCAGCGCATCGTGTCGGCCGTCGTCGGCGCGGACGCGGTGGTCGCCTCGCTCGCACCGGTCGAGGAAGCCTCGCCGGTCCGGCACCTGGCCCATCCGGCCCTGGTCGACGCCGCGCTGCAATGCGTCGCCGCGCTGGCCGCGGATACCGACACCGGCGTGGCGATCGTGCCCGCCGCCATCGCCCGGGTGCGGCGGCTGGGCCCGCTGCCCGAACGCCCGCGGGTCGTGGTGACCCGGCGCGGGATGGACCCGCTGCGCGCCGACATCGCCGTCGTCGGGGAGGACGGCGAGGTGGCCATGCGACTGCTGGGCGTCGAATTCCGCCCGGTCAGCGCGACTGTCGATGCCATCCATCAGCTGGAACGCGTGTTCTACCAGCCCATCTGGGAGCTCGTCGAGGCGCCGTCCGGCGCGCGTCCGGCCGAGGCGGAGATCGTGGTCGCCGTGTGCGTCGGCGCCGACGCGGCCGACCGGGCGACCGCGCTGCTGGGCGACCGCGCCGACCGCACCGTCGTGCTCGGCGACCCCGACGCCGACGACAACGACGAGCGCCTGCGGCTGGCGTTGCGCTCCCCCGACGGCGAGCCGATCGCCGAACGCATCCGCGTGGTCAGCGTGTTCGGCGCGGCGTTCGACGCCGCGCGCAACGTCTACTGGCTCGCGCGCGTGGCGAACGCGATCGAGCATCTGCTCGCCGACGCGCCGCACGTCCACGTGCACGGCGTCGTGGTCACCGAGAACGCGCTGTGCACGCCCGCCGACAGCACCGCCCAGGTGTCACACGGCGCACTGGTGGGTGCGCGGCGCGCCCTGCTGAACGAGCAGCCCGCCGCGGGCTGGCGGCTGGTCGACGCGGACCCGCGGGCCACGACGCTCGCCGACCTCGTTCTCGCCGACGACGTGCTCGACGAGATCGGCGTGCGCGGAGCCGACCATTGGGCGGTGCGGCTGGACCGCAATTTCGGCACGCACCTCGAGCAGCGCAACCGGGCCACCCCGCTGCCGGACCCGGAAGCCTCGTTCACGGTGGAGATCCCCAAGTCGCGGCTGATGTCCGACCTGGCCTTGCGCGAAACCGAGCGCATCGCACCCGGTCCCGGCGAGATCGAGGTCCGGATGGAGACGGCCGGGCTCAACTACAAGGACGCGATGAAGGTCATCGGCGTGCTCACCGAAAAGGAGCTCGCGGGCACCTATTTCGGCACGACGGTCGGCATGGAGGGCTCCGGTGTGGTGGAGCGCGTCGGGCCCGGCGTCACCGGCGTCGCGGTCGGCGACCGGATGATGGTGTGCGCTCGCGACATCCTCCGCAAGTACGTGACGATGCCCGTTGACGCGGGGGCCACCATGCCGCACGACCTGCTGCCCGGAGCGGACTACGATCCGCTGACCTGCGGGTCCGGCTTGCCGTTCCTCACCGCCGAATTCGGCCTGCGCACGCTGGCTCGCCTGCGGCCCGGCGAGACCGTGCTCGTGCACGGCGCGGCGGGCGGCATGGGCATGGCCGCGGTGCAGGTCGCGCTGGACATCGGCGCCACGGTGATCGCGACCGCGGGCACGCCCGAGCGGCGGGCGCAGGTGCGCGGGCTCGGCGCGCAGCACGTGCTGAACTCGCGCTCGGCCGACTTCGTCGACGAGATCGCCGAGCTGACCGGCGGACGCGGCGTCGACGTCGTCTACAGTTCGGCGCCCGGCGAGATCCTGCGCCAGAACTTCCGGGTGGCCGCGGAATTCGGCCGCGTGGTCGACATCGGCAAGGCCGACATCTACACCGGCGGGGTCATCGATCTGGAGCCCTTCGACCGCAACCTGACGTTCTTCTCCGTCGACATGGACCGTGCGCTGGCCCACGACCCGGAACTGCTCCGCGCGCCGATGCGGGCCAGCCACGCGGCACTGCGCGCGGGACGGTACCAGTACCTGCCGTACACGGCCTATCCGGTGTCGGAGCTGGCCGCGGCATTCGAGTCGGTCGCCCGATCCGACCAGATCGGCCGAGTGGTGCTCGACCTGCGCGAGGAACGCCCGATGGTGCGCCCCGCGATCGCCCATCCGCGCATCGACCCGGACGGCTGCTACCTGGTGACCGGCGGTTTCGGCGGGTTCGGCTCGGCCACCGCCCGCTGGCTGGTCGCCGAGGGCGCCCGGAAACTGGTGCTCGTCGGCCGCAGCGGAGCCGCCACACCGCAGGCCCGCGAGCAGGTCGCGGCGTTCACCGCGGCGGGGGTGACGGTGATCGAGGAGCGGGTGGACGTCGCCGACTACGCCGCGACCGTCGCGCTGGTGGACCGCATCCGGTCCGTGGGGCCGCTGCGGGGCATCTTCCACGCCGCAGGGGTGGTGAACAACCTGCCCGTCCCGCAGATCACCCGGGAGTCGCTCGACGAGTTGTTCGCGAAAGTCCGCGGAGCGCAGCATCTGGACCGGGCGGTCGAGGCCGCGGGCATCGAGCTGGACATGTTCGTGCTGTACTCCTCGATCAGCGCGCTGGGCTGCATCACCCCGCAGGTCGGCTATGCCGCCGCCAACGCCGCGCTGGACGCGCTCGCGGCCCAGCGGCGGGCACGCGGCGCCGCGGCACTGGCGGTGAACTGGGGCTTCATGAGCGGCGGCGGCATGGCCGACAAGACCGAGGCGCTGGTGGACTACGTCAAGTCGATCGGGTTCCTGCCCATCGACATGGACCGCGCCACCGCCCTGCTGCGCGAATGCCTGACCCTCGACAGCGCCCAGGTCGCGGTGGCCGACATCGACTGGACGGTGTGGTCGCGGGTGGCACGGCCGTCCACCGACACCCGGCGCTTCCGCCAGTTGCTCGCCGATATCGGGGTGACCGGTGAGGCCGGCGGCACGCTGCGCGCGGAGATCCTCGCACTGCCCACCGAACAGCGCGCCGACTTCGTCGCCCAGCGCCTCGCCGACCAGCTCGCGGTGGTGCTCGGCGTGGACACCGACGCCATCAACATCGACGAGCCGGTCACCGACCTCGGCATGGACTCGCTCATGGCGATGGAATTCGGGGCCCGCACCGAGAAGGAGCTCGACGTCAAGATCTCCGCGCTCGAACTCAGCAGGGGCCTGTCGCTGCGCGGCATCGGCGCCAAGGTGGTCACCCAGTTCGCCGAGCCCGCCGACGCGCAGGCCGCGGCATGAAAGGAAGCGACATGTCCACCGAGTTGATCGCCTACGCCGACATCGACACCGTGCTGGGCCACCGGGACGGGCGGTTCTTCGGCGAGGGGTACAAGCGGATCACCCACCGCATCTTCGACATCACCGTCGACCGCGACGCGGAGGACCGTCCGCGGCTGACCGCGACGGCGGGGGTGCACTATCCGCTCGACTGGTCGCGCAAGAGCACCCGGGTGCTGGTCCCCCATGTCAGCAGCATCGACTGCTCGATCTTCGGCTACCGGCTGCTCGAGGTGATCCTGCGCGAGTGCTTCGGGCTCACCGACAGCGAGATCCGGTCGTGCTGGGTGCCTTTCGTCCAGTTCAGCAGCGGAACCATCGCGACGGAGTCGCTGGCGGAATTCGCGATCAGCGCGACGGTCGTCGCGGTGGAGGGCAACACGATCAGCATCACCGGCGCGCTGGGCGGCGGCATGAGCCTGGAAGCCACCGTGGCGCTCCCGGCGCCACCGCGCCCGCCGCAGACGGCGAGCCGCACGGTGCACGAGACCGGGCGGGGATATTTCCACGGCGGGGTGTACGCCCGCGGGCAGTATCTGCGCAACGTCGTCGTCTCCGACGGCGGCAGCCGCGCACAAGCCGATTTCGCTCTCGTGGAGGCGGATCCGGCGGGCCCCTGGCATGGTGTCGCCGACGCCTACCAGCCTTCCGTCACGCTGGTCGACGCGACGGTGATCCTGGCGCAGCTGTCCCAGGTCGTGCTGTACGAGCTGGACAACATCGCCCGCAAGGACAGCGAGACCTTGTGGATGCGCCGGATGACCGCGCGCGCGTCCGCTCCCCCGCCGCCGTCCACCTCCGGCACCGCGACCACGCGCATGGCCCGCTCGATGGTCCTCGCCTTCGGCGGCGGCGACTGGCGCATCTCCAGCTGGGCCTCGGACTTCGCGGGTTGCGAGATCCGCTACGACCTCGCGCACCGTCTGCCGGCCTGACCCGCGCATCCCCGAACACCGAGAAAGGCACTTCCATGTCGGGAAACAACTATCGACGCATCGTCATCTCCGGCACCTATTCGACCGGGAAGACAACGACCTCCACGGCGCTGTCCCTGCTCACCGGCATTCCCCGGGTGGACGCCTCGTCCGCTCGCGAGGTGGTCACCGAGCTCTATCCGGGCATGCGGTTCCAGGATCTGAGCACCACCGAACTGATGGCGCTCGGCTTCCGCAGGCTGGAGTTGCGCATCCAGGCCGAGGCGATCCTCGATGCCCAAGGCGGATTCATCGCCGACGGCTCGGTGCTCAACGAGTGGGTCTACGGCACCACGCGGCTCATCACCGGCCCCAACCCCGGCTCCGCCCGCTGGCACAAAGCCGTCAAGAACACCCTCACGCTGCCCGGCCGGCCGTTCTACCGCCGCTATCTCAACGCCTACGGCGACATGGCCCGGCAGCGGGCCCGGCAGAACTACGACATCTTCTTCCATCTTCCGGTGGAGGTGCCGATGGACCCCGACGGCCACCGGCCGGTCGACGAGCGCTATCGCGCCATCTCCGATCGGCAGCTGCTGCACGCGATCAGCGAACTCGGGCAGCCCGTGGTGACGGTGCGCGGCACCCCGGAACAGCGCCTGGAATCCATCGTCTCGATGCTCGACATCCCCACCGTCATGGACATCGATGTCGCGGTGAAGGAGGCGATGGAGATCGTGCGCAGCAGCCGTGAGCGCGTCCAGGAAACGATCGTCGCCCAGCAACAACCGCCCACTCTCGGCCGCAAGATCAAATTCGCCACTCGCGTTTAGGAGCACGCCATGACCGTCCTGCTGGACAAGACCAAGCGCTACAACCCGATCGACTCGTGGTTCTACGACAACTTCATCTCCGAGGCGGTGCGGGAGATGACCCCGACCCTGTTCGACGACATCGTCGCCCAGCTCGACGACGGTGCGCAGGTGCTCGACGTCGGTTGCGGCGGCGGGCAACTCGCGGTCGGCCTGGCCACCACGGGGACCGCGCTTCGGCTGACCGGTATCGACCTCTCCCCGCAACAGGTGCGCAGGGCGCGCAAGCGCGGCGCGGCGCTGGGCAGCCGCATCCAGTTCCGGGAAGGATCCGCGATGGACCTGCCGTTCCCGGACGGCGCCTACGACGCGGTGATCAGCTCAGGTTCGATCAAGCACTGGCCGAACCAGCGCAAGGGGCTCGCGGAGATGCTCCGCGTCTTGCGGCCCGGCGGCCTGTTGCTGGTGATCGAAGCCGATCGCGGCTGCACCTTCGAGGACGCGCGCGCCTTCGTCGACCGCTGGAAGCTGCCGCAGCCGATGGCGCGGGCCTGCCTGCCGTTCTTCCGCACCTACATCGCCGGCTACGGCCTCGATCTGGAGGACGGCCGCGACCTGGTGGCCGATCTCCCGGTCACCGACGCGACGGTGCGCCGCATCCCCGGCGAGCCGGGGATTCAGATCACCGCGCGCAAACGAGACGAGTGAGCACCGGCCGCCTCGGCGAATCCGGCCGGTAGCCGGCCGGGCGGTGGCACGGCCGAGACGCCGCCCGGCCCGGCTCGGCAGCCAGGACGAACGGATGAGCACCGGCGGGGTGGGCGCTCACGAGCGCCGCGGGCGCAGCGGTTTGCGCGCGGCCTCCTCGAGCACCTGGTCCTGCCGGTCGGCGGGCACGAGGGCGCGGATGTCCTCGCGCGAGCCGATCATCAGTTTCTGCAGGATCGAGGCCATCTGGGCGTCGACGGTCTTGTAGGAGCTGCCCCGCCGGGCGGCGATGGCGGTGTTGGTCCAGCCCGCCGCCGCCAGCACAGCCACGTCCTGTTCGGCCGCCGACAAGTCCTCCCAGTGCGAGGGCCGGTGGCGCCGGACCGGATGCTCGACGGGCAGCCGGTCCAGCGACAGGTTGCCCAGCGCCAGCTGCGCCACCTCGCCGAGTTCGGGACGCAGCAGCGCGCCCTCCCGCTCCGCCTCCGCGAAGACGGTTTCGCCCAGGACCGCGCGGGCGGTGGCGGCGGCGATGTCGGTCTCGACGGCGAACGGGCCGAGATTGGCGATGTCGACACCGATGCGCTCCCGCAGCGTCGCGCCGCCACCGAGCAGGCGCGCGACTTCGCGCGCCTGCTCCGTCACCCCGCCGGAACGTTCGCCGTCGGTGTCGCGGATCATGCGCGCTACCGCCCACGCGCGAACATGAACGGCCCAGACCACGCCCCATTGATCGCGGATCTCCAGCTGGGTGGTCAGCGCCGCCTGCGCCACGGCGAGCGCTTGCCGCGGGTCGCCGTGTTTGGTCAGCGCCATCGCCCGAGCCAGTCCGACCCAGGATGCCGCCCATCGCGCGCCGGAGCGCTCGGCGTGCTCCAGATGCCGCCGGGAGATCTCCAAGGCCTGCGCGGATTCGCCGAGCAACGCGGCGGTCAGCGCTTCGAAGAGTTCGCTCATCGCGGCCCCGCCACGATCCCCTGCGGCGGAGAACTTCTCGCGTGCGCGGGCCAGCACCGCCAGCGCGCGCACATCGCGGCGCACCAGCATCAGCTCGGCGCCTCTGGCGAATTCGACCGGGGCGGGCAGATCGAGATCGCGGTCGTGCTCCCGCCAGCCCGTCCGGGCGGCGGGGTCGGGCACGCACAGCGCGACGCACTCGTCGAGCATGCGATCCGCGTCGTGGTGCAGGCCCTGGCACAGGCTGATCCATGCGATCAGCGACATCGCCGTGACCTGCAGCGACACCGGCTGCGGATCGAGGGCGCGGCTGACGGCCAGCGTGCGCTCGGCCCAACGGCGCGGTTCGCGCAGCGAGCCGGTGAGAAACGGGCTGCGCAACGCGATCAGCCCGGCGGCGATCTCCAGCCCGACGGCGGCCTCCTCCGGCGTGGCGAGGCTGCCCGCCATGGCGCACAGCAGGTTGTCCCAGGCCGCGCGCGCCCAATCCAGCAGATCCTGTTCGCCGGGGCCGAACCATTCGGCTCGGGCCGCGACGACCTTGTCGCGGTAGTAGCGGCGGTGCCTGCGCACCAACCGGTCCCATTCGCCGTCGTGTTCGGCCAGCCGCTGCTGGGCGAACAGGCGGACGCTCTCCAGCAGCGAATACCGCACCGTGGTCGCGGTCAGGTGCACCGAGACCAGCGATTGATCCGCCAGGCGCTCGAGCAGGCCCTCGATCTCGGCGCGGGCCACACCGCCCGGCTCGTCGTCGGCGCAGACCGCTTCGATCGCCTCCAGCTCCGCGCCGACGTCCGCCGCCGCCGGGTCCGCGTTCTCGTGATCGACGTCGTAGCCTGCCGCGAACACCGACAGCCGGTCGAACAGCAGCCGCTCCTTGTCCCGGCACAGGTCATAGGACCAGGCGATGACGTCGCGGATGCCCTGGTGCCGCGCGTCCGCGCCGACCCGGGGACCGTGCGACCAGCGCAACCGCCGGTCGCTCGCCTCACCGCTGAGATCCCGCAGGATCATCGGCAGCGGCTGACGCAGCAGCCGCGCGGCGGCCAGCCGGATGTAGAGCGGATGGTTGTGCACGTGGCGGCAGACCGCCACCGCCAGCTCGGCCTCGTCGTCGGCGACGGTGTGCCCGGTCAGATCGGCGCGGGCGCGAAACAGGGCCAGCGCCTGGTCCCGCGACAGCGCGGGCACCGGCACCAATTGCTCGTCGACCCAGCCGATCGCCTCCCGGCTGGTGGCCAGCACGGTCAGACCCGGCGCCGCTTCCAGCAGATCGGCGATCACCCGCCCCGCGCCGTCCAGGACGTGTTCGCAGTTGTCCATCACCAGGATCGTCTGCAGCGTGCGCCCGACGGCGTCGCGGCGGCGCAGCGTGTCCAGCACCGCCTCCCACGCCGAGCGTCCGGAGAAATCGACGTCGATCAGCGACCGCGCCACCTGCTCCTCGACCGCCGCCGCGTCGGCGCCGCGCGACAGCACTGCCAGGCGCACCCAGTGCACCGGAACGCGCCGGGCCTTGTGGAACCGGTGCACGGCTTCGGTCGCCAGCCGGGTCTTGCCGATGCCGCCCGCGCCGATCAGGGTGACCAGGCGGGTTCCGCCCAGCAGCGCCATCCCGATCTTCTCCAGCTCACGCTCGCGCCCCACGAAATCATTGGCGGTCGCGGGTGGGAATCCCGGACTCGACGCACGTCCTACCGACACAACAGGGCAGCGTAGTCGGGTCGCCCGCGAAGATTCGCAAGTCTCTACCGATGTGCGGCACCCACCTATACGCGGAGCATTGCGCTGGCGCGGTAGTCGATGGCACGGCCGGAAGGACACGACGGTGGGACAGATACTCGTACTCGGGGCGGGCGAATGCGGATTACCCCTCGCCCATCGACTGCTGCGCGGCGGGCGGTCGGTCACCCTGGTGACCGACCGGGACGCCGAGGCGGTCCTCGCCGGCACCGTGACCAGCACTCAGGTCAAATTCTCGCCGACGCAGGACCTCGAAGCGGATCTGGGCCTGGGTTACTGGCGCTCGATCGCGCCGAATATCGAAGGCATCCGGTTCACCATGGCCGTCGACCGCACGACCGTGGTCACCTGGGCCGGACGGCTCAGCCGCCCCGCGCAGAGCGTGGATCAGCGGACGGTGTTCGCGCGCTGGCTCGGCGAGTACCTGGCCGAAGGCGGCGACCTGCGCATCGCCGAGCCCTCCGTCGCGGATATCGAGCACAGCGCCGCCGACTACGACCTCACCGTCGTGACCCGCGCCGGTCGTGACCTCGCCGGCTGCTTCGAGGCCGACCCGGCGTGGCCGACGCCCGCCGTGCCGCTGCGCCGGCTTGCCGTGCTGTACCTGGACGGTGTCGAGCCGGACCCGGAGGGCCTCGGCTCCTACACCACGCTGCCCGGGCATGGTGAAGTGATCTCCTACCCGGGCCTGACCGGGCGGCCCGGGCAAGAACGTCGCTGCGAGATGCTGCTTTTCGAGGCGCGGCCCGGCGGCGCACTGGACGTGTTCGACCAGCACAGCACGCCCGCGCAGCGCTGGGCACAGGCCGAGCGGCTGCTGGAGGCGCACCTGCCCGCCGAACTCGCCGAGCGCTACCGGCGCGCCCAGCCGACGGATGCCGGGGCGACGCTGGTGGGCGCGGTGACGCCGGTCATGCGCCGTCCGGTCGGCGCGCTGCCGTCGGGCAGGCCGGTGCTGGGCGGAGGCGACGTCGTCTGCCGGATGGACCCGGGCGGCGCACAGGGCGCCAACAACGCCGTGCACTGCGCGATCCGCTACGGCGAGGCGATCCTGCACGACCCGGACGGCACCTATGACCGCGCGTGGATGGAGTGGGCGGCCGCGCCGTGGCTGACGGCCGTCGCCCACCCGGCCGCGCGGTGGACGGCGACGGTGCTCGATCCGCCGCCCGCCATGCAGGAGATGATGCTGGCGGCCCAGCACGACCCGGCGCTGGCCGACGCTTTCGCCGATACCTTCGCGCGACCGGCGAACCTGGCCCGGCTCACGGCGAAAGCGGCGTCCTGACCGGTTCCCGGCTCAGGGCTACCAGGGCGCAGTCGCGGGGAATACGACCGGCAGCGCGGCCAGGGCGCGGTGGAAAGGCCCTGGCCGCCATGTCAACTCGTGCACCGGCGCGGCGGGCCGCAGTTCCGGCAGCGCGTCCAGCAACTGGTCGACCGCGTCCTGCGCGATGAGGTAGGCCGGGTCGCGGGCAGGGCAGGCGTGCGGTCCGGCGCCCCAGGCCAGATGCGACCGATTGCCGCTGTGGTTGTCGCCGCTGATCGCCGGATCGTTGTTACAGGCGGCGAAACTGATGACCACCGGTTGGTGAGCGGGCAGCCACACGTCGCCGATCAGAATCGGCTGGCGCGGATAGGTGACCGAGAAATTGGCCATCGGCGGGTCGGTGAACAACACTTCGTCCAGCGCGTCGCGGGTGGACAGGCTTCCGCCGAGGACGTCGCCGCCGAACCGGTCGTCGGTGAGGATCAGCAGCAGGGTGTTGACGATCAGGTTCTGCAGCGGTTCGATGCCCGCGCCGTAGAGCACGACGAGCTGGTGAATCACCTCGGCGTCGTCCAGGCCCGCCGGATGCCGCAGCAGTCGTGTGGTGATGTCCCGGCCGGGCTCGGCGCGCTTCAGTTCGATCAGACGCAGCAGCGCGGCGCCGAGCATGCGGTTGCCCTCCTCGGCGTTCACCCCGTCGAACACGGCGGCGGTCGCGGCGGCGACCTCCCGGCCGATCTCCGGCGGGCAGCCCAGCAGGGCGTTGACCACCTCGAACGCCAGTGGAAGGGCGTACTGCGACACCAGATCCGCGCTGCCTGCCGCACAGAAGGTGTTGATCAGCTCCGCCGCGGTCCGCTCCACCGTCTCGTGCAGGGCGTGCAGGTCGACGGCATTGATGCTCGCGGTGTTGGCCTGGCGGTAGCGGGCATGCGCCTCGCCCGTGGCGCGCATGGCGTTGGGACGCCACTCCAGCACCGGCAGCACGGGGCAGTCGGCGGGGACGTTCGCCTGCCAGGTGCGCGGGTCTGCGGGAAAGTGCTCCGGGTCGTGCATGATGCGCACGGCGGTGTGATAGTCCAGCACCAACGTCGCGGACACGCCCGGGGCCAGTTCGACCGGCGCCATCGAGCCGTAGCGCGCGCGCATGTCCCGGTAGGCGCGATGCGGATCGGCGGCGAATTGCGGGGAGTACAGCGATACGCGCTCGCCCCGGTGTTCGATGGGCGAACCATGGTGAGCGCCGGGCTGGTTCGTGGTCTGGTCGAGGTTTCGGGGCGTGGTCAACGCGTGACTCCCACAGTAGAAGCGTATTCAGCGAGCGCTGCGCCGCGTCGGCTCGACCGCGCACCGGATCGACACACAGGATGGTCGTGTAGGTAGAGTGCGGACATCGGTAGTAGCGACCCGCCTGCGGTGATGCGGCGACGTGCGCGCTCCCGAACCCCGCTGTGATGCTGGGCATTCGCTATCGGCATCAGGCCGGGCGGGCAGGTCCGATGCACGACGACGGAGCCGACGGCGCGCTCGCATCCCTGGAGGCACAAGCACTTCCAGGTGCAGACGCCTGGTGTATAACTTCCATCGGCCCGGTCGACCTCCACCGACAAGCGATAGCGAGACACGATGCACGGTTACCTGAATCAGGTGTCCCAAGGCACGACCCCCTCCGGCTATCCCACGCGCGAGCCCGAAACCCGCGCGGTCGAGCCGCCCCGCACCGCGGATCTCCTCGTCAGCGCGCTGTTGTGGTTCCTGCCCGCGACGCTGGCCGCGATGTCGACCGTTCTCGCGCCGTGGTTCCTGATGGCGGGCGGCATCTGCGCGTCCAAGCCGGAGTGCCGGGTGGACACCAGCGCGGGCGTCTGGATCATGGTCGGTGGCGGGATCGCCGGATTCGCTGTGGGCGTGCTGCTTTCGGGTATGGCGGCCCGGCAGGGGCGCGCGTTGTTCCCGGGAGCGCTCGTCGGTGCGGTGCTGGTTCTGCTGGCCTGGTTCACCGCCTCGTTCCTCATGGGTTGAGCCGGGCAGTGCCGGAACGACTGTGGTCGAACAGGTTCCGGAACCGCGCTCGGCGAGGTCGGTGCGCGTCGTAGATGCCCTGATAGTGGGCCAGGGCGGTGGCGCGCATCCGTTCATCGGTCCAGTCCTCGAAGCGTCCGGGGGCGGCGCGCCGGATCGACCGCGAGATCTCCGGTGCCGAGCAACAGATCGGTCCCTGTCACGGGAAACTGGCGCGGGTGTACTGTTCGCCGGGATCACACCACCGCGGGAGCTCGGGCACGGCCGGGCTGAGAGGGCGAAACCATACGCGTCGCCGACCGCATGAACCTGTCCGGGTAATGCCGGCGTAGGGAGCGTTTCCGTCATGTCGTCGACCCGCGCGAGCGCGCCGCAGGAAGCGCCGCTGACCCTCGACCAGCCGGCGCCGAAGGTGCTCTCGTTCTGGGACCAGAGCGCGTTCTGGGCCAATCTCGGCGTCAGCCTCATCGCGTTCTCCGGCGCGTACACGGTGCTCGCGCCGAACGCCCAGGGCGCCGCGCAGATCTCGATCGCGGCCGGAATCCTAGCGACCGTCCTCGGCACGCTGGTGGGCGGACTGATGCTGGGCGCCGCCGCGCTGACCGGCGCGCGCACCGGACAACCCGCGATGGTCCTGCTGCGCGGGTTGTTCGGCGCGAAGCTCAGTTACCTGCCCACCGTGCTGAACATCGCCCAGTTGATCGGTTGGGGAACGTTCGAGCTGATCGTCATCGGCGACGCGGCCGAGGAACTGTTCGGCGGCGGCCCGCAGTGGCTCTACGTGGTGGTGGCGGGCGCGCTCACGACGGTGCTCACGATCTGGCCGCTCGGTTCGGTCCGGTTGCTGCGCAGGTTCGTGACCGCCGGCGTAGTGCTCGCGCTGGTCTGGTTCTATGCGCAGTTCTTCCGCGCCGGTCTGCCCGATCTGCGAACGAACCCGGGACCTGAGGGAAACGGGCCTTTCGGCGTCGACTGGAACCTCTTCTGGATCGCCACCGATGCCGCCTTGGCGGTCTCCATCTCATGGGTGCCGGTCGCCGCAGACTACACCCGGCATGCCCGCACCGGCCGCTCGGCGTTCGGCGCGGCGGCGGGCGCCTACGCGCTCACCCAGATCGTCGCCTACGTCCTCGGTCTGTTCGCGCTGGCGCTCGCGGCAGGCGACGGCGGACCGTACGCACCGTTTTTGCAGGTGAGCCTCGGGGCGTTGTTCTTCTTCGTCTTCGTGCTGCGGGAGGCGGACCAATCGTTCGCGAATGTGTACTCCACCGCCGTGTCGATCCAGAATCTCGCGCCGCGCGTCGACCGCCGGGTGCTCTCGATCGGCCTCGGCGCCCTGATCACGATTCTGGCGCTGCGGTTGGACATGGCGAACTACTTCGGCTTCCTCGGGCTGATCGGTTCGGTGTTCGTCCCCTTGCTCGGCGTGCTGGTCGCCGATTTCTTTCTGCGTGCCCACCGGGAGTGGAACACCGCACCCGACGCACCCGCGCGATGGGGAATGGTGGTTGCGTGGCTGACCGGATTCGCTGTGTATCAACTGATCAACCCGGGCGACGCCGGGGTGTGGACGGAGTTCTGGGAGCACGCGCGGCGGGCTCTGCGCTTCACCCCGCAGGCGTGGATGAGCGCGTCGCTGCTGTCGTTCTCGGCGGCGCTGGCGGTGGCGTGGCTGATCGGGAAGGTGGCGGCGAAGCCCCCCTCCGCGTAGCGGGTTTGCCACCATGGAGGGATGGGCCGGATAAGGATCGGGACATCGGGTTGGGTATACCCGCCCTGGCGCGGGACGTTCTACCCGCAGGGCTTGGCGCACAAGCGCGAGCTGGCCTATCTGTCGGAGCGACTCGACAGCGTCGAGATCAACGGCTCCTTCTATTCGTTGCAGCGCCCGTCCAGCTACCAGCGGTGGGCGGAGCAGACGCCGGACGATTTCCTGTTCGCGGTGAAAGGCAGCCGCTTCATCACCCACATGAAGCGGCTGCGTGACGGTGACGACCTGCTGGCCAACTTCTTGGCGTCCGGCCCGCTGGCGCTCGGGCCCAAGCTCGGGCCGATTCTCTGGCAGCTGCCGCCGACCTTCCGCTTCGACGCCGACGTCCTGGACGCCTTCTTGTCCCGGCTGCCCCGCAGCACCGAGCAGGCCGCCGAGATCGCGCGGCGGCACGATCACCGCGTCGACCCCGCGCACACGAGCACCGACGCCGACCGGCCGATGCGGCATGCGCTGGAGATCCGGCACGACAGCTTCGTGACCCCGGCGTTCACCGACCTGCTCGCCCGCCACGGCGTGGCACTCGTCGTCGCCGACGCCGCGGGCAAGTATCCCCTGCTGGAAGAGGTCACCGCGGATTTCGTCTATATCCGTTTGCACGGCCACGACGAGCTCTACGTCAGCGGATACACCGACGAGGGCCTGGACATGTGGGCGGAGAAGATCCGCTCGTGGGCCGGGTCCTGCGACGTCTACACCTATTTCGACAACGACGCGAAGGTGCGGGCGCCGCGCGATGCGATGGCGTTGCGGGAACGCCTGGCGCCGGTCGTGACACCGCGGCCCGCGAAATGAGGACAGAAAGGTGGCGACAGTGCGGCAGGTCGCGGTCTGCGGGCCGAGGGAGTGCACGCGGCAGGAAGCGGAATGGGCGCGCGCGATCGGCGGACTCTTGGCGCGAGCTGGAGTGACCGTGCTCTGCGGCGGCGGTTCCGGGGTGATGGCCGCGGTCGCCGCCGGGACCGCCGAGGCCGGTGGGCTCGTGATCGGCGTGCGTCCGGACACCGACCGCGGCGCGGTGTGTCCCGGGTTGTCGGCGGTGCTGTTCACGAATATGGGTGAGGCGCGCAACGCGATCCTCGTCGAGTCGGCGGACGCGGTGATCGTCGTCGGCGGCTCGTGGGGCACGCTGTCGGAGGTCGCGCTCGCGCGGCGGCGCGGCGGGATCCCGGTGATCTCCTTGGGCGGCTGGGAAGTTCGCGACGTGAACGGTCGATCGGTGACCGCGACGGACGTCGCGGCCGACCCGGCCGACGCGGTGCGGCGGGCGCTGGACGGGGTCGCTGAGGCGGAGCCGATCTGACGTCGCCGGTCGGCTCTGGTCGCCGAGCGCACCGGCCACGACCTCGACACGGACATGTTCCCCCGGATCATGGCGGGGGCCGTCGCAGCGGCACTGTCCGTGGCCATCGACGGATGGGTCGACGCCGATCCCCCCGTTCCCGCGCTACCGGTCATCCGCGAGGCGCTGCGGCAATTGTCCCTTCTCCCAGGAGCATTCCCGATGGACGTACCCACTCAGCAGACCCTCGCCGTCCCCGGCGCCACCCTCTACTACGAGTTGCGCGGTGCCGGTCCACTGCTGTTGCTGATTCCCGGCGGCAACGGCGACGCCGGAACCTTCGACGCCATCGCCGAACGTCTCGCCGACCGTTACACCGTGGTCTCCTACGACCGGCGCGGCTTCTCCCGCAGCCCCCTCGACGAGCCACCGCACGATCGCGTGGTCACCGACGGACTGGACGCCGCGGCGCTGCTCACGCACCTCACCGATCAGCCCGCCCACGTGCTGGGCAGCAGTTCGGGCGCGATCGTCGCCCTGGAACTGCTTCGCACCCGGCCCGAACTGGTGCGCACGCTCGTCGCGCACGAACCGCCGCTGGCCACCCTGTTGCCCGAGGGTGAGAAGTGGCTTGCCTTCCTGGACGGCGTCCACGAACGGAGCAAGACCGAAGGCACGTCCGCGGCCATGGGGGAATTCGCCGCGGGCATCGGCCTGCGGGTCGCGGCGCCGCCGGCCGAGCAGCTGCCGCCGGAAGCCGTCGCCATGGTGGGCAGGATCCAGCAGAACCTGGTCTTCTGGATGGAGCACGAGTTGCGTCAGTATCCGCGATACGCGCCGGACCTCGCCGCATTGCGTGCGTCGTCGGACCGGCTCGTGCTCGGCATCGGTCGCGAATCGCGTGACACCTTCCCCGCCCTCCCGAACACCGTGCTCGCGAAGGAACTCGGCCTCGACCTCGTCGAGTTCCCGGGTGACCACGTCGGCTACCTCAGCGCACCCGACGAGTTCGTCGCCCGGCTCGACGACATACTCACCCGCGACGACAGCTGACGGCAGGCTAAGCCGACTGCCGCAAAGGATGCAGGGCGGCCAGCGCCCGCAGGGCGTCGGCGCGCGAAATGGGCTGGTCGTTCTCCAAGGCGGCCAGCTCCAGTTCGATCCAGTCGCGAATGAGCGCCGACATGGTGACGCCCCGCTGCTCGGCGGCCTTCTTGACCCGCTGGTGCAACTCCAGCGGGATGCGCAGCGACGTGGTGACGGTGACCGTGTCCTCGGCCCGCAGCGGCGGGGGCAGCTCGGCCGGGGCGACGGGTGCGTCGGTGTACTCCAAACCGGACAGGAAGTCCCGGACGGCCTCCGGGTTCGTCGGATAGTCAGTCATCGGCGTGCTCCCAACGCTCGAGTTCGGCCACCTGGGCCTCGGTCATCTCGACCGCGCCCAGAATGTCCCACTGCCAGCCTTCGGCGCGGCGGACAGCGACGATGAGCGGCCGGCCCGCCTCGGTCCGGCCCCACACCGTCAGGACCGCGAGCTCGTTCCGGCCGCGCGCCTGCCGAGGCCATCGGCGGGCGCCCATGAGCACCTGCAGCACTTCCCGCGGGTCGATCCCCGCCAGCGACAACAGTGCCCACTCAGGCCAGTTATAACCCACGATCAGCGATAATACAAGTGTATTGCGTGGACGCTCACCGTGCTGCGGCGCGGGACAGATTCCAGCTCTGCCAGGTGTCCTCGTCGAGGTCGGCGCGCAGCCGGCTCCGCAGGTCCGACCGCAGCGGCTCGGGAAGCCGATCGGTCGCGGGCAGAACATCCGGCGAGAGGGTGCCCAGGTAGTCGATGTCCAGCGCCTTACCGCGCTGCCAGCGATCGATGTTCTGCTGCGCGATCAGCCGCTCCGGATCGAGAACGGCCAGCGCCAGCAGCGTCACCATGGCGGTGCCCAGCACGGCGCGGGGCAGCCACGCCCGGCGCAGCCGCAGGACGGCCACCAAGACCAGCAGGTAGACCGAGCCGAGCCACAGCTCGCAGGCTTCCACGAGCAGGCGCAGCACCGTGAAGCCGTAGGCCTGCTGGTAGGTCCACATCCGGCCGAGCGCGGAGGCGACGATGACCAGCGCCAGCCCGCTCACCGCCGTGAGCAGACCGCGCAACCACCACCGGTCGGCGACGGTGTCCTGAGCCGCCCAGCGCAGCACCACCATCAGCACCGCGAGGGTCAGCACGGTGACGGCCGACAGCTGCCAGAACCCGCTGCGCGCGTACTCGGCGTAGGTCAGGCCCGATGTCTCCTGGACGTAGTCGTCACCGCCGAAGAGCACCACGAACTGGGTCGCGACGAACGCCGCGAACAGGATCGCGAGCGCACCGACCGGCAGCGCCCATTCCGTCCGGCGCAACGTCCGTCCGCCCGCCGCCGCGGTGGCGGGCGGCGGCGGGCCCGCGAGCACGAACAGCGCGCCGAGCGCGCCGAGACAGCCCACCGCGAACAGTGCGGCCCAGCGCAGCACCGTCGGCACGTCCACAGCCGGGGTCACGGTCTCGAGCAACGCGGCGAACATCGCGTCGGCACTGCCGAGCAGCGGCACGAACACCGCGAGCAGCGCGACGGTCACCGCCACCGACAATCCGAGCCGCCACGCCTGTGTCGCGTTCCCGCCGCGCGGCCGGGCGATGCCCGCGTACGCCCACGGCACGGCCGCGGCCGTCTCCAGCCAGACCGCGAGGGTGTCGTAGAGGATGCCGTTGACCGTGCGGCGTCCGACGACCGCCAGCGAAGCGGCTACGCAGGCCGCGACCACGCACAGGGCGAACAGCCACCCCGCCGCGCGAACGGCCCCTACCGCGAGCAAAGCCAGTGTCAGCGCTGCCCACCACGGCCGTCCCCCGTATCGCTTCCAGCGCGGGGAATTGGTGTCCGCCTGCTGCTCTGGCATCGATTTCTTCTGGCCCCCAACATCTTTCGTCGTGGCCGCCACACGCTTGCGGGCATTGCGGTCGACGAGGAAGACCGACGTCGCCGCGACGCAGGCCGCCAGGAGCCAGCCGATGCCCGGCCGGTCCCAGTGGATCAGGACGGCGGCGGCCAGGCCGGAGACGAGCGCGGCGAGCGCCACGCCCGGCGGGCGGGCCACCCGGCGCCATTTCGGCGGACGGGGCACGAACACCGGCCCGGCCACCGGCGCAACGGCGGTCTGCGCGTCGGCCACCGCCGTCCCGAACTGTCCGAGTAGCGCGCGTACCGATGCCCGAGCTGCCGCCTCGCTGGAATCGGTGGCGGATTCACCCCGCGGGGGACGGCCCCTTCCCTCGGCCGCCCGGGTTGACACCGGGTCGGCCGTCGAGGCGGATTCGGGTTCTGGAGACATGGTTCACTCCTTCGATAGGCGTGCGGAATCACCCGGCTCCGCTCTGACGGTCCGGTGGGTTGTGTGACAGGTCAGCGGCCGGGCAGAACCACCCGGATGCGGGAGCCCGGATCGGCGACGGCGATGGTGCCGCCGTGCAGGTCGACCACCCAGCGGGAGATGGCGAGGCCGAGCCCGGTGCCACCGCCCGCCGTGCGACCGCCTCTGGTGAACCGGTCGAATACCCGGGCGCGTTCGGCGAGGGGAATGCCGGGGCCGTCGTCCTCGACGTCGATCACGACTTCGCCCTGCGACGCCCGCACCGCCAGGCGGACTTCTCCGCCGGCGGGCCCGTGGCGAGCGGCGTTGTCGAGCAGATTGAGCAGCACTTGGTGCAGGCGCGCGCGGTCGGCGAACACGCGGGCGGTGCCGGGCAGCACGTCGGTGCGGAAGCGCACACCACGTCCGAGCGCGGCGGTCATCACTTCCGCTTCGGCGACGACGTCGACCAGCAACGGCGCGATCGGCAACTCCTCGCGATCGAGCCGCAAGGCGCCCGCTTCGATGCTGGACAGGTCGAGCAGTTCGGAGACCAGCAGGGCGAGCCGCTCGGTCTGGGCCAGCGCGGTGCGCAGGGTGGCCGGGTCCGGTTCGGAGACGCCGTCGACCAGGTTCTCCAGCACCGCGTTCAAAGCGGTGATGGGCGTGCGCAATTCGTGCGAGACGTTGGCGATGAGGTCACGGCGTTGCTGATCGGCCGCCGCCAGGTCGGCGGCCATCTGGTTGAACGCCTCGGCCAGTTGCCCGACTTCGTCGCGCGAGCTCGCGCGCACCCGCAGGGTGTAGTCGCCGTGGGCCATCCGCTTCGCCGCCGCGGTCATCTCACGCAGCGGCCTGGTGATGCCGTGGGCGAGGAACTGCGAGGTGACCAACGCGATCACCACCGCGGTGATCGTGGTGCGCGGCGGCAGCCAGCCGATCTTGAATCGGAAGAATCCGAACGCGACACCGCCGGAACACAACATGAGGACGGCGAGCTTCAGCTTGATCGACTTCACCGGGTCCAGTGGCCGCGGCAACAGCTCGGCGACCCGGTCGCTCACCCGCCGCAACCGAGGCCACCCGGCGGGGTCGGGACCGGCGCTCATCGCGCCTCCAGGGCGTATCCGACGCCGCGAACGGTGCGGATCAGGTCGGCGCCGAGTTTGCGGCGCAGCGCCTTGATGTGACTGTCCACCGCGCGGGTGCCCGCCGCGTCGGACCAGTCCCAGACGTCTTCGAGCAACCGCTCGCGGGCCAGTACCGTGCGCGGGCGACGGGCCAGCCGGGCCAGCAGATCGAATTCCAGTGGTGTGAGCAGCGCCTCGACGTCCGCACGCCAGACCCGGCGCTGGTCGACGTCGATGCGCAGGTCGCCGACCAGGATCGTCGCGCCGTCGCGGTCGGCCGCCCGCTCCATCCGGCGCAGCAGCGCGTGCACCCGGGCGGTGAGCACGCGCAGCGAAAACGGTTTGGTGAGATAGTCGTCCGCGCCGACGCCCAAGCCGACGAGCTGGTCGGTTTCGTCGGCGCGCGCGGTGAGCATGAGCACGGGCACCGGCCTGCGGGCCTGAATCCGGCGGCACACCTCCAACCCGTCGAACCCGGGCAGCATGACGTCGAGCACCACCAAGTCGGGGTCGACGGCCTCGGCGGCGATGACGGCCGACGGGCCGTCGTGCGCCAGGTCGACGGTGAATCCCTCCGCCCGCAGGCGCGCCGCGACTGACTCGGCGATGGTCATCTCGTCGTCCACCACCAGGATCCGCCGTGCCGCCTGCGGTGCGCTGTGTTCCATGCACCGAACCCTAGCCACCGGTTGTGGAGGAATCCGGCGTCGATTGTGGAGATTCCGTGTGCATCCGCGCGGGCGGGCGGACGTTCACGGCCGGGGCCACGGACGCTTGTCGATGCGCTCGATGTCGGTGTTGAACCGCTTCAGGAATCCGGCGAACGCGGCGACGTCCTCGGAGGACCACTGCGCCAGCACGCTTTCCAGGGCCCGGACGTTGTAGGCGCGTTCGGCGTCGAGCTGACGCCCGCCCTCCGCGGTGAGGCGGAACTTGCGCGCCATGCCCCCGTCCGGGTCCGGGATGCGTTCGATCAGGCCGGCCGCCCGCATGGCGGTCGTCTGGCGGTGCAGCGTGGAGGTATCCAGCCCGAAGGCGTCGCTGAGTTCGCCCACGGACATCGGCCCCTGCACCCGCAGCCTGCTCAGCACCGTGTAGGCGCTGCGGTCGAGGTGGCCGCTGCCCCGGCGGGCCTTGGCGCTGAGGCTGTGCCGCCCCAGCAGCATGGTCTCGAACTCCACCGAAGATACGGGCTTGTCCACACAACGCTCCTGCCGATATTCGCCAGCTACGGGCTCATCTCCGCACCTATATCACACCCATACGGCCCGACCTGCTCATTTGCATAGTGCAATTCTTGTGCATAGTGCAATTCATATGTACTGTGCACATCGATTGAACAGAGAGGGAGATCCGCGTGACAGCACCATCGGCAGCTCGGTCCGAGGGCATCGTCGGCGTACTCGCGGCGGCGGGCATCGTCGCCGCCCTGATGCAAACCCTGGTGGTGCCGCTGATCGGGGACCTGCCCCGGCTCCTGGACACCACCGCGTCCAACGCCTCCTGGGTGATCACGGCGACACTGCTCGCCGGTGCGGTGGCCACGCCGATCACCGGCCGCCTCGGCGATCTCTACGGCAAGCGGCGGATGCTGCTCGCCTGCACCGTTCCGCTCATCGGCGGATCGCTGGTCTGCGCGCTCGCGAGCTCGGTCGTGCCGATGATCGCGGGCCGCGGCCTGCAGGGCATCGGCATGGGCGTCGTCCCGCTCGGCATCAGCGCGTTGCGGGACGTCCTGCCCACCGAACGGCTCGGCACGTCCATCGCGGTGATGAGCGCCTCGATGGGAATCGGTGGCGCGCTGGGGCTTCCGTTGGCCGCGGCGGTCGCCGAGAACGCCAGCTGGCGGGTGCTGTTCTGGGGCTCGGCCGTGCTGAGCGCGGGCGTGGCCACGCTGATCTGGCTGCTGGTGCCCGCCATCCCGGCGCGCGGCGGGGGTGGCTTCGACGTGCTCGGCGCCCTCGGTCTCGGTACGGCGCTGGTGTGCCTGTTGCTCGCGGTCTCCAAGGGCGCCGACTGGGGCTGGACGAGCGGAACCGTCCTCGGCCTGTTCGCGATCGCGGTCCTGGTGCTGCCGGCCTGGGGCTGGTGGGAACTGCGCACCGCGGATCCGCTGGTCGACCTGCGGGTGACCGCGCGCAAGCAGGTGCTGCTGACCAACGCCGCCTCGATCGTGGTCGGGTTCGCCATGTACGCGCAGTCGTTGATCGTGCCGCAATTGCTGCAACTGCCGGTGGTCACCGGATACGGCCTCGGACAGTCCATGCTGGCGATGGGATTGTGGATGGCGCCCGCCGGGCTGGTGATGATGGCGGTCTCCCCCCTCGGCGCCCGGCTTTCGGCCGCGCGCGGCCCGAAGGTGACGCTCATCGTGGGCAGCTTGGTGATCGCCCTCGGCTACGGATCATCGATCCTGCTGATGGGGTCGACCTGGGGTCTGCTCATCGTGACCTCCGTATGCAGCGGTGGCGTCGGCCTCGCCTACGGCTCGATGCCCGCCCTCATCATGAGCGCGGTCCCGCTGTCGGAGACCGCGTCGGCCAACAGCTTCAACACCCTGATGCGCTCGATCGGGACCACGGTCTCGGCCGCGGTCGTCGGCGTCGTCCTGGCGCAGATGAGCACGAGCCTCGGCGGGCACACCATCCCCACCGAGGCAGGTTTCCGCACCGGATTGCTGATCGGGTGCGGCGTCTCGGTACTCGCCGCGCTGGTCGCGCTGGCCATTCCGGTCCGCAAGCCCGCCGTTCCGCCGGTCGGCACCGCCGAACCGGAGCCCGCGGTCGCGCGCGCTTGAGCACCCTGCCGGGCCGGGCGGCAACCCGGCCCGGCGTCGGGTCAGGAGAACAGGCGGGCGACGAACGGCATGCTGTCGGACAGTGAGGCGGCCATGGTGGCGCTGTGGTCCTTGCCCGGATACACGTGCACGTCCGGCCGGACGCCGCGCGATTCGAGATCGGCGACGAGCTTCGCGGTCAGCGGGGCGGGGACGTCGGTGTCGTTGGTGCCCTGCCCGATGAACAGCGGCCGGTCGTACCCCGCGAGCGGGACATCCATGACCGGCCGGGCGGTGGCGACGAACTCACCGTCGGCGAGCGGACGGGAGAACAACTGGCCGACCGAGATGCCTCGCGCGCGATCGGCCAGCGCTTGGAAGCACAACGACTCCGCGGCGGTCGCCAATTGCTTGCCGACGGGGCTGAGGTAGCCGTCGAGATCGAAGGCGGGCCGAGCCGCCTTCAACCCGTTCATCACATACGCGATATAGGCGGTGAGGTGCGCGTTGCCGATCGGCGGCACTGCGGGCCCGAGCAACGAGGCGGCCTCCACGATATTGGAGGCCGGGCCGGTGGCGACCGCGCCGCGATAGTCGAGCTCGGGTGCGTACCGCGTGGCCAGTGACGCGGTGAACACCGCCGCGCCACCGCCCTGTGACTGCCCGATCGCCACCCATTCCGACGACAGCGAATCATCGACCGCGCGGGCCGCGCGCACCATGTCGATCGCGGCGTGCGCCTCGGCACGCCCGTCCAGATAGGCGTGCAGGCCGGGCGTGCCCAGACCGATGTAGTCGGTCGCGACGACCGCGTAGCCCTGGCGCAGCCAGGTCGCCAGGTAGTCCAGATCGCGTTTGCTGCGGCCTGCGGTCGAGGGTGCGCAGTCGTCGGCGAGGCCGACCGTGCCGTGCTCCCACGACAGCACGGGCCAGCCACCGCTCGGCGGCGTGCCCGCGGGCACGAAGACCGCGCCGCCGGCCAGCGCAGGCCGGTCGTCGGAGGTCCTGGACCAATACGTGAGGCGGCGGGCCGTGCCGGCGCCCTCGATCCAGAGGTGTTCGGGCAGCGCCTCGTCGGTGACGACCGTGCCCGGCGCTCCCGCACCGGGGTCGGCCACCACCGAACCCATCGACGGCCCAGCGAAAAGCAGTGCCGCCATGGTCACGGTTATTGCTGCACGTCGCACCGACATGGGCGCCACCTCTCGATTCCAGGCTCGGTGTCTCGATGAGACACTGTAACCGGACTTCGGTTGAAGTGTCACTTTGAGACATCATCAGGGATATCGCGCAGAGAAACGGTGGGCATGACGGGCGTGAACGGTCCGCGCGAACGCGAAAAGGCGCGGGTGCGGCGGGAATTGGTCGACGCGGCCCTGCGGCTGTTCGAATCACATGGGTTCGAGCAGACCACCGTGCAGCAGATCGCCGACGCCGTGCGGGTCTCCCGGCGCACCTTCCACCGCCACTTTCCGTCGAAGCTCGCGGTGGTCTTCAGCCACGAGGAAGATCTGATGGCCCAGCTGCTCGCCGCCCTCGACCGGCGCCCGCCGAGCGAATCGGTGCTGACCGCGCTGCGTGCGGCCCTGCGCGACTTCTTGCTCGACGAACAGGACGCCCCGTCCCGCGAACGCCAGGCGGACACGGCGCGCAGAGCCAGGCAACTGCTGGTCGGCAACCCGGAATTGCGCCGGGAGAACTTCATCGGGGCACTGGGCCGCCAGCGCGCGATGGCGCTGAACTTCGCCGCCCGCGCCGGACTGCCCGCCGATGATCTGCGGCCGCAGCTCACCGCCGCGGCCTGTTTCGCGGCGTTCGGCGTCGGCCTCGACCACTGGATGCTGGGCGCGGACCATTCGATCGCCGCCTTGCACCGCATCCTCGATCGCGCGGTGGCCTCGCTCCAGCAGGGCATCGACATCCCGCGCGCGAGCTGAGCACACCGAGATCGGCACAGCCCGCGCCGCAACCTGTTTCACCCGGTCGCATACCATCGCGAAGGTGATCACGGTGGCCACTTGGAACGTTCTGCATCGCGTCCACGCCGAGAACTGGTACGAGGACGTCGCCACCCGCTGGCCGGACGAGGGCGCGCGGATCGCCGCGGTCACCGCGCGGGTGGCCGAACGCACCGAGCGGATCATCGCGTTACAGGAGGTCAGCGGCGATCAATTGGCCAGCCTGCGGATGGCACTGCCGGACCGGACATTCCACGCGATGCGGTACCAGCGGCTGCCGACCCCACGGCGCATGCCCAGCTCCCTGCTCGACGGCGGCGAGTACCTCGTCGTGCTCACCGCCGAACCGAGCCGGGAAGTCACCGCCGAATCCTTCACCCAGGATCGCGGCAAAGGCGCGCTCGTCGTCGACGCGGGCGGACTGACCGTGATCGCCACCCACGTGACCGGCGATCGGCGGCGCGCCGACCAACTCGCCCGCCTGGCCGAACTCGCCACCGGCGCACCGGCGAACGCCACCGTCCTGCTGGGCGATTTCAACACCGACCGCGCCTCCGTCGCCACCGGACTGGGCGACGACTTCGTGGTCGCCGAATGCGTCGCCGACGCACTGCCGACCCGCCCCCGGGTCTCGGGCACGAAGTCGCAGCACATCGATCATGTGGTCGTGCACGGCGCGACCGTCACGACGGCATCGGTCGACGACGTCGGCGGCGTCTCCGACCACAATCTCGTGCACGCGGGCGTCACGATGTGAGCGTCGCGCCGAACAGGTTCCCCACCCCGCGTCCACCGCAACCGGTGCGCGTACCCCTCATCCGCAGTGATTTCCTCAGAGCCATCCGGCGTTCGGGATCGTCGACGTCGGGTTCCGGGACCCGCGGCCCGGGAATGCCGCCGTCGATGGCGAAACTGCTTCAGAGCGCGCCGATTCGGCCGCCTACCCGTGGCCGAGCAGTTCGAGTCGCGGTTGGCGCAAGGGCCACCGATGCGTTCGAACCGGTGCTCGTCGCCGCTACGACAGTCGGTAGTATGAGCCGGTGCGTAATCCGACGGTAATGGCGGCGCGGGTGCGCGGCGCGTTCGTCGGATCCGCCGCCGGTGCGGTGAGCATCGCCGCGCACGCGCTCGGCGGCGGTGCGCTGTCTCCCGGCGCCGCCCCGGTCGCCCTCTTGCTCGCCTCGTGCGCGGCGGTGGGCGTACTGGTCGGCACGCGACCGCACCGGCACGGGCTCGGCCGGATCATGGCCGCGCTGGCGGTCGGGCAAGCCGTGACGCACGTCGCCTCCTCTCTGTCGGCCGCGCATCACCACGATGCGGGCACGACCCCGGCGATGCTCGGCACGCATCTGGCGGCCGTTCCGCTCGGCGCGGTGCTCATCCGCGCCGCCGAACAAGCTGTGCTGCGCGCGGTTTCCGACGTCCGCCATACGGTGCGAGTACTCGCCGACGGGCCTGGCGCGCCGGTCCGGATCAGCACCCCCGCTTTCGGTCATGCCCTCCACCAGCCTCGGCGCCTCCTGCTCGGTTCCGGCTCCGGCCTGCGCGGCCCACCGCTGCCACACTGACGCTTTCCGCGCGCGACGAGCATCGCCTTTCGCGCTCGACGATCCGACGGCCACAGCTCGTGCTCCGGTCGCCACAGACCCCTGCGGCTCGGAGTCGGCGTAGCGGCGGTTCATTCGGCGACGCCGCTTCGATCCACCGCTGCGTCGCGTCGGGCCTGTCGCTGCGCCGCTCGACAGCGCTCGATGCCAGACCGACACCGGTACACCCGTGGATCGGTCGACGCCGAGAGCTGCCCCACGCCCTCGTCGCCGGGGACCACCCCGAACCATACGAACGTCTGGAGTTTCCATGCCTGCCATTACTTTCACTCCGCCGCGCGCCGCTCGCATCCTGCGCGGTGCGATCGCCGCCGCGGCGGTGCCCCTGCTGCTCACCGCGTGCTCGTCGGCCGACAAGAAGGAAGCCGCCACCTCGGCCGCTGCCGTGACCATCGCCGACCAGTGGGTCAAGGCCGCCGACGGCGGGATGTCGGCCGCGTTCGGCGACCTGATCAACAGCGGCGACACCCCGCGCACCGTCGTCTCGGCGACCAGTCCCGCCTCCGGCCGGATCGAATTGCACGAAGTGGTCGCCGACGCGAACGGGACGAAGGCGATGCGGCCCAAGCGCGGCGGGTTCGTCATCCCCGCGCACGGCCGCACCCGGTTGCGGCCCGGCGGTGACCACATCATGTTCATGGACCTGCGCGGACCGCTGCGCACGGGATCGGAGACGTCGGTCACCCTGACCTTCGAGGATGGCTCGACCACCACCTTCACCGCGCAGGTGCGCGACTTCTCCGGCAACCAGGAGAATTACGTGCCCGATCACGCGGGCGGCGAATCCCATGCCGGCGCGCAGACCCCCGCGCACGGTGGCTGAACGGAACCGACCGCGCCCCGCACGGATCAACCGGCGGCGTCTGCTGGGCGGCGGCGCCGCCGCGGCCGGCGTCGCCGGGATCGGGCTCGGCGCGACCGTCCTGCGGGAACCCGATGCGTCGCCCGGGGAGGCGACGGTGCCGTTCTACGGACCGCATCAGGCCGGCATCGATACCGTCCCGCAAGGGCACGCGGCCTTCGTCGCCTTCGATCTGAAGCCGGGTGTCGGGCGCGACGACCTCGTCGGACTGCTGAAGATCTGGACCGGCGACGCCGCCCGGCTCACCCAGGGCCTGCCCGCCCTCGCTGACACCGAACCCGAACTCGCGCAGCGCCCGGCGCGGCTCACCGTCACAGTCGGTTTCGGGCCTGCGGTCTTCCCCGCCGCCGGTCTCGAGCACCGCAGGCCGTCCTGGCTGCGGCCGCTGCCACCGTTCGTCATCGACCGGCTCGAATCCGCCTGGACCGGCGGCGACTTGCTGCTGCAGGTGTGCGCCGACGAGACGACCACCGTGTCGCATACGGTGCGCGTGCTGTCCCGCAGCGTGTCCTCGCTGGTCACCGTGCGCTGGGTGCAACGCGGCTTCCGGAATGCCGCGCCGGGCAGGACGCCGCGCAATCTGATGGGCCAGGTCGACGGCACGGTGAACCTCACACCGGGCACACCGGAGTTCGCCCGCCTGGTGTGGGACGACGGCGCCACCCAGCCGTGGCTGGACGGCGGCACCTCCTGCGTGCTCCGCCGGATCGCGATGACGCTGGACACCTGGGACCAGATCGACCGGGAGGAAAGGGAACTCACCATCGGACGCACCATCGCCCACGGTGCGCCGCTGACCGGAACCGACGAGTTCGACGAGCCGGATTTCACGGCCGTCGACGCCCACGGCATCCCCGTCATCCCACCGTCGTCGCACATCGCTCGCGCTCATCACACGCACGACGGCGAGCGTTTCCTGCGACGCGGCTACAACTACGACGACACGCCCACGCCGGGCGGGATCTCCAACTCCGGTCTGCTGTTCACCGCCTATCAGCGTGACGTGGACACCCAATTCCTTCCGGTGCAGCGCCGGTTGGCGGAGTTCGACGCGCTCAATGTGTGGACTACGCCGATCGGTTCCGCGGTATTCGCGATCCCGCCCGGTGTCGCGACACCGGGCGGCTATCTCGGGCAACCGCTGTTCGAGGCGTGAGACGTGTTCGGCGCGCCGGGCGCCGGACACCTCACCACAGAACGGCGACGAAGACGTTGAGGATCGCCAGCACGCCCGCGGCATCGGTCAGCCGCGGAACCGGCTTGCCGCGCTTCTCGTCGGCGTGCCCGATCTCGGCGAACGCGGCCACCGCGATCGCCACGATCAGCTTCACGCCGATCTTGACCATGTTCGGATCCTTGCCCAGCGCATCGATCGACTCGGCCATCCCGACCAGGATCAATCCCGTGACCACCTGCAACCGTGCGCCCCAGACCATGACCTCCGAGACCCGGGGCCGCCCCGCCGGGTAACCACCCACCACGGCGGCCATTCCGAGCAGATGCGCGACGACTACGACGTTGTAGGCCAACTCCGACACACTCACGTTCCAACTCCCCATCCTTCGGGGCGACAGCCCACGGTCGTGCCCCGAGATATTCGGACACGCCACTGTCGCACACCTCGGTGACGGTGGCCGACGTACGCCCCGTGCCGTTGTACCGTGGGCCGCCCCAACCCCTGCCGCGTTGCCGCATGGCCGGCGGCCTCGGACCGACCGCGCGGTCGAGTTCGGCGATCAGCTGATCTCGACCTGCGCGCCGTCGGTGAAACTGTGGCCCTTGGAGGTACAGGCCACTCCGGCGCCCCTGGGGAGTCCGCCGATGCAGGTCACGCCCGCGTAGCTGATACGGGTGCCCTGATAGACCGTCCCCTCGGGACGCGGGACGTCGGTGATCCACCGGCTACCCGGACGACCGTGCGGGCCGCCCAGTCCGAACGTCGGATGCGCGGGCAGGAATGGGACATCGATAGCGACGTCGGAGATCGGGACGATGCCCCACAGTGTGCGTCCGGGCGGAAGGTCGCATCCCACATCGCCGTTCGGGTGGATCGCGCAAGTGGTCGACCCGAGCCACCCGGAGAAGTACACCGTGTCGCCGACCATGAAGTCCGCCGGGTCGGCCTGAATCAGATTGGGATTGTTCATATCCGGCGCAGCGGCGGCCACTGTGGTCCCGGTCATTGTGACTCCGACGGCGGCGACGACCGCGCCTAGGCAGATACGTGCGTTCATGATCGCGACCTTACGACGAACGGCAATCCGGGTCGGGCAAGGCACTCGCTCGCTCTGAGAAGACGAGAGAATCCGCCAGGTCGCCACCGCACCCCGGCCATCGCCGAGACCAGGGATTGCCATCGTAGCTATCGGTTCGGCACAGGCATGTGCGGATCCGACCAATACGCGGGATCCCGGCCGTAGTTCGGTGTCCGATAGGCCACGTCCCATGCCGCGCCGGGCGCGAGCAGTTCACGCCAGGGAGCGACTTCGACGTAGAGCACGCGCATCGCGTTGAGGGCCGCGAAGTGCAGGGCGGGCCCGTCGGTGGTGACCGCGTCCTCGGCCACGGCCACTTCGAAGTTGCGTTCCAGCGCCGCGCGGACGGTCGCTTCCACGCAGACGTTGGTCTGCAAACCGGCGACGACGAGCCGGCGGATGTTCATGCTGCGCAGGATCGGGTCGAGTTCGGTGTACGCGAAGAAGCTGTGCCGGGTCTTGTCGAGGACCAGGTCATCAGGCTGCGGAGCCACGGCGTCGATGATCTGCGACCGCCAGTGCCGGTCTTCGGCGGTCAGCTTCGGCACCAACGCGGCACGGGAACGCCTGTGCCGGGCGGACCGCGGGTTGAGGGCCAACATCTTCGCCGTGCTGGGTATCTGCCGTGAGTAGACCACCGGCAGGTGCGCCGTGCGGGCGGCTTCGGCCAGATCGCGGCACTCGGCCACAATCTGGTCGAGCCGCCAGATCGGGGGCCACCCCAGCGCGTCACGCACGTCTTGGACGAGGTAGCTGTTCTGCAGATCGATCAGCAACAGCGCGGTATCGGACATCGGTTCCCCCAACTGACAGCACGATCGGTTCTCGGCCAGCACAGCGTAGGACCTCCCCGACCGCGTGCGCGGCCGTTTGCCGCGCTGCCGAGCCACCACACCGATCCCGTGGCGGCCGATCCCCGTCGACCACACGGCGCTCACCGCGGCTCGACAGTCGCCTCGGTGCGCACGCCGTGCGGGCGTGGACCGATTTCGTGGTGCGCTTCACAAGTCCCCCGCGGCACTTATTGGACATCGGCCCAGATTTACCGGAATTCCGAATAGTGGCTTTCGTCACCTCGATATGGTCACCACCGATCATCTTTCGGACTTCGGGCGGCAGGGGGCCACGATGTCGGACGCAGAATTCGCCCTGACGGCATACGATCGTCGCGACTTCCTCAAATACGCGGTGGGTTTCGCGGCAGGCGCGGGTATGGGTTCGGCGCTGCGCCCCGCTGTCGCGGTGGCACAGCCCACCGGACCGATCGACGTATTCGTGCTGGACACCATCCGCGCGGTGTGCGTGATGGTGTTCCCTGGCCCCGACGAGTGGTCACGCGTGCAGGGCACACCGCGGCCGGGGCCGGGACCGATCGAGGCAGGCGGCGGCGAGTTCATGGTGGAACTGTTCGATCGCTATCTGGCCGCGGGCGACCAGCTGACCAGGCCGCTGGCCTCGGCGCTCGCGGCGGGAATGAACGATCTGGGTATTCCCGCGCCGCTGCTGCTGGGCGTGTCCGCAGAACAGGGCCGAACCCTCGACCAGGCGCTCGGGTACGCCTATTCCGACCGGGTCCTGCCGTTGTCGGTGCTGGTCGCGCTCGTCCTGACCTTCGGTGCGCTGCTCATCGCGCCCGGAACCGTGATCGGGCCGCTCGGCTCTCCGTTCGCGCGATTGACCCTGCGCGACAAGTGCCGGGTGATCGAACTGATCGAACGGCCGCTGCCGGAGTTGGTCTCGCTCATCGACGGCGGCTTGCCGGGACCGTTGCGTGGCTCGGGTACCGGATTCCTCCGTTTCGCGGGCGGCATCCTGCTGGAGGGCACGGCTTTCGGCGTCCACTCGGAGTTGTCGATGTTGGACCCGGTGACGCGCACCGTCGCGCGGCGACCGCCGTCGTGGGAGCTCACCGGATACCGCCCGGACGGATTGGTCGAAGGTCATCCGGAGCTGATCGGCTACTACCAGGGCCGCACGGAGGTGCCCGCGTATGCGTGATGTCATCGTGATCGGCGCCGGCGGAGGTGGTCCCGTCGTCGCCGCGGAGCTGGCCGGGCGCGGGCTGGACGTGCTGATGCTGGAGGCAGGGCCGCGGCACGCGGCACCGCGGGAGGAGTGGTCGCACGCGGAGAACGACGCGAACAATCCCAACGACGGCTTTCTGCGGTTCGGACCACAGGATCGCCGCAAACCGGCCTGGTTCCGGGAGTGGGCGAACAATATCTTCGTGTGGGAACTGTCCGGCGTCGGGGGCACCACCGCCCACTATTTCGGCAATTGTCCGCGACCTTTCCCCGGCGTGTTCCAGGGATATTCGGGTCCAGACGCCGCCGCCTACGATCGTCAGCACGAATTCCCTTTCAGCTTCGCGGAGTTCGTGCCGTACCTGGAGTGGGTGGAGGCAACGCTGCCCGTGCAGACGGCGGCGATGGGAACCAAGGAGAGCATCACGTTCCGTGGTTGCGAGAACGTCGGCCTTCCGGTGCAGACCTCGCGCACGACCACCGAGGCATCCTTCCGGCCGCAGCAGAACGCCATTCTGCAACCGGGCGGATACGCCGGGCGCAGCGACCGCACCGAGCTGCTGACCTACCCGGCCGCCACCGGCTGCACCTTCTGCGGGCACTGCTTCCAAGGCTGCTACGAGCCCGTCCACGCCCCGCGCAACCTGTTCGCCAAACGCTCGACCGACAACAGCTATGTGCCGCTGGGGCTGGCCGCCGATGCGGTCCGGCCCGGCGGCAGGCCGGTCGAATTACGCGCCGACTCGTTCGTGCGGTCGATCAACTGGGAGGAGCGCGGCGGCGAGGTGGTGGCGACCGGCGTCAGCTGGCGCGAGAACGGCACCGGCGCGGAATTCACCGAAGACGCGCACGTGGTGGTGCTGGCAGGCGGAACGACCCAGAGCCCGCGGCTGTGGCTCAACAGCGGGCTGCCCAACCCCAACGACTGGGTGGGACGCGGGCACACCGACCACTTCCTCGACTGGGTCATCGGCAGTTTCGACGACTACACCGGCAACTCCAAGGGAGCCAACTCCTCGGCCCGCATCGACTTTCCCGGGCGCGGCGGCATCGAGAACGTCGGCCTGACCCCCGCGATCCAGGCGTTCACGATGTGCCTGTCCGACAGCGGGATCAGAGGTGTGTACGACAACGGCCGCGGTCCGTCCGGCCCCTGGGACGGGCCCGCGGGCCGCATCGTCGGCGAGGAACTGATCGAATTGCTGACCGACGGCATCGACCATCTGCTCAACTTCCTCGTGCTCACCGATGACCACGTCGAGCCACGCAACCGGATCACCCTGTCGCTGTTTCCCGCCGACGAGAACGGCGCGCCCGCCAAGATCGACGTGGCACGGCGGCAGCGCAAGCCGCAGACCATCGCGAACCGGGAGTTCATGGCCGCGCGGGCGGCCGAGATCATGCGCGCGGCCGGCGCCAGGAAGGTGTATCGGATGGACTGGGCGCCGCTGCTGCTCCACGTGCACTCCTCGATGCGGATGGGCGCTTCCCCGACCGACTCCGTGCTCGACCCCGACGGGCAGGCGCGCTGGGTCAAGCGGCTGTTCGTCGCCGACAACTCCGCGCTGCCCAATTCTCTCGGCGGCCCCAATCCGACCTTGTCGTGCCAGGCGCTCGCCACTCGGACCGCCGAGAAGATCTTCAGCGCCTACTTCGGCGGGGACACCTGGGTCGACAAGGAGTCGCCGGTGGTGACCACCGACCCTCGTATCACGGCCCGCATGGACCGACTGGGGTTGTGAGAGCCGTCCTCAGTTGATGTCGATCGTGCCGTCGAACACCGCCGGGGTCGGGCCCGGCTGGCAGTCCCGGAACGTGTTCGTCGGCATGGGCGCGCCGTAGCCGATCATGTTCGGCGCACCGTTCCGGCCCTTGGTGACGGTGACCTGGATCGCCATCTCATCCGGCGCGAACAGCATGACCGGCTGCGAGGTCGTGATCGGGTAGACCAGGGACACCGTGTCGCCGACGACCCGCAGGCAGGTGACGGGGCCGGTGACCTTCAGCGGTAGCGGGGCGTTGCCGAACTGCCCGGTAGCGGCATAAGTGCCGGTCGCGGGACCGTCGCCCTGCGCCTGCGCCTCGACGTGCAGCACGCTGAGGCCCATCACCTGCATATTGCCGTTGATCGAGACACTGGCCGGCGCTGCCGCCGCCGGTCCGGCCGCCATAACCGCCGCCGCCCCGGCCAGCGCCACGCACGCGGCGATGCGAGTCGGTCCAGTCATTCATCCCACCTCCTACGGTCGTCGGATATGCCCGCCGATTACCCGATACGGGAGCGCTCACGCCAGACTGATCAGGACTTCCGCACGGTCCGCCCGTTCGATACCGCGCGCCGGCCGTCAGGCACCGGCGCGCGCCGCTAGGCGGGCACCCACCCGACCAGCCGCCGGGTGTCACGTCGCTCGGTGAGCGGGTGAGTATGCGAAGTGCACGGCGGACCACTCGGCCGCCGCGCCCGGCCGGTGGCACCCGACGCCGAGGCGTGCGCTCGCCGACCACGTCCCGGCGCCCGGCCACGGGCTGGCGATCTGGTCGCCGGGGCCGATCGTGCGCGAACGACAGTCTCGGCGTGCCCGACATCTGGGTTGTGCCACAGGGCAGAGCGTTCTGGTTTTGGGAACTCTCGTAAGCCGTTTCGCGGACGTTGACAGCCGATAGGGCCCACCATAAGTTTCATCGCGCCGACGTGGAAGTGTCGGCGATGCAGCTTGCTCCGCTGTCGTGCCGAGAGGTCGTCGATGTCGACACAATCGTTGGGGGGCCACGGTCGGTTCCTGAGACATCGTCACGATGTCCCCCGTTTCCTCAGATCCGCCCTTGTGACCACCGCCCTGGTCGTCGCGGCCGCCGCACCGAGCGCTACCGCGCAGCCGATCGACATGGAACGCACCGAGATCGCGGTGGTTTCCTCGTCGCCGATCTCTTCGGTGGCGGAATCCGTGGTGAGCCTGCGCATTCCGCTGCCGGAGTCCGCCGGGCCGCATCCGGCCGCTTGTGATCGGCTGTCGTACCTGCGTTACCGGGATGGCGCGGGCCCCGCGCGCTCGGCGGACGCCGACGCGGTTCTGGTGGCGCAGCCGGGGATCTTCGAAGGCGCCGGCGCGTTCGACAGCGTCGCGCGCAATACGGTCGCCGCGGCGGCGCAACTCGGCCGCCATGTCGAGTTCTGGGCCTTGGATCGCCGCTCCAACTGCTTGGAGGATCATCTCGGCAGGCGGGCCGGGTTGGCCGCGAACGACGTGCACCTCGCCGTCGACTACTACTACCGCGGCGCGGATGTCGACGGCAGACGCTTCGGCGGCGTGGTGCCGAACGACCAGCTCGGGTGGCTCGGTCATCTCGGTGTCGCGCAAACGGTGCAGGACCAATTCGATCTGCTGGCCGCCGAGCTGCCGGATCCGGCGCTGCGGAAGCGGAAGACGCTGTGCGGCGGCCATTCCCTGGGTGGAGTCCTCACCGCGTTCTTCGCCGAATGGGATTTCGGCGGCGCCGCGGGCGCCGACCAGTGCGCCGGCTATTTCGCCCTGGACTCCTCCATCGACACCTCGCTGTCCGCGCTCAACGGCATCCCCGACATCATCGACCTCTCCCTCGGCGGCATCGGCGCCACCGCGGTCGAGGCCGCGCTCGACGGAGGCGCGCTCCCCCGGGTGCTGGCTCTGCCCGCGGTCATCAACCCGGAGACGATGAATCTGCTCGGAATAGCCGGGCTGGCAGCCTATCTGGCGCCCGACGCCGAGTCCGATCTGGCGCGGTACGTGCCCGGCAGCCTCAACCAGGAAACCACCTACCGCGTCCTGCTGTCGCGCGATGCGGCGGCCGCCGCGACCGGCTCGCCGTCGGTCCGTGATTTCCGGATCACCAATGCCGCCGCGCTCGGAGCGTTCCTCGACGCCAACTCCCAGCCGCTGGCGTTGCTGCAAGCCGGATTCGGCTTCTTCGACGGGGGGACCGTGACGGGCAAGGACTTCCCGCTTCCCGGCGATGTCGCCGCTGTACCGGCGCTGCGCGGACTCACCGGCATGTTGTTCGGTCCCGACCGCAAAGCGATCCCGGATCAGCCGAACGGCCCGCTCTACACCTGGCGCAACTACGACGATCCGGCCGCGACGGCCCCAGCCGATCGCAACGGCGCGCCGTTCACCGACGCCGTCCACGAGGTCACCGATATCGCGGATCTCGCGCGCAGCCTGGCCGCGCAACCGCTGGACTTCACCGAATGGTACTTCCCGATGCGGCTCGCGTTCGACGTCTTCCAGTCCCAGGCGCCCGAACTCGCGCGGCACCGCACCCACCCCGGCGGCGTCCTCGCCAATCCGACCATCAACCTCATCGGCGGCGCCGGAGTCGTCGTCGCCACCGGGTGGCGCGGCCACGGCGAGACTGTGACCGCCCCTGGCTATCACCACATCGACGTGCTCACCGCCGCGGCGAGACAACCCGGCGGGCGGCCGGAGATCGTCTCCACCAATCTGGCGCGCTTCGCCCTCGACCGGACCGCCCGGCCCTGACCGGAGACGTCCGTCCCCGGTCGGGGACGGCTACTCGCTGAGAGCGAAGGCGTGGCCGTCATACCGCCAGCATCTCGCTCGACACCTGCCACAGCCGGGCGGCGGCTTCGGGGTCGAGCGCGTATTCGGCGACTCCGTTCCGGGCGCTGAGCACGCCGACCTCGGCTTCGCCGCAGTCCTCGAAGTAGCGACCGCCGACGCCGTCGAGCAACGGTGACGCCGCGACCAGCACCGAGGTCGCCGCACCCTGCTGCGGCGTCTTCCACACCATGCCGGTCCCGCCCGCGGCCGCGCGGAGCCGCTCAAGTTCCTCGTCGGACACGTGCCGCTGCAGATTGGTGCGGATACCGCCGGGCATCACCGCGTTGACGGTGACGCCGTCGCCGGCCCAGCGCCGGGTCGCCTCGACCGCGAACAATACGTTGGCCGTCTTGGACTGGCCGTACGCCGACCACGGATCGTAGGGCCTGCGCTCGAAGTGGATGTCGTCGAAGACGACCGGTGACCGGTGATGCGCACTGGAACTGACCGATACGACGCGCGCCCCACCGGCCGCGGCCAGCGCCTCGCGCAAGCCGGTGGTCAGCGCGAAGTGGCCGAGATGGTTGGTGGCGAACTGCATCTCCCAGCCCTGCGGGGTGCGCGTCAGCGGCGATGCCATCACGCCCGCGTTGTTGATCAGCATGTGCAGCGGCCCGTCCCAATCTCCGGCGAACGCCGCGACGGACGCTCGGTCGGCGAGATCGAGCGCGGCGACCCGCACCCTCTCGTTCCCGGTCGTCGTGATGATGTCCGCCGCGGTGCGTTCCCCGGCCGCGAGGTCGCGAACGGCGAGCGTCACTTCGGCCCCGGCGGCGGCCAGTGCCCGGGCGGTCTCGACGCCGATGCCGGAAGCTCCACCCGTGACGACGGCACGCCGTCCGGTGAGATCGATGCCGGCCAGCACCTCCGCCGCGGTCGACTCCGCGGTGAACGGGGTGGTGATGCGATCGGACATGACATGTCCCCTTCTCGGTAGACTAGAACCGGAGGATACTCCGGTACCAGTGATAACCGGAGGACCCTCCGCTTTGTTCCCGGGAGGATTCGATGACCAACGCACGCCCGCTGCGCGCCGATGCCCGCCGCAATCGAGACCGGCTGCTCGAGGTCGCTGTGCGCGCGTTCTCGCAGGACGGATCGGACGTCACACTCGATGCCATCGCCAAGGAAGCGGGCGTCGGCATCGGGACGCTCTACCGCCACTTCCCCACCCGCGAGGCGCTCATCGACGCCGCCTACCGCAGCGAACTCACCCGGCTGTGCGACTCCGCCGACGACCTCCTGGCCGTCCAGCCGCCGGATCGCGCGTTGCGCACGTGGATGGACCGTTTCGTCGACTACACGACCACCAAACGCGGCATGGGCGACGCCCTGCGCGCACTGATCGCCTCCGGCGGCAACCCGTTCTCCGAAAGTCGCGATCGTCTGACCACCGCCGTCACCACGCTGCTCCGAGCGGGAGCCGAGGCAGGCACGCTGCGGTCGGACGTCGCACCCGACGACGTACTCGTCGGTCTCAGCGGAATCTCGCTCGCCACCGAGAGCCCGGAACGCCGGGGCCAGGCCGGCCGCCTGCTCGACCTGTTCGTGGACGGATTGCGACCCCGCCCCTGAGTTCCGCTCGGCATCCGCGAGCAGGCGGCCGAGAAGATCCGGCCGATCGCGCATTTCGATCTGGCTGACCGTAATACTGGGCGTGCCGGTGCGGGCGTGGTTTCCTTCGAGCCGATCGTCAGGTTCGAGCGAAGGGCCCTGGTATGTTCGCCGATCACCCGGCCGCTCCGAGGATTTGTCCTCCGCGCGCCATCGGGGAACGAACGCGCGACTTCGATTACTCTTTGACGGCTCGCACGCCCGGGCGACTATGCGCGGACAGGCACCGACAGGTCTTCGGCTGACGAGGGGAATCCCGTGAATTTATGGAGCTACGTCCGCGGGCGGGGAGAGATTCTGGCGTTTCTCACCTATCAGCATGCCTCGCTGGCATTCCAGACAGTTCTGGTCGGGACCGTCGTCGCCGTGCTCATCGCGGTGGCGGTTTATCGGCTGCCCCTGGTGTCGGCGCTCTCCCTGACCTCCAGCCGCGTCGCGCTGACGATTCCTTCGCTGGCACTGCTGGCGATCCTGCTGGTCCCGTTCGGCCTCGGCGTGACCCCGTCGTTCGTGATGCTGGCGTTTTTCGCGGCGCTGCCGGTGATCGGTAACGCGATTGTCGGTTTGCGGTCGGTGCCCGCCGCGGTGGTCGAATCCGCGCGCGGCATCGGCTTTTCGCGATGGCGCATTCTGCTGACCGTCGAATTGCCGATCGCCTGGCCGGTGATCCTCACCGGCATCCGGGTGTCCACCCAGATGATCGTGGGCGTCGCCGCCATCGTCGCCTATGTCCTCGGGCCGGGCCTGGGGTCGTTGATCTTCAACGGGCTTTCCCGTCTGGGTGGAGCGAACGCCTTGGAGATGGCTCTGACCGGCACCATCCTCATCGTCATCATCGCGCTGGTGTTCGACGCGCTGCTCGTCCTGCTCGGACGCCTCACGATCGCAAAGGGACTGTCATGACCGATGATGTGAGCAGTCAGCCCGCTTCCGCGCCGGCGGAGCGCAACGTCACCGGCGCCTCCATCAGGCTGGATTCGGTCGTCAAGCGCTACAAGGGCCAGGACAGACCGGCGGTGCGACGCCTCGACCTCGAGATCGAGGCGGGCGACATCGTCGCGTTCGTCGGCCCGTCCGGGTGCGGCAAGACGACCACACTGAAGATGATCAACCGCCTGATCGAGCCGACCGAGGGCCGGATCTTCATCGGAGGTCGCGACGTCACCAGGGAGGACCCCGACAAGCTGCGGCAGTCGATCGGGTACGTCATCCAGTCCGGCGGTCTGTTCCCGCATTGGACGGTCGCCAAGAACGTCGGCGCCATCCCGCGGGTGCTCGGGTGGGACAAGAAGCGGATCGCCGAACGCACCGAGTACCTGCTCGATCTCGTCGGGCTCGACCCGGGCACCTTCGCCGACCGGCTGCCGAAGGACATGTCCGGCGGCCAGCAGCAGCGCGTCGGCGTGGGGCGGGCGCTCGCGGCGGACCCGCCGGTCCTGCTCATGGACGAGCCGTTCGGCGCGGTCGACCCGATCACCCGGGTCCGCCTGCAGGACAGCCTGATCGCGATCCAGCAGGAACTCGGCAAGACCATCGTGATCGTCACACACGACTTCGAGGAGGCCACCAAGCTCGGCGACAAGGTGCTCATCCTGTCCGAAGGAGGTCACGTCGAGCAGTACGCGAGCCCGGAGGAAATCCTCACCGACCCCGCCACGCCGTTCGTGGAGGAGTTCGTCGGGTCCGGCGCGAAGCTGGCGTATCTGACCGTGTCGCGGGTACGTGACGTCGCCTACGACGAGGTGATCACCGCCCGGGTCGGTGAGCCGGCGCGGGAGGTGATCGACCGTGCGAAGGCCGCCGGGCACACCTGGGTCGTCGTCGTCGACCAGGCCGGACGGCCGCGGTCGTGGCCCTCGCTGACCGAGGTGGCGACCAAACCGGAGGTCTCCGACTACCTCGATCGCCGGTTGCCCGTCGTGGCGCGCTCCTCGACCCTCAACGACGCGCTCGACGCCATGCTCGCCACCAGCCAGGGCGCGGCGCTCGTCACCGACGGCCGCGGCGCGGTGCTCGGCTCGCTGAGCATCGGCACGGTCACCGACGTCATCCGGAACAAGCTCGCCGAGGGGCGCGCCGACGAAGCGGAGCTCTCCTACACGACCTATGTCGAGGGCAGCGACCCGGCGCCGACCCCGGTGGTCGCCGCCGACGAGGAACCCGGATCGGCCGAGCCGTCATGAGCCGCCTGCGCCGCGTTCCGCTCGACGTGTGGTTCGAGCCGATCATCATCCTCGTCATCGGCGCCGGATACGTCCTCTGGTACCGGTCGACGACGTTCACGGCCACGGAGAAGGCGTCCCTCGGATGGGACAACCTGCAGACCACGATCCTCCGGCACATCGAGCTCACCGTGGTGGCCACCGTGATCGTGGTCGTCGTGGCGATACCGCTGGGCATCGCCCTGACCCGCCCGGCGTTGCGACGACTCGAACCGATCGCCGTCAACATCGCCAATGTCGGCCAGGCCGCGCCCGCGGTCGGCCTGCTCGTCTTGTTCACCTTCTGGCTGGGAACCGGATTCCGTACGGCGATCGTCGGTCTCGTCGTGTACGCGGTGCTGCCGATCCTGCAGAACACGATCGTCGGGCTGCGGCAGGTCGATCAGCGCACCATCGAGGCGTCGCGCGGCATCGGCTATTCGGCCGCGCGGACGCTGGCGCAGGTCGAACTGCCGCTCGCGGTGCCGGTGATCCTCAACGGTGTGCGCACCGCGCTGGTGATCCTGGTCGGCACCGCGACGCTGAGCACGTTCATCGGGGCGACCAGCCTCGGCACCCTGATCACGACCGGCGTCACCCTCTTCCTCCCCAAACTGCTCGTCTCCGGCGCGATCCTGGTCGGCCTCCTGGCGTTGCTCATCGACTGGCTCGGCAGACTGGTCGAACTGGCCGCGACCCCGCGAGGTCTCTCATGAGATCGCCCCGAGCCCGCTCGGCCACGCTGGTTTCCGCCCTCGTCCTCGCCGCGGCGATGCTCGCCGGTTGCGGTCTGGTGAGCTCGTCCGGAACCTTCCACGACGCGCGCCTGCCGGATCGGGCGCGGCCGCTGGACGGCGCGAAGCTGACCGTCACCTCGAAGAGCTTCACCGAGGGCGTACTACTGGGCAAGATCACCGCGACCTACCTGGCCGCGGCAGGCGCGAACATCACCGACCTGACCGGGGCGCCGGGGTCGGCGTCGTCGCGGCAAGCTCAGCTCAACGGCGACGCCGATGTGCTCTGGGAGTACACCGGCACCGGCTGGGTCAACTATCACAACCAGACCGAGACCATCTCCGACCCGCACGAACTCTGGCAGCGCGTCCACGACATCGAGAAGCGCGACCACGACTTGGAATGGCTGCCGCCGGCCAACTTCAACGACACCTACGCGTTCGGCGCGTCCACACCGACCGCCGAACGCCTGGGAGTTCGGTCGCTGTCGGACGTCGCGGCGCTCCCGGTTCCCGACCGGACCTTCTGCGTCGACGACGAATTCTTCAGCCGCTCGGACGGTTTCATTCCGATGCTGCAGAAGTACGGGATTCCCTACAACGATCCGAACGGCGTTCCGTCCGGCAACGTCACGCGGATGGACGCCGGAGTCGTCTACACGGCCACGGCCAAGAGCGCCCCGTGCAATTTCGGCATGATCTACACCACCGACGGCCGGGTCAAGAACCTCGACCTGGTCGTCCTCGACGACGACGAGAAGTTCTTCCTGCCCTACAGCGGCACGGCGGTCGTGCGAGCGACTGTCCTGGATCGCTACCCGCAGTTGCGTACCCTGCTCGGCACGATCTCCGAGCGCCTCACCGACGAGTTGATGCAGGACCTCAACGGTCGCGTCGACATCGACGGCGAGGATCCCGCAGACGTCGCCTATGACTGGCTGAAGGGTCAGAACCTGATCGAATAGGCCGGATCGGAGGCCGAGAGGGCGACCGCCCGAACGGCCGCGTGGAGGCGCACGCCTCTTTCCACTCTCAATCTATAGCGCACCCCCGGGCTTGCGGCAAGACCCGGGTGATACCGCAGAATCGCTGGCTGCGGCGTTGCTGCTCGACGCGCTCAGGCGACAAACAGTATTCGCGTGACCCACGCGGGACCGTCGAGCCGGGAGAAGGAGGGGCTGTGTCCACTCAGGGGTACGAGGACGAATTGCGGTCCGAGCGGAGTCACGTGACCGGGCTCTACACGCGGCTCGACGCCGAGCGCACGCGGGTGCGGGCCCGCTACGCCGCGGCGTTGCGCGGGAACGGCGGGTCGCCGATGGAACGGGATGCCGAGGTGCGCGCACTGGCCAAGGAGGCGAAGCGGCTGGACGTGGCGGACAGCGGACTGTGCTTCGGCCGGTTGGACACCCTTACGGGCGAGCATTCCTACATCGGCCGGATCGGCATCTTCGACGAGGACGACGAGTACGAACCGCTGTTGCTCGATTGGCGTGCGCCCGCGGCGCGCGCGTTCTACGTCGCCACCGCCGCCAGTCCGGAGAACATGCGCAGGCGCCGCCAGTTCCACACCCGCGGACGGCACATCGTCGATTTCACCGACGAGGTCCTCGGCCGTCCCGGCGGAGGCGAGCGCGGCGACGCGGCGCTGCTCGCGGCGGTCGACGCCCCGCGCGGCGCGGGGATGCGCGACATCGTGGCCACGATCCAGGCCGAACAGGACGAGATCATCCGGCTCGAGCACCCCGGAGTGGTGGTGATCGAGGGCGGACCGGGTACCGGGAAGACCGTGGTGGCACTGCACCGCGTCGCGTACCTGCTCTACACGCAGCGGGAGCAAATGGAACGCAACGGTGTGCTCGTGATCGGCCCCAATCCGGCGTTCCTCGACCACATCGGCCGTGTTCTCCCGTCGCTGGGTGAGACGAACGTCGTGTTCATGACCACCGGCGACCTGGTGCCCGGTCTGCACGTCACCGCGGAGGACAACCCGGACGCCGCCCGGCTCAAGGGTTCTCGGAAGATCCTGGACGTGCTCGCGGCAGCGGTCGCCGATCGGCAGCGGCTGCCCGAGCACCCGCTGCCGATCGAGCTGACGGACGTCACGGTCCGCATCGACGCGGAGACCGCCGAATGGGCCAGGGACGAGGCGCGCGCGAGCGGCCTGCCGCACAACGAAGCCCGCGCGGTGTTCGCTGAGATCGTCACGTGGGTGCTCACCGAACGGGCGATCGCCCGGATCGGCCGGGGCTGGCTGACCCGGGAGGACCGCGGGGCGTGGGAGAACGTGCGGTCGGACCTGATCGCGGAACTCGCGGACAACGACCAGTTCACCGCGGCGCTCGACGAACTGTGGCCGATCCTGACACCGGAAGAACTCCTGGCGGAGCTCTACGTGTCCCCGGAGCGGTTGGCGGCGGCAGGCGCCGACCGGGCGCTGTGGCGCGCCGTCGGTGATGCCTGGACGGTGTCGGACGTGCCGCTGCTCGACGAATTGGTCGACCTGCTCGGCCGCGAGAAGCCGGACGACGGCGCCGCCGTGCGGGAACAGACGGCCCAGGCCGAGTACGCGGCGGGCGTGCTGGACATCCTGGTCAGCCGCGAGGACATGATGGACGACGAGGACCACCTGTTCGCCTACGACCTGCTCTACGCGGAGGATCTGGCGGATCGCTTCCTGGAGCGCGACACCCGTGAACTCGCCGAACGTGCCGCGGCGGACCGGGATTGGACCTACCGGCACGTGGTGGTCGACGAGGCGCAGGAATTGTCCGAGATGGATTGGCGCGTGCTGATGCGCCGCTGCCCCGGGCGATCGTTCACGGTCGTCGGCGATCTCGCGCAACGCCGGTCGGTCGCCGGAGCGACGTCGTGGGACGCGATGCTCGAGCCGTACGTGCCCGGCCGGTGGGTCTACCGGTCGCTGTCGGTGAACTACCGCACCCCGGCGGAGATCATGACCGTCGCCGCCGCGCTGCTGGCCGAGTTCGCGCCGGGCGCGCAGCCACCGGAATCGGTGCGCGCATGCGGTGTCCAGCCATGGTCGAGGCGGGTCGCCGAGCACGAGCTGTCCACCGCGATCGAAGAATTCGTCCGCGACGAAGCCGGTCGCGAAGGCACCAGCGTCGTGATCGGTCCGCCGGAGGTGCCGGGCACGGTGGCGGCGTCGGAGACGAAGGGCCTGGAGTACGACGCCGTCCTGGTCGTGGCGCCGGAACGGATCCTCGCGGGCGGACCACGCGGCGCGGCCGAGCTCTACGTCGCGCTCACCCGCGCCACCCAACGCCTCGGCGTCCTGCACCAGGGCCCGCTGCCGCAGGTCCTGACCGGCCTCACCGAAATCGAGGCACCCGCCCGGGCGAAACTCGCGAGCGGATGCGACGAACAGCTCCCCCGGCGGCTTGCACGGCCGACGGTCGATCGGCCGGAAGAGGCGGTCGGGACCAACGACTGCCACTCGTCATCGACGGAGGTCCGCACACACCTCTGAGCGACTCGAACTGCCCGCGACCGCAATGCGGCTAGCGGCTGTGCGACACCGGCGAGATGACCGCCCGGCGAAGATTCACGGCTTCCTACCCTTCCGGATAGAAGACGAACAGCGTGCAGCCGGTCGTGGTGGCGGGCACGTGCCACGACCCCGCCGGGGCGTGCAGGAACGTCCCGGCCGGGTAGTCGCGCGCGCCGTCGTTGAACGTGCCCGCGACCACGTAGACCTCCTCCGGGCCGGGCTCGTGGACGTCGCGGCGCGGCCACGACGTACCCGGGTCCATCTCCAGCACGTTGGCCTGCGCCCCGGACGGCCCGCTCCAGAGTGGACGCAGCCGGATTCCGGGAAAGAGTTCACGGACGGGGGATTCGGTGACGGAGACGGCGGTGTAGCCCTCTTGGGTGAGGATCTCGGGATGCATGCCTCCTACGGTGCCGCGCGCGGGGAGGAGGAGAAAGTGTCCGGTCGGACATCGAAGGGTACTTTTGTGCCATGCATCGTGTGGTGGCCCTGGTGCGGCCGGTGCAGTCGACATTCGAACTCGGTTGCGCGGCCGAGGTGTTCGGCACGCGGCGGGCCGGGGTGCCGCAGTACTACGAATTCGAGGTGTGCACGGAGACGCCCGGCCCGGTGCCGACGACGTCCGGGTACGCACTGTCGGTGTCGCGGGGACTGTCCGCCCTCGCTTCCGCGGACACCGTGCTGATCCCGGGCTGGGCGCCGGTGGAGGCGCCGCTGTCCACCCGGGTGCGCCGCGCGCTGCTGCGGGCACACGCGCGCGGGGCGCGGCTGGTCACCATCTGCTCCGGGGTCTTCGCACTGGCCCGTACGGGCCTGCTGGACGGACGCTCGGCGACGACGCACTGGGCGCGCGCCGCACAGCTGGAGCGAGAGTTCCCCCAGGTGCGCGTGGAGCCGGACGTACTCTACGTGGACCACGGTGACGTCGCCACGAGCGCCGGAGCGGGCGCGGGCATCGACCTGTGCCTGCACCTGGTCCGGCGGGATCACGGGGCGGCGCACGCCGCGCTGATCGCGCGCCACATGGTGATGCCACCGCACCGCGAGGGCGGCCAGGCACAGTACGCGCCACCTCCGCCGCCCGCGGACGCGCTGGACGGGCTGCTCGAGTGGGCCGGCGCGCGCCTCGGGGCACCGCTGTCGGTGCGCGATCTGGCCGCGTATCTCAGCGTCTCGCCTCGCACGCTCACCCGGCGCTTCGCCGATCAGCTCGGCACGAGCCCGGGTGCGTGGCTGCTGTCGCGGCGGGTGGCCGAGGCCCGCACCCTCCTGGAGGAGACCGACCTGCCGGTGGAGACGATCGCGGCGCGCGTCGGCCTGACTTCGGCGGTCAACCTGCGCCGCCGCTTCCGCGCCCAGGTGGGCACGACGCCGGGCGCCTACCGGCGCGCGTTCCGGGGCTCGTGATCCCGGCTCCGGCTGCCGCGTCGATGTCCTCCCGAGCGGGCCGCCTTCCGAGACCGGAACCGTGCCGTCGCCTCGAACGCCGACCACCGGCCGCTCACCGAATTCTCGACCTCGGCCTCGTCCCGCCCCCGCGTGATCCCCGTTCTATGACGGACGGCGCGGAAGCGACCCGGCTCGATCCGCCATACCGTTTACCCAAATCGTAGATCCGCCGGTGCTCGGGCGGGGTGATCTGCCCGGTGGCGAGCAGGTCGCCGGATGCTCAGCCACCCGGCCGCTCGGGCAGGCGGCAGCCCACGGTAGCGGTGACGGTCATCGACCGGGCGTCGGCGAACACCGACAGCTGGGTGTTGCTGTCCCATTTCGCCGCATCCGACCCCTCGAAGGTGACGTGCCGGTCCGGTGACGAGCCGGCGGCGGGCAGCATGTCCGTCGCGCCGACGGACCAGGCCAGAACGCGGGCCGTTTCCTGGAAACCGGGCCATGCATCCGGCGGCAGCGAACCCTCGGCCCGGTGGCGCGGTAGGACGACACGCCTGCCGCCGGTGTGCTCGTATGGGCCGTAGCAGGAACCCAGCGCACGGTCCTCGCTCCGGCTCCACCGCAATCCCGGTTCGATCGCCGACGCGGCGGCGGTGATCCGCTCGACCACCGACTCCACGTCCCGCTCGGCCGCCTCAGAAGACGGCAAGCCAGCCAATTCGGCTGCTGCGGCGGCGATCTCCTCGGCCGAAGGCGGCGGGGCCGGTTCACCTAGGAGGGTCGCGCATCCCCCGGTCGAAGCCGCCACCGCGAGCACGGCAGACCAGCGCAGCGCGCCGCGCGGCCATCGCAAAACGGTCATCGGCGCCTCCCACGCTCCGGCGGCCGCACGGGTGCGAGCTCGCTTCGCGCGCAATCCTATTCGCCGCAAGTCCGGGATCGCGGCGCGTAACCCCCGCGTGCCAACGGACGCGGCCGACGGGATGTGGCGGCGAGCACCGCCGCAACATTGACTCAATGAAACAATCTTTCTAGTCTTGTTTCATGACGGAGCGGGCCGACGGCGTCGACGAGCGGATCATGGACGCCGCGCTGGACCGGATCCTGCAGTTCGGGATCCGCCGGGCCAGCCTCGAGGACATCGCCCGCATGGCCGGGCTCAGCCGGATCACCATCCACCGCCGGTTCGCGGGCAAGGACAACCTGATCGAGGCGGTACTCGCCCGGGAGACCCGCCGCATGCTCGCCGAGGTCACCGCGATCGCCGCCACCGCCGACAGCGTGGACGCCCAGATCGAGGACACGATGCTGTACGTCCTCTTGCAGACCCGCATCCACCGGCTGGTCACCCAATTGCTGCGGGTCGCGCCCGACGAAGCGCTGCGCTTCTCCACCGTGCAGGGCGAACGCTTGGTGTCCATCGGCATCGAGTACATCGTCGGCATCCTCACCCATGCCCGGTCCGCGGGCCTCATCGCGGCGTACGACCCGCACCCGGTCGCCGAACTCGTTGCCCGCCTCGCCCATTCGCTGCTGCTCACTCCAGGCGGAGGCAGCGTCGACTTCACCGACGACGAGCGCGCCCGCGCCTTCGTCCGCACCACCATCGTGCCGCTGATAAAACACGGCATCACCCGCCCCGACGAGGAGCTCACCCATGACCACGTCCGCGACCGTCCCGGCACGGCACCCCGCCCGGCCCCGTAAGGCGCCCGGCCTGGGTCCCTTCTCCGCGCTGCTGGGCATCGGGAAACCGTCTCCGCGGCGCTGGCAGCTGCTCGGCGAATCCCTGCTGGTCGGCGACGAGCCGATGGACCGTCTGGTCGAGTGGATGTACGCCGAAGGCATGGCCGTCACGCGGCCATTGTTCGAGCGAGCGCTCCGGTCGGGCATCGACAGCATCCCCGACGCTCCCGCGCCGCTGCGCGCATTCTTCGGCGTCGTCGAGGACACCCCGGCCTGGGTCGACCCGGCCCTGTTGCGCGAGGGCGAGCGGGTGTTCCGTTCCGGGGGCAACGACGGGCTGTATTTCGCTCGCGACGTCTCGTTCATCGGCGGCTATCTGGCCTCCGGATTCAACAAGACGCTGCTGCGCACCGGCGCCCTGGAGAAGGGCCCTGCCCGCCGGTTCGCCGAAACCCTGCAATGGGCGATGGACGTGTCCACCGAGAACGGCATGGACCGGTACGGCGTCGGCTACCGCTCCACTTTGCACGTGCGGCTCATCCACTCCCTGGTCCGGCGGCACGTCGGCGCCATGCCCGACTGGCGCACCGAGGATTGGGGCCTGCCGATCAACCAGACCGACATGGCCGCCACCTTGGTCGGCGCGCTGCTCGCGCCCGTCGTCGGCGGCATGGCGCTCGGTGTCATCCTGTCCCCCCGCGAACTGACGGCCGCCGCGCACCTAACCCGATACGTGGGCTGGCTCATCGGTGTCGAGGAACAATGGCTGCCCACCGGCTTCCGCGACGGCATCGCCATCCTCGACCACTGCCTGACCGCCATCACCAATCCCGACGAGACCAGCCGCCAGCTCGCCCGGCCCATGGCCGACGATCCGCTGAACTGGTCCTACCCCAATCTGCCCGCGCTGCGGGGCCGCCTGGCCCGCGCCCGGCATCTGTCCGTCAGCAGTGCCTTCCTCGGGCCGAAAGCGATGCGGACGCTCGGGCTGCCCGCCTACGTCCCGCCGTGGTACCCCGCCTTGCGCATTCCCGTCAATCTCGTCCGCACCGCCTACACCCACCTGACCCCCGGCGGGCTCGACCGCGCCGCCGTTCAGGGCCGGCGGCAGCAAGAAGCCTTCCTGCGACGCCTGATCGGCGAAACCAGCGCCACCATCGGCCAGTCCGCGCCGCCGCTGGAACGCACCGCCTGACCTCCCGGCCGGACCGGCGGTCAGTCCGAGAAATTCGCGATCGGCAAGGAGACGGTGGCGTCACGTCCTCATCGGCTCATCATCTGGGGCCCCGGCGACATGGGCGGACGCGCCTTGCGCACGGCCCTCGAGTCAAGCTGATCACGACGACCAAACGAGATCTCTCGATCACCCGTCTGATGCCCGACGACCGGCTTTCCGGCTGAGCGTTCGACGCCGCCGGGGTGGTCGCATCCCGGGCATTCCCGGTTGTCAACACGCCCTGATGCCGACGCCACAGGGAAGGTCCGAGCAGCCATGCCGCACAACCGGTTCACCGCATCGCCGACTGCTGGGTAGACCTGGACGAACAAGCCGCGGCACGCGGCCAGACGGTCATCACACCCAGCAACCCCCACCGGACATTCGGACTGCGGACCGCACGAGTATGCGCGGTTGTCGACAACGCCACCGGTCGCGCTATCTACACTGACAGCGCTGACTACCACCGGGTCGATGCCTTGTCCGAAACCACACTTCGACGGAGAAGCTTATGTCCGGCCGACGAAATCAGAAGCGCAACAGCAGCATACGTCGACCGGACACCGTACCGGCCATCCGGTATCCGGCCCGCTCCGTCCTCGACATGCTGCTGCCCGCGATGATCAGGCGCCGCAGCGGCGCGCCGAGCCTCGACACCGGGCTCGTGCACATCTGGGGTTTCACCGGCACCGGCGAGGACGACTCGGCGAGCGCGGCAGGTTTCGCGGAATTCTCACCCAATGACACCCCCACGGTCGCGGGTTCTCCCATCCTGGACATCGCCGGTCGGATGATGGCGGGTATGCACGGCCGGCTGTGGGGATTCGGGCTGGCGCACCAGGCGGCCGCGGACACCATCGTGCACGGGATCGACAACCAGCCCGATATGACGACCACTTCTCCGGACGGACCCGAGGAACCTGCCACCACCGAGGAAGTCTGGGCCGCCAGCATTTTCGACGCCCGCGGAAGAGAAATCACGCAGCTGCGCTATGTGCACCTGCCCGAGCTCGAGCCCATCACCTTCGACAGCGACACCCTGGACCGGCGCAGCACCATTCACGATTGGATCGACCGCGTCCAGACCGGAGTCATCTCCGCGCACGTCTGGGCCGCGGCGCTGGCCTTGGACGCGCAGCGCAACCGAGCCGTTCTCGCGCAACTGGAGCAGCGGCTGCTGAGCTGACCGCACCGGCGATGCCACCTCACAAAGCCTTCGGGCGGTACGCGACGGCTACGGCGGTCGTTCCGGAGCGGGACCGCAGCCGCCGCGCACTGCCCGGTAGGTGCCGACCTGACGGCGGCACGGTCCGAAACGAGCGTCAGGCGTGGGTGCGAGCGCCGAACCAACGGGCCAGCGATTCCTCCAGTCCGTCCAGGTCGCCGCCTTCGGCAGCCCAGGCAACGCAGCCGTCGGGACGGATCAGGAGGGCCGAGAGTTCGCGCGGCTGAGCCGGTTTCGCGGTGACGACCCGCACTCGCGCGGACCACCCCGCGGCGCGGGAGCGCAGGTCGGCCGAATCGGTGAGGTCGAGCAGGACGGCCTCGGGCCCGGTGAAATACTCGCCGAGGCGGGTGCCGTCGGCCAACTCGATGTCGGGAGTGGCCGATCCGACCAGCGGGTGTCCACCGCCGAGATCGTAACGATGCCGGACACCGGAGATGCTCTTGAACACGCTGGTAGCACCGTCCCGGGAGGCAAGCAGTTCGGCGGCGACGGCGCGCAGGGCGCGGCTGCGGGCATCGGTGCGCATCAGCGCGACCTGCGCCCGCGTCCATTCCAGCACCCATGCGCCGATCGGATGGCGTTCCGCGGTATAGGTGGCGAGCAGACCTTCCGGTGCCCAGCCGCGCACGACGGCGGCCAGCTTCCAGCCCAGATCGACAGCGTCGCCGATACCGAGGTTCAGACCCTGTCCTCCGAAAGGTGAGTGCACGTGCGCGGCGTCACCGGCCAGCAGCACCCGGCCCTTGCGGTAATCGGGGACCTGACGGGTGTTGTCGGTGAAGCGGGTAGCCGAATGCACCGCGGTGACGACCACCGGGACACCGCTCACGGCACGGATGCTGTGCTGCAGTTCGGCGGCTGTCACGGGGGTTTCGCGGTCGGCGGGCGGACCGTCCGGTTCGACGGTGAGAACACGGCCGGGCATCGGACCGTAGGCATAGAGGCCGGAAGCGGTGGTGTTCCAGCCCATCCGGAGATCCTCGGCGCCGGTCATGTCCACGATCGCCTGACGGCCGGTGATCTCCGGGCCCAAGCCAGGGAACTCGAATCCGGCGATCTTACGAACGCCGCTGCGCCCGCCGTCGCAACCGACCAGCCAGCCGGCGCGCACGGTGTGGTCACCGCAATCGACGGTGACGCCCGCACCGTCGTCGCGGAATCCGGTCACCTGCGTCCCGCGCCGGACCTCCACGCCGAGCTCGGCGGCGCGCCGGGCGAGTATCGCCTCGATGGACTGCTGGGCCACCAGGAAGACCTCGGCGGCCGGACCCGCATCGGCGAAATCGGGGTCGTCGAAGTCGACGGCGTCCACGTCCAGCATGATGCCCGCGAAATGCCCCACCGCGGGCCGCCGTCCGGCGCCGATCGGCGGCACACCGCTGTTGCGCCGGAACTCCGCGAACCGGGCAAGCGCGGCGTCCTGCTCGGCGCGCAGTTGCGGAAGCAGCCCGCGGCGATACAGGGCCTGAGCGGTCGGCACATTGATCGCCCCGGCCTTGATGGTGCGGTCCGGGTCCGTGCGGCGCTCCACCACCAGCACATCCACCCCCGCCAGCCCTAGCTCACAGGCCAGCATCAGCCCGACCGGCCCGGCTCCCACGACCACCACTTCACATGTCTCGTTCATGAAAGTCACTGTGCGAGGGACGTATTGCGCCGCCCTTGCAGCTCATTGCATGCCGCTTGCACCGGGCCTCGCGGCCGCTCCCATCGCCCTGTCACAACTGGGGAGGATCACGGCGGACGTCGGTGCCAGGTCATGTGAGAATCGCGAGATGGGCTCCCACTTCGATCCGTTGGAGGCGGATCCTTGGGGGCGGGCTCGATACGGTCTGCTCGCGCTACCGGCCAAGGTCCCGGGCCAGGCACCGGTGCCGGAATCCACCACGGCGGCTTCCTCGGCGATCGCCGATGCCAGGGAACAGATCGCGACTTTGATCGCCCCACCGCAAGCATCCGCCACGGTGCGCGGGGTCATCGAGGTCACCCGCGCCGCATTCGGCCTCATGGTCGATCAACTCGGCACCGGGCACACCCGAGACATACCGGACATGATCGCTCTGCTCGACGAGGCCGACCTGTACGACGTCGCGAACGAAGCCATCGTGACCACGCACTACAACGAGAAGTCCGCGAAGCTGGCGCGGCTCGCCACCGATCTGAAGGCGCGGGAAAGGGAAATCTCCGGCAAGGTGGGAGACGCGGCCGAAGACAACATCGAGTTCGTCGGAACGATCAGGGACGAAGCGGCACGTCTCGCACCGGTCCTGCAAGCTGCCGCGGTGCTGGTCTCGGCTCGATCGGAGAAATTGACGCCGACCGAGGAGAAGGCGCTGCTGACCGAAGTCGTCGCCGCGCTCGTGCGGGTGGAGACGAAGTTCGCCGCGGTGGCCGGGCACAACGCCGACCGGGCGGGGACCATGGGCCCGATGACTCTGGAGCAGCTGGAGCGCATATTCCCCGGCACACCGCGCGCGACCTTGCGGAAATATCTTCCCTACCTCAACCAGGCAATGCGCGACTACGGGATAGACACCCCGAAACGCGAAGCCGCGTTCCTCGCCCAGCTCGGAGTGGAAACAGACGACCTGAAAACGCTTACCGAATACGGTGATTCGTCGTACTTCAACCGTAACTACGGGCCCGGGTCCAGCGTCGGCCCGAGCCTCGGCAACAAACATCCCGGCGATGGCGCCCGCTTTCACGGACGGGGCGGCATGCAGCTGACCGGCCGCAACAACTACCGGGACGCGGGCGAGGCCCTCGAAGTCGATCTCGTCGGCAACCCCGGACTGGCCGCCGACCCGAAGTACGCCTTCGCCACGGCGGGCTGGTTCTGGGACGCCAAGAATTTGAACGAGCAGGCCGACGAATCGGACTTCGACGCTATCACCAGAACGATCAACGGCGGTTCGAACGGCAGCTCGGAGCGCAATGAGACCTACAACCGGGCCCGCAAAGTGCTCGACGCCGATTGAACGGCATTCCTTCGGCGCGCGGATGTGTGCCGAACCGTGCCCGCGCCGAAGCACGGGATCAGGAGGTCGCCGATTGCGCGGCGACATCGCGAGACGCGGCGGTGACCGTCTACCACGGAGGGTTCACGCCTGTTCGCCGCTCGGGACCAGGCTCGCGGTCAGCACCCCGAACTGCCGGCCGCCGTTCAGGTCAGGTTCGGTCGTGATGAGCGCGAACGCGCCGACGATCTCGAGTACCCGGAAAGCCTGCTGACCGCCGGGGACCAGCCGCACTCTGTCACCGACACGTACACCCATACCGGACAGACTATTCTCCCCACCGGTCCGGAGAATAGTGATCGCCGGTCGTCGGTCACGGCTTATTGCCGTGACGTAAGCCACTGGAGTTTCTCGCCGAGCCGCACGGGGCGCCGAGCCGTCGCATGCGGGCGGTTCTCAGCGGTCAGCCGGTGAAGTCCCCCCTCGCCGGCCCGTGGCCGTGCAGCACCGCGGATTCGGCCCACAGCCATAGCGACACCGGGCCCGCCCAGATCTCCGCCGCCGTGGCGGCGCGTGTCCGCCGATCAGTCTGCGGATCGGCGGATCGGTGCGTTCTCCGGCCGCTGATCATCACGCGGCCTTCAGCGGGCCCGCGAAAGACTTACGCAGCGAGGACGGCCCGACCAGGGGCAGCAGCGCCGCGAGGATCTTGCCTTTGACCGTCCGCGGGGTGCGGGTCAGCTCGACGTCCACCCGGGTGCCGCCCTGGCCGGGGGTGGCCCGGAAGACCCAGCCGCCGCCGGCGCCGAAGAGTTTGGAGTCCAGCGTCGTGATGGTGACGGTGTCGCCCGCCGGATCCCACTGGTAGCGAGCGCGTTCCCACGCGGCCGCGGTGCCCTCGGTGACCTCCGCCCAGGTGTCGCCGCGTTCGTGAACGACGAAGTGCTCGGCGTCGATGGTCGGCCACACCTGGGTGCGGGTGGGTCCGAAATCGGTGAGCGCCTGTACTACCTCGGCCGGGGACAAGGTGGACAGCAGGTGGAAACGGACCGTCGTCATGGAAATGCTCCTCGGGATTCGGCGATGCGAGATGTGTCCGCGGTTCCGGTGCCGTGTTCTCCGGTTCCGGACGCTCATCGAGCATCGCCGCTGCGGGTATCCCGGCGAATCCGTCAGACGACGCTGCGTTGACGTAATCGGTCGCACCGTCCGGGACTACACCATCGGCCCCCGCGACTCGGGCCCCGCTCCATCCCTTGCTCCGGGACCCGGCGTCGAGACTGCGTCGATCTCGTCCGAACTCCTGCCGAGCGTCGGATGACGTAGTCCGTCGGTCGTGCGCGGCGGGAGGGCTGATCCGCATTCCGGTCCGCGGGCCGGTCCGCATCAGCCGGTCGCGTCCTCGTCGGCCGGTAGCAACGCCGCCAGATCGGTGCGCGAGCTGACGCCGAGTTTGGGGAAGATGCGATGCAGGTGGGTGCTGACCGTCCGATGCGACAGGTACAGCCGCTGCCCGATTTCCCGGTTGGTCAGTCCCTGCGCCGCCAGCCGGGCGATGCTCAGCTCGTGCGGGGTGAGCCGATCGCGGGCGTCGGGGTCACGGTTCGGGCTGGACTCCCCGGCACCGCGCAACTCCAGCCGGGCTCGTTCGCTCCACGCGGTGAACCCCAGGGCGTCGAAGATCTCCCGGGCGGTGCGCAGATGGGTGCGGGACTCGACGACCCGGCGCTGTCGCCGCAGCCATTCGCCGTAGGACAGGTGCAGCCGGCCGCGCTCGGCCGGCCAGGCGGTCAGGTCCGCGCCGAGCGCGCCGGTGAAGTGTGTTTCGGCGGCGTCGGTCGACAGGAGCGCGTGCGCGTATCGCCATCCGATGTGCAGAGCGGGCGAGGGCGTGGCAGCCGCGGCCTGCTCCAGGCCGCGCAGCAGTTCCCGCAGTGCGTCGGGCTGTCCGGCACGGATCGCCGCGTCGGCGAGTTCGGCCAGGAAGTAGGCGCGCAGCGCCGGCGAGTGCGACGGGTCCCGCGAATCGTGCATGCGGCGCAGATCGGCGAACGCGTCGTCGTAGCGCCCCTCGCCCAGAGCCGCGAGCCCGCGTGCGAGCTGGACCGTCGCCAGCACGGGACGTGCGCCGGAGGCGAGTCCGATCCGTTCGGCCTCGGCCACGAGTGCGGCGGCGCGCGGATAATCCCCGCGCAGCGCGGCGATTTCGGCTTGGACGGCGGTGGCCAGCCCGTGCATGAAGGGTTGACCGGTTTCGCCGGCGAAGACCGCGGCTTCGGCCGCGACCGGCGCCGCGGCGGCGAGATCGCCGAGCCGGGTCAGGCTCCACGCCTGGACGGTGAGCGCGCGCGGCAGCAGTCCGAGCTGCCCCTCGACGCGAAATCCAGGCGCGGCCGCGCCGGAGAAGTGGGCGGCGAGGTCGAAAGCGCCCACTTGCAGGGCCGCGCTGCCCAGGAATCGGTCGACTTCGGGGTCGCGACCGGTGTCCGAGGCAAGGGCGCGCAAGTGGCCGAGGACCCGTTCGCCCCGTTCGAACGGGGCGACGTACGCGGAGACGGCGACCAGGCGCGGATCGTCGTCGGGAATGGGAAGGTCGTCGGCCACGGCGAGCAGCGCCTGGCGCACCCCGAGCCCGGGTTCGGACCAGAAGCAGCGCATTGCCGCACCCCACAGGATGCGCGTCGCCGCGTCGGGGTGCCCGTCGGCGGCGACAGACGCCGCGAGCGTGGCCAACTCGGCTATGCGCGAGGGGTTCTCGCGCACACCGTCGTCGAATCCACTGAGCAGCCAGGCCGCCGTGGCGCGGTGGCGGGGTGTGCTGGGGAGTGCGCGCGCGGCCACGACGAGTCGTTCGGCGATATCACGGCGGCCGGAATCGACGGCGAGTTCGGCCGCCCGCAGCAGCCGGTCCGCGCGCCGTTCCGGATGGTCGCTGAGGTCGGCGGCTCGTTCCCATGCCGCGATCGCGGCGCCGCGGTGCCGCGCCCGTTCGGCGACAGCCTCCAGTTCGCGCGCCACCTGCTCGTCGGGGCCCGCGGTGGCCGCGGCCCGCTGCCACGCCCGCCGATCCGGGTCGGTGAGGACGTCGGCGAGCGCCCCGTGGGCGCGGGCGCGTTCACCGGCCGTCGCCGTCGTGGTCAGGGCCGATCGCATCAGGGGGTGCCGGAAGGTGACGGTGCCGGGACCGAGGACGAGCAGCCGGGCCTCCACCGCGGGCGTGAAGATGTCGGGTTCGGCCCGCGTTCCCAGGAGAAGGCTCGCGGCGGCGAGTATTTCGGTGATCGAGTCGCTGTCGCAGAGTGCGGCGACGAGCAGCGCGGCACGGGTGGGGGCGGGCAGCGTCGTACCGCGCTCGGCGAAAACGCGTTCGAGCCGTTCGGTCAGCGGCAGCGTCGCGGGAAGGTCTTCGAGTTCGCCCACCGCGGTCGGCAGTTCGGTCAGCGCCAGCGGGTTGCCGTGGGCATCGGCCAGCAGCCGACGACGGACCGGTGCGGGCAGGCCGGGCGCGGTCAGGTCCAGCAGCGCGGCGGCATCGTCGTCGGACAGGGGTTCCAGACGCAGGAGGCTCAGTCCCGCGTCCGCGAGCGGCGAGCCGATCCCGTCGCGGAGGGTGACGATCAGCGCGATCGGCTCGGTGTCCACGCGGCGGGCGATGAACGCCAGGACCTGCGCGCTGGCGGCATCGAGTGCGTGCACGTCCTCAGCGACGATCAGGAGCGGTCGCGGGCTCGCCGTATCGGCGAGCAGCGTCAGCGCCGCGAGCCCGACCAGATAGATGGCGGGTTCATCGCCGGAGTCCGAGGTGCCGAAGGCGGCTGCCAGCGCGTCGCGCTGCTGTGGCGGCAACTCGTCGAGCCCTTTCCGCACCGGGTACAGCAGCCGATGCAGCCCCGCGTAGGCATAGTGCTGTTCGGCCTCCGCGCCCGCGGTGCGCAGGACTCGGGTTCCCGCGATGGCGGCTGCCGCGACCGCCTCGTTCACCAGTGCGGACTTCCCGATCCCGGCCTCACCCTGAATGAGAATCCCACTGCGATCCTCGGGTCCGTCGACGAGTGCACGCAGGTCCTTCAGCTCGGCTTCCCGCCCGAACAGCGGCATGGTGCGCACTCCTTCTCCGGCTCGGTCCCGATGGCGGGTCCCGGTGCGACCCTACCGAAGCGGGGTCACCGTGGACGGCGTCGAGCGCGCGGCTGTTATGGTCGACGGACAGTAATCGGAGCGAGGAAGTTCGAACATGGCGGGTGAACTCGACATCTCGGGATAACTCCCGGGTCTGACGGCCACCGGTAGGCGCTATCCGAGCGCCGCCGTCGTGGCCATTTCGTCGTTTCACCATCCTTCCTCGCGCGGCGCCGGTTTCGCGCGCCCGCACGACCTTCGAGGTAACAGCCATGTCCGATGCCTACATCGTTTGCTCGAACCTGTCGTTCTCCTGGCCGGACGACACCCCGGTCTTCGATGAACTGTCCTTCAGCGTGCCCGGCGGCCGGACCGGGTTGGTGGCCCCCAACGGCGCCGGAAAGAGCACCCTGCTGCGCCTGATCGCCGGTGAGCTACGGCCCCGCGGCGGCAGCGTGTCGGTCGAGGGGGTACTCGGATACCTCCCCCAGAACCTGCCGCTGACCGGCGATCTGACCGTCGCCGAGGTGCTCGGCATCGCCCCCGTGCTCGCGGCGCTGAACGCCATCGAGGCCGGGGACACCAGCGAGGAGCATTTCGCCACCATCGGCTCCGAGTGGGACATCGAGGAGCGCACCCGCGCCCAGCTGGAACGACTCGGCCTCGGCCAGCTGTCCCCCACCAGGCGTCTGCACACGCTCAGTGGCGGGCAGGTCGTCGCACTGGGCCTCGCGGCGCAACTACTGCGCAGGCCGGAGGTGCTGGTACTCGACGAACCGACCAACAACCTCGACCTCGACGCCCGCCACCGGCTCTACGACCTGCTGGCGGACTGGAACGGCTGCCTGCTCCTGGTCAGCCATGATCGCGCCCTGCTCGAACGCATGGACCGCATCGCCGAACTCGACCGTGGCGAAGTGCGGTTCTACGGCGGCAATTTCACCGAGTACGAAGCCGCCGTTCGTGCCGCGCGCGAGGTCGCCGAGAAGAATGTCCGCAACGCCGAGCAGGAGCTCGAGCGCGAGAAGCGAGAGCTGCAACGGGCGCGCGAACGCGCGGCGCGCCGTGCGAGCAACGCCGCACGCAACCTGGGCAACGCGGGCTTGCCGAAGATCTTCGCGGGAACGATGAAACGCAACGCCCAACAGTCGGCCGGAAAAGCGAACGAGACGCACACCGCCCGCGTGGGAGCGGCGAAAAGTAAGCTGGACCAGGCCGAACGCGCGATGCGCGAGGAACAGAGAATCGTGCTGGAACTGCCCGGCACCGACGTTCCGGCCGGACGCACGGTCTTCGCCGGTGAGCGCATCCAGTTCCGCTACGAGCAGCGGACGGTCTTCACCGGCGTCGACCTGGTGATCCGAGGGCCCGAGAGAATCGCGGTGACCGGCCCGAACGGCGTGGGGAAATCGACGCTGTTGCGGATCGTTCACGGTGACCTGGCGGCCGACGGTGGTGTGATCACCCGCGCCGAGGGCCGAGTAGCCTATCTCTCGCAACGGTTGGACCTGCTCGACCCCGAGCGGACAGTCGCGGAGAACTTGGCCGCGTTCGCGAAGACCATGCCCGAGGCCCAGCGGATGAATCTGCTGGCCCGCTTCCTGTTTCGTGGCTCGCGCGTCCATCTGCCGGTAGGCGCGCTCTCCGGTGGCGAGCGCCTGCGGGCCACGCTCGCCTGTATCTTGTTCGCCGAGCCTGCTCCGCAACTGTTGCTGCTCGATGAACCGACCAACAATCTCGACTTGACCGGTGTCGGCCAGCTGGAGAGTGCGCTGAACGCCTACCGGGGCGCCTTCGTGGTCGTCAGCCACGATGAACGCTTCCTCACCGAGGTCGGGGTGCAGCGCTGGCTGCGATTGTCCGAAGACGGGCTCCGCGAAGTCACCGCGCCCGGGCCGATCATCTGAACCGGCGAGATACGCAGCCGCTCGCCACGGGCAGGCGGCTGCGTATCTCCCCCAGGCGGCTTCGGGCGGGTCAGGCTCCCACCACTTCGCTCGGCGCGCCCTCGGCGGTCGCCACGGTGGCCACGGCAGCCCGCTCGGCCTCCTCGACGGTGCACCGGCCGAGCCCGCAGGCCGTCGCCACACCGTACGCGGCCCGCCCCGTGGCTGCTTCGAACAAGGCAAGGCCGCGGATACTGTCTTGCGCTCCCATCGGCGACACGACCCCGGCGATCACGCGCCAGTCCGGGTCCAGCCGGCGCAACGGCCGGTAGAAGGCCGGGTCCAGCGGGGCCGGATGAGCACCGTAAGCGCACGGAATGTGCGCCGGTGGCAGCGGCACCGCGCGAGCGCGCAGGATTCGTGCGACGGCGTTCAACAGCTCGACCGCAGGCGCGAGGTTACGCGGCGCGAGCAACTCTTTGTGCTGGTAGTCGCCGTAGCAGAGGTGCAGAGTGGTCTGCGCGCCGATGCCGTGCGCCCGCGCGAGGAAGTCGGCCAACTGCCGCGCGACCAGCCGACCGACCGGAGCCCGCACCCCGAACCGCGCCGCCTTCACGAGTGCGAGCTGAGCGATCGGCGACTCGACCTGCCAGGTGATCACGTCGCCGTGATCCGCGACGACCTGGGCCATCTCGGCCAGCACGGCCTCGACGAAAACCGGCAGGTTGCGCAGCGCGGGAAGCACCGTCGGGAAGTGGCGCAGCGCGCGGCCGAGCGGAAGTCCGTCGGCCACCGCGGCGCCGCCGAACACGAACAGCGCCAGGTCGAGCGGATTCGGTTGACTGATCTGCAATCTCGTGTCGGCGAGTTCCGGGTGCCGATCCCGCAGCGCGCGAAAGGCCGCCACGACCGGGCCGATGCGGTCGACGCGGTCCATCGCCACGTGGCGAGGTTCTAGGATGGCGCCCTGGCGTAGGCCGTAGACGCGCATGTCGGCGTAGTCGGCGAAGTCACCACTGCGCACCACTTCGAAAACGTCGTCGTGTTCCTCCCGCGCCCGCAGGTAGTCCACGACCCAGCTGGGATCCAGATCCCGCGGTACACCGGTGAGCCGGTGGCCTCGGCTGCGCCGAACGAACCATTCCAGGACGTCACTGTCGTCGGTCGTCAATGCCGCGGGCAAGCTGCCCACGAAGTGCACCAGTCGCGTCATCGCCTGTCCAACACGTAGTTCTCCCGAACGGATCAGCCGTTCACCCGCTCGAAGCCCGAATCCGACGGCTCCCAAGCAGGATAGGCCGATCGATAGCCAGGAGTTCGCCACTACTGGGAACGTCGCGAGGCCCCTCGGATCGGCCGCTCGACGCCGTCCGCGCCTCGCGCTGCGGGCCGCGCCCGGCGTCGCCTACCTTTCCGGTGCGACCCATACCGTTCAGGCGCTGCGCCGCCGCTCGTCCATGAGCACCGCCGACCGCTGCGGCCGGTGCTCACCACCGAGCGCGCGGATGTCGTTCATCGCGGCAGCACCGGCCAGTTCAGCTCCGTGCGCAACTGCGCGGGATCCATATCCGGTGCGGGCCGGGTGAGGTAGCCGGAAAGAACGGCGGCGCCACGATCAAGATCAGCGCGGCGCCCGCGATCCATCGGTACGCGCGCCGGAAGCCCGGCTGCGCGCCGACACTCGTCTCCATCAGGAGCGCGACCATCGCGATGCCGAACGGCAAGTTCAATCTAATGTGCGTGCCAGTCTATCATAGATCAGTTCATGAAACTGAACCAGCCAGGAAAGACGCTGCGCCGGGTGCGCTACACTGCGAAAGTGGCAGAGGTGACATCGCCGGCCGCGCAGAGGGCTTCGCGCGGGCGGATCGACAAGCGGCAGGCGATACTCGACGCGGCGTTCGTGGTATTCGCGCGCCGGGGTTACGCGCAGGCGTGCGTCCAGGAGATCGCCGAGGAGGCCGGCGTCGCCAAGCCGACGATCTACAACCACCTCAACGACAAGGAGACGTTGTTCCGGCACGCGCTGACGGCCGCCGGCGACGCGGTGCTGGCCGAGAATCTGTCGGTGGTGGACCGGTTGCGCAATCCGGGCTCCGACTTACGCGCCACCTTGGCAGACGTGGCGTACCGGCTGATCCGGGCGTGCTGCGCCGAGCGATCCCGATCGCTGCGATGGCTGACCTACGGTCAGGTCGCGCAGTTCCCCGATTTGATCGACATCGTTGTCGGCCGCACGTCCGACCAACTGGCCGAAGCACTCGCCGACCGGCTGGCGCGCCTGTCGCTGTCCGGCCGCCTGCGCGCGTGCGACCCGGCGACCGCCGCGGAACAGTTCCTCGTGCTGATCACCGGCCCGATGGAAGGCCGTTCGCGGCTGGGCACCCGCAAGGTCTCCACCGCCGAGATGCACGCGGTGGCCACAGCGGCGGTCGATACCTTCCTGCGCGCCTACGAAGCGCCGGAAACCGGCTGAGCCCGCGCCGTTTCGCTTCGATGTGATCGCTCTCGCGAACCGGGCCGTCCGGACCCGGAGTGCGGCGGATCGCACCAGATCCGGTTACCCCGGACAGCACCCGTTCCACCTTGGGGTGACCGCCCCTACGCCCGAGGCGTGCGTACCGCACGGCGGGATCTCGTCCGCGCGACCGTCGGAACCAATTCGTTCACCGCCTGTCGCCGTTGGCGACCTTCTGGACGAGGACCGAGCGCACTTCTCGACATAAGGTACCGACTCGAAGCCCACCACACAGGCCGCGCGATCACCCCGTGGTGTCACATCCACCGACACTGCGAAATTCCATTCCGCGCAGGTCACGGAGGTGGGCAAATCGACCGCGCAGCAACATGATCCGCCACTTCGAACCGTCGCCCGGAGTTGGCCGGGGTGGAGACCAGCCCACCGGCAGGATAACTCTGGGTAAACGGCTCGTGGGGCGCGAAGGGCCCCCGTATCCTGAATCCGTAGGGAAAGAGGGGTGATGACCGGACGACAAAGCCCATCCCCGCCTACCTCAGACCTTCCACCTTCCCAGCCTCGGCTTCGATGAGCTGGCGAAATTTACTCCCCCGCAACGGTTCCCACGAATGGCGCGATGTCGGCACCCTCCGACGCCCGCCGTTCGCGCCGCGCGCCTGCGGTCAGCCGAAGTCGTGTCATGCGGGGAATTTGGCAACCCTTCAGCAACGCAGCTGCCCGAAGTCGTACGGTTGCCAAATAGCCTGTGACTATTGAGCTTTCGCTATGAATTGCTACAATCGGACCGTGCACCGTTAGCCTAGCTAATCAGCGGCAATATTTTTCCGGGCGCGCCGAAGACCGCGGCTCGCCCCGGGGGTTCTTCCGTCGCTGAAGCGGGCGCACGATCCTTGTCGGCAGTTCCAGGGAGTTCGCTATGGACAATCCACACGTTCTGGTCATCGGCGGCGGCCCAGCCGGGTCGACCACCGCAGCCCTGCTCGCCAAATCGGGGGTCCGGGTGACCCTCCTGGAACGAGATAAGTTCCCGCGCTACCACATCGGCGAGAGCCTCTTGGCCTCCGTCCTCTCCACCCTGCGCCTCTCCGGCGCCTACGACGCGGTGGCCGCGCACGGCTTCCAGATCAAACGGGGCGGCCACTTCCAGTGGCAGAACGACGACTGGCTGCTGGACTGGTCCAAGCTGGTGGACGCGGAAGCCTGGTCCTGGCAGGTGCAACGCGACGTCTTCGACGAATTGCTGCTGCGCAACGCCGCCGAGCAGGGCGCGCAGGTGATCGAGCAGGCCACGGTCACCAACGTCCTTTTCGAGGACGACCGGCCCACCGCCGTCGAATGGACCGTCGACGGTGACGACCGGACCCACACCACCGAGTTCGATTTCCTCGTCGACGCCTCGGGGCGGGCCGGCGTACTCGCCAAACACCAGGTCATCGATCGCCAGCAGCATCCGGCTTTCCGCAACGTGGCGGTCTGGTCGTATTGGGAAGGCGCACAACTACATCCGGACAGTCCGGAAGGCGCCATCAACGTGGTGTCCACGCCCGAGGGCGGCTGGTTCTGGAACATTCCGCTCTCGGACGGCCGCCACAGCGTCGGCTACGTCGTCTCCGCGCGCAAAGCCGCTCCGAAGCTTCGGGAACAAGGTCGAGAGGCGTACTACCTGGAGACCATCGGCGACAGCGCGGCGATGGGCAAGCTGCTCGCCGGTGCGCGACGGGTCGCGGAGGTCAAGGCGGAGCAGGACTACTCCTACAGCTCCGACCGGTTCTGCGGCCCCGGCTGGGTCGTCGTCGGCGACGCGGCGTGTTTCCTCGACCCGCTGTTGTCCAGCGGCGTGCATCTGGCGACGTACTCGGGCCTGGTCGCCGCGGCGGCGATCGCGACGATCCTGCGCGGCGAACTGAGCGAGTCCGACGCCCTCGGCTTCTATGAGCACGCGTATCGCCGGGCCTACACGCGATTCCTGGTCCTGGTTTCGCGCATGTACGAGCAGTACGTGGGCTCGGAGGAATACTTCGCGCACGCGGGCACCCTGACGACCGGGCACAGCGGCGACACCAAGCAGGCTCAGTTCACCGAGATCATGGCGGGTCTCACCGACATGGACGAGTCCTCGGGAGTGCAAGAGCGCACCGCGACCGAGACCATCATGTCCGCGGCCGAACGCCTGCATGCGGAGTCGGCGAATCTCGAATACATGGGTCACCTGGACATGTCGGTCGTGTGGGACCACTGGCGTGATCCGCTGGCGGACACCACGACCGAGCAGCTGCGGATCACGACCGACCCGGTCCTCGGGCTGACCGGCCGGCCTCGGACGGACGCGGAGGTCGCAGCCGTGGCTCGCCCCGTTCTTCCCCCGACGGCTGCCGGCGCCACCACCTCCTAGCACCGGTATCCCAACGGGTTTCCCGTGACAGCCACCGCTCGGAGCCGGTCGTGACGATCACACACACCGGCCCCGAGCCACCGGGTGATTGCTCGCCCGGTGGCTCGGGTTTCCCGAATCACGACGAAATCGGCCGGTTCGGCCACCCGCTGACCAGGGCGCTGCTGGCGAGCGACGGATTCACCACGCCCGCGCTCGCGGCCGTTCTCGGCACCGACTTGACGGTGCGGGTTCTGCGCCAAGACGAAATCGCCGCGGCCCGGCTGCCGGACACCGTCACCGACGTCTTGCGCGTGTCCGGTACCGATCGCCTCATCGTCCGACGCTCGTGCCTGGTCAACGCCGACTTGGTCACCGCGTCCGTCAACTACGTCGTCGCCGTGCGCGCGGGCGCGGCCGCTTCCGGCGTGGACGATGTGCGGGTACCGATCGGATCGGGCCTGATCTCCCGCGGGGTGTCCCAGCGGCGGCGGCTGCTGCGGACCGGGGTGATCAGATGGCCGGACGGTCGCCTGTGCGCCACGCGGTCCTACGTCATGCTGCTCGGCGATCGACCGGTCTGCTACATCCGGGAATCGTTCAACCCTGACGTCATCCCGCCCGAGTACGCCGCTGCGCCCGATGACGATCCGACGTGGTCGGACGAACCGGAACACACACGGGCGGAATCATTCGATGTGCCGGGAGAGGTCTTCGCGGCGCACGAGCCCAGGGGCGACGACCAGATGGGCGGAGTATCCGCACCACTGCTCGACCGCGCCCAGCGTTCGAGGCTCTTGCCCGCACCGATCCATCCGGCCGAATGCGTCGCGCTCACAGCGGGGTTGGCGAAGGCAGCGCGCGGAGAGGGTTTCGTGCTGCACCTCGGTGGCCGCGACGACACCTCCTGCGGTGGCGAAACCCGGACACTCGCCAACCGCCGGGCGCTGATATATGCCACCGCCGCGGTCCTGGCGCACGGACTGGGAGAAGCGACCGTCACCATCGAACGAGCGCCCAAGCGACACCGCGGATCCGCGCGCGCCGCCGCGACGCTCGACGAGTGGCCCGGCGACCGCCTGCCGATCACGCTGTGCGTGACCATGCTCCGCCAAGCCGCGGATCGGTGCCCTGACCCGATGCGTCGTGATCTGCTCCGCGCGGTCGGCGGACTCTTGCCCGTCGCCGCGATCACGCCACCAGGGGCACACGAACTGCACACTTCGCTGGTGCCGCCGCGTATCTCGCGCGAACCGTCCGCACCGTATGAGGCCGCGCCGACCCGTCAGGAACCGCACGGGGAATGGTGGGACCGTTCGGCGCACATGCTGTGGATCGGCGACCACACCGGCAACCGTGCGCGCGACCGGATGCGGTTGGCCGCGCGTGTCGGCAACCCGGTCGCGGTGGCACTCGGTCCGGCGGCCACACCGTACGACGTCGAACTGCTGTGCCGAGCGCTGAATCCGCGCAAGCAGCCGGGCAAGCTCACTCTCGTCCCGAGGCTGGGCGTCGCGGGCACCCTGGACAGGCTTCCCGCGTTGTTCGCCGCGGCCGCCGCGTGTGGAACCCCGGTCTGCTGGGTGTGCGATCCGATGCCCACGACCCCCCGAATACGGCTCGGTCACGCGCCCTTCCGCATCGACGACGTCATCGACGGAATCCGCGCGTTCTTCCGAACATGCCGGGCCACCGGAACCGCTCCCGGCGGCCTGCATCTCGAATGCGAAGCCGACGTCGTCGAGCCATGGACCGAAAGGGATGCGGGCAAACAGTGCACGGATCGCCGGATTCGCCGCTCCCCCGGACTGGATCCCGTACAGACACTGCACTGTGTCGTCGCCGCGCTCGAGCAGCGGGTCGTCTGAGCGGTCTACCCCGTTGATCCGATCTCGATTGTGACCGGGCTCTGCGACTGCGGCCACAGATCCGGGTCTCGCCACCACGAGCGCGGAAGCGCCGCGGCGAAAAAACAGTTCGGCACCGACCGCCCGGGTGAAGAGCAACGACGCCCGATGCCGGGAAGCCACCGGACGACAGAATGTCGCCAACAGCGGGAAATCGATTTCGAAATCAGCGCTATATCATCACCCGGATCCCGCTCGCACAGGTGCCCTTCCGCTGCGTCGGCATCCAGGCGACCCGTGCGTCATGAGCCGGTCACCGCGCAGCGCGAGCCCACAACTCATGACATCGAGCCACTTCGAAAAACCAGCAGAACAGGCGGTAAGTTAGCAATAGTGGATCGCTCTGACTCAGAGAGTCGCGAGCCGAACACCTCGCATATCACCAGTGCTGTGCGGGCGGTACGCCGGGAATTGCCCGTCACGCCGTTTCGGCCGCACTCCAGGATGTGCTATGTAACTCAGGAATAATTTCGGTTCACTTGTTGTGGGTCACCAATCCGTGTGATTCGCGATCGAACCGCTACACTTTCGTTATTCTTCGGACGGGTACAGGTGAGGTGCCGCCCGGGTCGGGCGGGGCCGTGTCAGAGGTAGGCATTTTCTAGCCGTGAGCAAGTGGTCTGAGCTACGCGAATCCGCTGTGGGAGTGGTTCGCTCGAGCCGGCGTGACGTCCGTGGCCGAGTGAGCGTCCGGGTGCGCCTGCTGGCGATCGTGTTGATATCGAGCGTCACGCTGCTCACGATCGGTGTGGGCGCCGCAGGTTACCTGGTGCGATCCGCGCGGGCGGCGAAGGAATGGGCGGAGCTGGCCAGCAGCACGACGGTACCGGCCATCCTCATGGTCCAGTCGTTCGAAGAGGAGCGCCGCCTGTCGCTGTTGTATCTGGCCGGCGACACCGAAGTCGCCCGCGGGCTCGCCGCCGCGCGCCAACGCTCGGATGCGGCGCTCGCGGCTGTGATCGCCAAAGGCGATGCCGCTCGCAAGCTGAACCCCGGCGGGTCCGCCTCCGAGATCGAGGGCTACAACAAGCTGTTCGCGCTGGTGCCGACGCTGCGCGGCGGGGTCGACTCGCGACAGGCCGTGCCGAGCGAGGTGTTCGGCGCCTTCAGCCAGATCATCGGCACGATCATCGCCGCGTCGACACTCGCCGCCCGGGTGGCGCCGGAAGCCGACATCGCCATGGAACTGAGCTACGGCGTGGAGCCACTGCGCGCGGCGGAAGCATTGTCGATGGCGGACACGTTGGGCGCGGTGGCGCTGACCGTGGAGGAGCACACGCCCGCGCAACTGACCGAATTCAGCCGCTTGGTCGGGGAATTCCGCAGTCAGGTCGCCTACTCCGCCCAAGTGTTGAAGGGCACCCGCCTCGCCCAGCTCCAAGAGATCACCGGCGGACCGGCCTACCAGAAGGTGATCGCGATGCAGGACGCGGTGCTGCTGCGGGGGCCGGTGGAGGCGGGCGGCGACTCCGACGAGTCCGGCAGGACCCAGAGCGGCCGCTCGACCTCGCGAACCACACCGTTGCCCATGAACGTCGCGGCTTGGCAGGAAGCTTCCGGCCAGGTCGGTTCGGCCCTGCTGAAGTTGTGGGACGACCAGAGCCACGACGCGCACGCCATCGCCCGCGAGCGCGGCGACGAGACCGCGCGGCAGTCCATGCTCGGCGGCGCGGCGGTGCTGCTGGTCGCGACGCTCGCGTTCGTCGCGGCGCTGGTGCTGGCCAATCGCTTCATCGCGCGCATGCGGCGCTTGCGGCGCGACACACTGGAACTGGCCGACCAACAGCTGCCCGAGCTCATGCAGAAACTCGGGCGCGGCGAGAGCCTCGAATCCGAGGCGGAAGTGGCGCGGCTCGATTTCGGTACCGACGAACTGGGCCAGGTGGCCGACGCCTTCAACCGCGCGCATGTCGCGGCTGTGTCGGCCGCGGTCGCGGAGGCGAAGACCCGCGCGGGCGTCAACGCGGTGTTCCTCAACATCGCGCATCGCAGCCAGGTGGTGGTGCACCGCCAGCTCGCCCTGCTGGACCAGGCCGAACGCCAGGAGGAGAACGCCGACCAGCTCGAGCTGCTGTTCCAGCTCGATCATCTGGCCACCCGGGCCCGGCGCAACGCCGAGAACCTCATCATCCTCGGTGGCGAGAAGCCGGGCCGGCGCTGGCGCAAGCCGGTTCCGCTGCTGGACTTGGTCCGCGCCGCCGTCGCGGAAAGTCTCGACTACACCAGGATCCAGACCGGCCGGCTGCCGGAAGCCCAGGTGTCGAGCAACGCGGTAGCCGATGTGATCCACTTGCTGGCCGAGCTGATGGACAACGCGACAGCTTTCTCGCCCCCGCAGGCGCGGGTCGAGGTGACCGGCGTCGTGGTCGGGCGCGGTGTGGCGATCGAAATCATCGACCAGGGTCTCGGCATGTCGGAGGCCGACTTCGCCGCGCGGAACGAAGTGCTCTCCAACCCGCCGGATTTCAGTGTCGTGACCTTGTCCAGCGACACCAGGCTCGGGTTGTTCGTGGTCGCGAAACTGGCTCACCGCCATGGCGTCTCGGTGCGTTTGGGGGAATCGGTCTACGGCGGGGTCCGGGCGGTGGTGCTTGTTCCGAGCGCCCTGCTGCAATCGGAGACGCCCTCGCGCGACCAGAACGACGGCGACCGTGTCGAGCCCGCACAGGCGCCGGCGCCCGACAGCACACCGCCTCGGCCGGCGACGGGACGGTCGGCGTGGTTCACTTCCCCCTCCGATCAGTCCCCGGCACCGATTCCGCACAGCGACACCCACGGATTCGACACGGGCTCCGCACCGCATCCCGACCCCGCTTCCGATACCCGGCCGCCGTTGCCCCGCCGCCGCCGCCAATCTGCCGAGGAGCAGCCGGAGACGGCGCAGCCCGCCGCGGCTCCGGTTCGGCAGCGGTCCGCCGACGAAGCACGCAATCTGATGAGTGCCATCGAGAACGGGACCCGCCAGGGGCGCCGGAAGCGTCCCGACCTCGACTAGTCCGCAATTCCACCCACCTTCGGAAGGCGACGATGACTACCTCCCAGGGAACCGGCATCGGTTGGCTGCTCGACGAGCTGGTCACCGGACTGGTCGGAGCCCAGTCCGCGGTGCTGCTGTCCTCGGACGGGCTGATGATCGGCCATTCGGCTCGATTGGACAAGGCCGATGCCGAGCGGTTCTGCGCGATGGCATCGGCTCTGCACAGTCTGTCCCGCAGCGTGGGCCACCATTTCGACGCGGGCGGGGTCTGCCAGACGGTGGTGGAACTCGACCGCGCGGTACTGTTCGTCACCACGGCGGGCGCCAACGCGTGCTTGGCGCTGCTGGCGTCGGAGACCGCCGATATGGGTATGGTGGCCTACGAGATGAACCAGACGGTGCAACGAGTCGGAACACACCTGTCGGTCGACACGCGCCCGCAGCCTTCGACACAGCCATGAGTGATCAGCACGATTCCTGGTACGAGGAGGACGCCGGACCGTTGGTCCGGCTCTTCGCCATCACCCGCGGCCGGGGTCGTGCGGTGCGCCGGGAACTGAACCTGGTCACCCTGGTGGTCGACGGAGCGCCCGGGACCGCGCTGCGGCGCACCGAACCGGAATACGCGGCCATCATCGAGTTGTGCCGCACTCCGCAGTCGGTGGCCGAAGTGTCCGCGCGACTGCGCCTGCCGCTGACGATGACGAAAGTCCTCATCGGCGACCTGCTCGACGACGGCAGGCTCATCGTCCGGTCGGCGCAGCCCCCGACCGGCCCCGAATCGGATCTGGGCCTGCTGCGCGCGGTGCTCGACGGCATCCGCGCGCTCTGACCGTCCCGCTACCGCTCAGACCAGCTGCGCGGCAAGCCGTTTCGCGTTCATGTAGGCGATCGCCTCGATCGAGACCATCGGGTTGACGCCCGAGGAGGTGGGGAAGCAGGAGGCGTCGGCGACGACGATGTTCGCCGCTTCCCAGGTGGCGCCGTCCGGGTTGGTGGCCGAGGTGTCCGGGGAACCGCCCATCCGGGCCGAACCCATGATGTGCAGCGCGCCGAGGGAGCATTGTCCCGGGCCGTATCCGGCGGCGCGGCACGCGGCGGCGAACTCGGCGTGCGAGCCGCGCCGGCCAGGCTCGTAGGAGACGCCGGCCTGGTGCCCGGAGAAGATGCGGTGAGCGCCCGCGGCCTCCAGAATGCTCGCCGCTCCTTCGAACCCGGTGTGCAGATGGGCGGCGTCGTAGTCGGACAACCGGTAGTCGACGACCGGCTCACCGCTGCGGTCGACCGACACCGTCCCCGAATCACGGTCGCGCGTGATGATGCCGATCGCGTTGGACCGCCCGAAATCGAGCATGGTGGTGCGGTGATTCGCGGCGCCGCGCCAGCTCATGAATCCGGTGGCGAGCCCGGGATGAATCGGGCCGGTCTCGTAGATCACGCCGTAGCCGTTGCCGTCCAGATCGCTGTGCTTCCGGCAGATCCGGGTCTGCAATCCGCCCTCCCACGGCCGGATCTCCTCCTCGAACACACCGAACACCGCGGCCGCCGGGTGCAGGCGCAGATGGCGGCCGATGTTGTCGTTGCGCAATCCCGAGCGCCGCAGCAACGCCGGAGTCTGGATCGCTCCGGCCGCCACCACCACCGCGCGAGCACGCACCTCGATCTCCACGCCGTCGGAGGTGACCGCTGACACTCCCTGCGCGCGTCCGCCTTGCACGGTGATCCGCCGTACGTCGGCGTCCACGACCAGTCGCGCGCCCCGCTCGGCCGCGTCGGCGAGCCAGGTCTTGGTCACCGACTGTTTGGCGCCCAGCCGGCAACCGTAGCCGCATCGACCGCACTCCACACCGGCGTCGCAGGCGTCGGTGACGTTGCGCGGCAGCGTGTCCACTTCCCAGCCCAGCGCTTTGGCGCCGCGCTCCAGCACGCCGTCGCGAGCCGACAACACCGACCGCCGATCGGTGACGCCGAGCCGCCGCTGCACCACCTCGAGGGCATCGTCGAACTCCGTCTCGGCGAACTGGGCGGCGCCCAGCCCGGCCCACTCCGCGCGCACGTCGGGCGGCGTCGGCAACGACGTGCTCCAGTTCACGACCGTCCCGCCGCCCAGGCAGGTGCCCGCGACGAGGGTGATCTGACCTTCGCTGGAGCCGGGCGGGCCCGGCGCGTACAGGTGCCGCAGCCCGCCGAGTTCGCCGGTGCCGAAATCGCGGTCGTCGTAGTAATTCCCGCGTTCCAGGACGACGACGTCGAGACCTGCTTCGGCCAGGACCGCGGCGGCGACACCGCCTCCGGCGCCGGAACCGACGACCACGACATCACACTGGAGTTCGGCGCTCTCGCTGTAGCGCAGCGGAGTCAGGGCGGGTGCGGGCGCCGTTTGCAGCGGGCCGGACGGCGCCGGATACCCGATCTCCTTCCACAGCGGGTTGGTGCCCGACGGGCCGGGGGTGATGTTGTAGGACAACAGCGACGCCTGCTTGAGCGCCTGGAAGATCACCCGCACCGACTCGAAGCGGGAATCGGCCAGCCGCAGCAACGCCCGTTCCCGTTCCTCCTGCGACAGGCGGGAGAAGCGCCGGGGACCGCTGCCGGTGAGCAAGCCGGTCAGCCGGGAATCCCACAGATTCAGCAGCGTGGCCAGTTGCTTCTGCTCGGCCTCGCGGGGGTTGCGGCCCAGCAGCTCGAAGACGGTGTCGACGGCCCCGAGCGCGCTCGCCGACGGTAGCGTCAACCCGTCGCCCGGGTTGAAGGTGTCGCAGATGCTGGTCATCGCCGCGCGTTGCTTGGCTGTTGGTTCCATGTGGAGCAGTCCCCTTCGTGTCGCCAGTGAGTTGTATCACAAGGGATGAACAACCACTAACTAAAGACATGTTTCGCCAGTTGACGGCGGCTTTGGTGAAAGAATGTGGGGCCACATAGCGCTGACCCGATGACGACTCGCCAGCGCCAGCGGCCCCGGCGCGTTCATGCCGGAATGACAACAGCCGCCGCGTGCCCGACCGCCAGGAACGCGTGGACGACCGAGACGAGCGCACCGCCGAGCCGGGCCGTCGGGTCCTCGCCACCGCGCGGCCGCGACAGCGACCACCGGGTGAACGTCCGCTCGGCGTGCACCGCAAGACGCAGCAGTTCGGCGCGATACGACCCGAGCAGCGGCTGGTCGCAGGCACTCAGCGCCGCGGCGGTGAGGTGCGCGCAGCGGCCGATCGTCACCACGATCTCGAGCACCTCGTCCGGCACCGCCGTGACGACGTAGGCGTCCGCGGCAGCCGCCCGCGTCCGCTCGACGACGCGGCCGAGGGCACGTCCGAGTTCGGCCAGTGGCGCGCGATCGGCGACCACGGGCTCGGACGCCAGAGCGGTGGACAGGTTGCCGATGACCACGCCGAGCGCGTCCTCGACCCGGCGCAGCCGATCGAGAATCCCGGGCACGTCGACCGGGGAGCACCCGAAATCCGCCAGGACCGTCGCGGCCTCGACCAGGGTCGCGGCCGCCGCGCGGAAGTAGATCCCGGTTGTCGCGCTCGCCGGTAGCGTGCCCATGCCCACTCCTCGGGTAGGTGACCCTCGATCAGCCGCCGTCGCCTGCCCGCGCCGACCGGACAGCTTCGGCCGGATGGCGTCGACAGACTTGCGCCGCTCCGGACAGCAATCAGCCCGTACTACAACGCTTGATCATAATAGCCCATAACATATCTCTTCAATCCACAGGTAGACAGATGAGCTGTATTGAAACGGTCATTTACTTATGGCTCAGTTGGATCGAAGTTGGACACGTCAGCTACGAGCAGGCACCGGATCCTTCCTGGCACCGCTTGCGGCGGACGGCCGCGGCGAGTCGCTCCCTCCGGCCGCGGTCGCGCGTCTTCGGGGACACCTGACGCGACCGCCGATCCGGCAGCCCGCCGGTCTCTTCCATGACCTCTCCGCGCAAGCGCGATGATGGAGCGAAGCCGATCACCATCGAGAGGACCGACGGATGTACCGTCTGACGCGCTGCCTAATCGCGGTGGTCGTCCTGCTGGGCGCCGCGGGGTGCGCTGACTCCGAACACGAATCGCCGCCTACTCGGGGGGAAGTCGTCTCGACCACGCCCCTGATGGGGCTGGCGGCCGAGGAGGCCGCGACGCTTCTGGGCAACGGCGGAATTCGCACCCCCGTCCGCAACGGTGTCGACGCATTCCGCATCGAATACCGGACAATCACCCCGCAGGGCGAACCGACCACCGCCAGTGGCCTGGTGGTTCTCCCGCGCACCGACTCCCGGCGGCTGCGCGTGGTCAGCTACGAGCACGGGACCATGACGCTCAAGAGCGACGCCCCGTCGGTCGACACCCGCAACCTCCCCGAACGGCTGCGGACGGTCGCCTTCGCGGCCGCGGGCTACGCGGCGACCGCACCGGACTACCTGGGTCTCGGCAACGGTCCGGGGCCGCATCCCTACACTCACGCGCCCTCGGAGGTCAGCGCGTCGGCCGACCTCTTGCGCGCGGCCGGCGCGCTGGCGGCCCAACAGGGCCGGGAGCTGGACCCGGACGTGCTGGTGACCGGCTTCTCCCAGGGCGGCCACGCGGCGATGGCCCTCGGCAAGGCGCTGCACGCCGGAACGATCCCGGGCTTCGGGGTCGCCGCCCTGGCCCCGATCAGCGGGCCTTACGACCTCCAGCACGTCCAGGCGCCCGCCGCGCTCGACGGGCGGGTGGTTCCGGGCGCCGCGGTACTGTTCCTCGCCTACTGGATCACCTCGATGAACCGGATCCACCACCTCTACGACGATCCGGCGGAAGCCTTCCAGCTGCCCTATGCCGACAAGGTCGAAGGACTCTTCGACGGCTTCCACAGCGAGATCACCATCGTGACCTCGCTGGCCACCACCCCCGCGCAACTACTGACCCCGCAGTTCCTCCAGTTGACGACCGAGCCGAGCGGCGCCGCCGCGAAGGCCGTGGCCGAGAGCGACGGCACCTGCGACTGGACGCCGCGGGTGCCCGTCCACCTCTACGCTTCCCGTGGCGACCGCGCCGTTCCCTATCCCAATGCCGAGCATTGCCTGCGAGCTCTCGGCAGCGGCAACGCCACGCTGAGCGACTTGGGCGACCTCGACCACGGCGGAACCGCGCGGGCCGCGCTGCCCGAGATCCTCGGCTGGTTCCAGCAGCAGTTCCCGCCGAGCTGACCGGCGGGCCCTCCCGTGCTCAGTGCGAGGCGGCCGACTCGGTTTTCGCCGCGAGGGGAGAGTTGCTCTTCGCCACGGCGATCCGGATGTCGAGGTGCGCGATCTGGCCGGAGGCGTCGAACTCGGCCTCTCCCGCGAGGCCGTGGCCACCGAATTCCAGCCACCGGTAGTCGTCGAGGAATTCGGTGACCAGGCCCCGCCGCGTCAGGTAGCTGTGCACGGCACGCCGGTGATCGGTCAGCGGCAGCGCCCCGAAACCATAGGCGAGCACGCGAGCGAGGCCGGACGCCGTGGGCGCGGGCAGCTCGAACGCCGGATGCTCGACGAGGAACGCGACGCACGCGCCATCGATGATCCCGCAGTAGGAATTCCAGCGCCCGCACACGATCTTCGCGGCATCCGCCATCAGCCCGGCGACCTGGTAGGGCTCCGGCGCCGCGCCCCCGTGTACCACCGGCAGTTCCGCCGAACACAATTCGGCCACGCGGTACCGCAGACCGAACTGGCGCACCGTCTCGGCGGCACGCAGCAACGACGGCGGGTAATCCCAGGGATTGACCCATCCCCACAGCCACGTCTCGGCGTCGGCCGTGCCGAGCAGGTGGACGTCGGTGCACACGAAGGAGCGCTCGTCGCCGAGGAATTCGAGCCGGCGTCCTTCCAGGTCGACCTCCCACACGTGTGCGCCGAGCACGTCTTCGAGGTGCAGCCGGTGCTCGAGCGACAACAAGCCCGCGTCATCGAGAAGTCTCGTCAGTGGCACGGATTGGGACACCGCGCCAGCGTAGTCAACGCGCGGCCACCGCTCCGCTTCCACTCGGACTTCCGCGGCGAGCGTGTCATCCGGAACGCGGCGACACCGCGCCTACGACGGCTGCCTGCTGGGCAACGGGATCGGCCATCGGCGGTGGGTAAGTTGCTGGTGCCCGGCGGGGTTGTGGTCGATCCCGGCGGCGTTGATCAGCCGCCAAAGCGGGCCCGGACTGCGCGGACACCTCCATGTCGCAGTGTCCACACCTCACCCGGACAGCCGCCACTGCCGTCGTGATCGCCTGCGGACAAGAAAAGCGTCACGGCCAGGTGGCTCCGGAGATCGGCCTGACCGAGGCCTGCTTGGCGGCGGGAGATCACTGCGGCGTCGCAGAGATCGGCAGCTGTCGGCGGAGCCGGCGCGGGCTACTTCAGATCGAGGGGTGCGGTCGGCTTCGTCGAACGACCCACGCTGCGGCGGCGAGCAGCGCTGACCGCCGAGCGGATCTGCACGGCGGGGCCGCTCCCGCGGTCAGTAGATTGGTGGGATGAGTGCCGACGCCTCGATGCAGGAGCGCGGACCCGTGGCCGTGCGATGGTCGGTCGCGGGTCGGCTACGGGCGCTGCCGGGAAGCATCGGCTATTTGCTGGTCGGCGGTGCTACCGGCGTGGCGGCCATGTTCGCCGCGGTCGGCTTGTTCGTGGTCGCGGCCACCAGCCTCGGTGGGGTGGGTATTCCGGCGATTCCCGAATACCTGCGGTTGATCCGGCCGCTGACCGAGTTCGAACGGCGGCGGGCCGGCAAGCGGCTGGGCGCGCCGATTGTGGTGGCGTATCGGCCGATGACCGGCGGCCTACGGCAACGACTGGTCAGCGCCTTCGGAGATCCGGCAAACGGCCGGGATATCGCGTGGCTGTGCGTGCACGGGGTGCCCGGCATGGTGGTGGCGTTGTTCTCGATCGGATTGCCATTGGGGGTACTGAACCAGCTGGCGATTCCGGTCTATTGGCAGATCGTACCGCCGGGCACCGTCGACAGCTTCGGCTTCGTGGTCGATTCCTGGCCGCTGGCCGGGCTCAGCGTGCTCATCGCGATTCCCTTGGCCGTCCTCGTTCTCCGGCTACCCACGGTGGCCCGCTGGCAGGCGCTGCTGGCGCGGACGCTTCTCGGTCCGGCGCCGGGCGCTGCGCTCGCGGTTCGGGTGGCGGAGCTGACCGCCACCCGGGCCGCCGCACTGGACGCGCATGGGGCGGAACTGCGACGCATCGAACGGGATCTGCACGATGGCGCGCAGGCGCGGATCGCGGCGGTCATCATGCAGCTCGGGCTGGCCGATCAATTGCGGGAACGGGACCCGGCCGCATCGTCCGACCTGGTCCGCAAGGCGCAGGACACCGCCGAGGCTGCGTTGGCCGAACTCCGCGATGTGGTGCGAACGGTGTATCCGCCGGTGCTCGCGGATCGCGGGCTGACGAGCGCGATTTCGGCGTTGGCCGCGCGCTCCCCGATTCCGGTCGAACTCGATCTCGACGGCGCCGTCGCAGCGCGCCAGAGCAGGACCGAGGCACCGGATTCGGGCAGATCGAAGACACGGTGGCCGGCGGCTGTCGAAGCGGCCGCCTATTTCGTCATCTCCGAGGCGATCACTAATGCGACTAAACATTCCGCGGCCGAAAATCTTAGGGTATCCCTCGGAGGCGATGCCGGGCTGCTGGCCGTCGAGGTGCGAGATGACGGGATGGGCGGGGCACGAGAGACCGAGGGTGGCGGGCTGGCCGGGATTCGGCGGCGGGCCGAGGCGCTGGACGGGCGGATGGTGCTGAGCAGTCCGGCGGGTGGGCCTACTGAGGTTCGGGTGGAGCTGCCGTGCGGGTTGTGATCGCCGAGGACGACGCGCTGTTGCGGGAAGGGCTGGCGCTGCTGTTGCAGACGGCGGGGATCGAGGTTGTCGCCGCGGTGGACGATGCGGAGGACTTTCTCTCGGTGGTGACCGCCGACCGGCCCGATGCCGTGGTCGTGGATGTGCGTCTGCCGCCCACCTTCACCGATGACGGATTGCGAGCGGCGGTTCGGGCTCGCGAGCTTCACCCCGGCCTCCCGGTGCTGGTGCTCTCGGCCTGGGTCGAGCGCAGCTATGCCGCCGAACTGCTCGGCGACGGCGCTGGCGGGATCGGATACCTGCTCAAGGAACGGGTCGGGAAGGTGGATCGGTTCCTGGATTCGCTGCGGCGGGTCGCCGAGGGCGGGACCGCCATGGATCCGGAAGTGATCTCACAGCTGCTGGTGTGGCGCAAGACCGACGATCCACTCTCCGCGCTCACCCCACGCGAACGCGAGGTGCTGGCGCTCATGGCCGAGGGGCTCGACAATGCGACCATTGCCGAGCGCCTCGTGGTAACCGAAGGTGCTGTGCTCAAACATATTCGGAGCATCTTCGCCAAACTGGGCCTCTTCGCCGACGAGGTGGGGCACCGGCGGGTGCTGGCCGTGCTGGCCTATCTGAATGCCGGATGATCAGTCGTCGCGACAGGTGAGGTCGGCGGCAGGCAGAGTGCCGTCAGCCAGGTAGGTGTTCACAGCGTCGTAGACGCAGGCATTCGGATAGCGGCCGAAGATCGAGTGAATGGCGACGTCTTGCAACGTGACCATACGAGAGCCGGTGAGCGCCCGGTGCATGGCGATGGCACCGCCGTAATTGGTCCGGGTGTCGCCGGTGGCCTGAACGATCAGGTTCGGCACTGAATTGCCGATGGCGGTGGGCGATTCGGCAGGCGGTGCCCAGAACGCGCACGGCGTGATGTTGTTCGCCAAGGCGCCGAAGACCGGCTGGGTGGCGCGGGATGCCTCGATATTGCGCCGGTACCAGTCCAGATCTCGGGGTGCGCCGATGTCCCCGCAGAGGATAGCCATCTGAGGCGACATGTCGCGAGGCTGGGCGCGCAGGATAATAGCGAGCTTGGCCGCCAAGTCCTCGTCCGGTCGTATCGGCTTACCTTCGGCGGCATCGGCGAGCTGCCGGATCTGTTGCACCGCAAGACCGTAGCCGTGGGGCGAATCGAAGGCGATGTACAACACCAGGGGAAGGGAATGCTCGTCGATGTCGTACTCGCCGATCCGGATCGGCTGGGCGGCGGCGCGTTCGACGAGCCGCTCGACCAGACCACGAACGGCCCCACCGGTGGTGCCGAGGTGGTATTCGTCGTCGCGTTGAGCGGTCCAGGCCGCCCAGTCGTCGAGCGCGGCCTCGTTGGGTGAGCCCATGTCCTGCACCATTCCGACCGCGCCGTAGCGGTACGGGTCCACAGCGCCGTCCAGCACCATGCGGTCGGAACGTTCCGGGAACATCTGCATATACACAGCACCCAGGTAGGTACCGTAGGAGGTGCCCAGATAACTGATCTTGCTTTCGCCGAGCGCGGTACGGATGACATCCATGTCGCGAGCGGTATTGCGAGTGGTGAAGTGCGGCAGCCGCTCACCCTCGGCGTCGGCGCAGCGCGCCGCCAGATCGGCTTGGTCGGCGACGGATTCGGCGAATCCCTCGGCATCGACACCAGCGGACTGCAGGCCGAAACCGTGCGGCCAATGACAGTTCACCGGCGAGGAGCGCCCGACACCGCGCGGGTCCATGCCGATCAGGTCAAAGCGGGCGCGGACCTCGGGGGTCATGGCCTGGCTCGTGTCGACGAAGTAGTCCAGGCCGGCACCGCCCGGACCGCCCGGGTTGGAGAGGATGACCCCACGCCGCTGGGCCGGGTCGGCCGCGGCGATGCGAGAGATGGCGACGGTAATCGTAGAGCTTTGCGGCTCAGCGTAATCCAGGGGCACCGTCACATCCGCGCACTGCGCGCCCATGCCATCGAGACCTGGCGCATCGCAGGACTTCCAGGTAAGCGGCTGGTGGTAGTAGCGGTCCAAGGGCTCGGCCGCACCCGCCCGATCGGCGACGGCGGTCGTCGTGAACGCCCCCGCGCCGACGAGCCCGGTGACGGCGAACGCTACCGGAACGCTCAATGCCCGAGGCAGCTTGTATCGAAACACGAATAATCTCCTCATCGTGCGCAGACAGCGGCATCGAACAGCTTCGACACCGCGTCAGAGGCGGCCGTATCGACCGGAAGCTGATTGACGGTCACCACGACGGCGGTGCCGTCGGACGCCACGCCGTTGCGGGTTGCGAAGCCCGGAATGCTGCCGCCGTGGCCCCACACCTCCTTGCCACAGGAGACCGGGTGGTGAATCAGGCCGAGTCCGTAACCGGAACCGGGTTCTCCGCGGTCCCAGGGGATGGTCTGTTTCATCTCGGCCAACTGCGCTGCGCGCAGTAACTTCCCGGTGAGCAAGGCGGTGAAGAAGCGGTTCAGGTCGTCGGGGGTGGAGACCATCGCGCCCGCGGTGCCGGCCCACGAGGAGTCCAGATCGGTGAAATCGATGCGGCGACCGCCGGTTTCGTGATATCCGCGCGGATGCGGCCCCCGGATGCCGATCTCGCGCGCGTCGGGGAAATAGGTGTCGCGCAAGCCCAGTGGTTCCAGGATGCGGCCGGCGATCTCGAGCTCGGCCGAGCGCCCGGTGATCTTCTCGATCAGCATGCCGAGCAGAATGTAATTGGTGTTCGTATAGACCGAACGCGCCCCCGGTTCGAATCGGGGCGGCATCGACAGGGCGATTCGCACCAAGTCCGCGGGTTCGTAATGAGCCCAGCGGATTTCGTCGGCATCGGCCCGCAGCTGCGGGGTGCTCGCGACAGCCGTCAGAGCCGGATCGCCGCCGGCAAGGTAGTCCGGCAGGCCGCTGGTGTGCTGGAGCAGTTGGCGGACCGTGATGCGACTGCCGTCATTGCCATTGCCCTGCACGACGCCCGGTAACAAGCGTTCGATCGGCGCCTCGAGATCGACCTTGCCGTCGGCGACCAGTTGCAGCACGACGGTGGCGACGAAGGTCTTGGTATTGCTGCCGATCCGGACCCGGGCATCGTCGGCGATGGGCACTCCGGTGGCCAGGTCGCCCGCGCCGGTGGTCAGCACCCGGTGGCCATCCGGGCCGTCGATGGTGACCTGCGCGCCTGGGAAGCCACTGCGAACCAGCATGTCGAGGGCCTGAGTGACGGGGCGGTACATCTCGTTTCGGGTTGGTTCACCGTCGCCGGTGTCGGTGCCGCATGCTTGGACTGCGAGCGCGCCCAGCAGCCCGACACCGGCCAGCGCGATCCTTCGGCGATGTCGCCGCATTGCGCTCATGAAGACATTTCTCCTTTTCAGGTCGGGTTTTCGGCCAAATCGAGCGTAGGAATCCGGAGGCGCGCGGCCCATACCCCGCACGCCCGAATCACAGTCGTGCGCGCTACCCGGGCGGAGGTAGCGCCAGCACCACCTACATGCAAGGTCAGTTCTGGGGCCACTGCGCGAGACGCGAGAGTCTTCTCTCCGGCCAGCTCAGCCCGGGCCGGATGCTAAAACTCGGGGCGACAAGGGGCAGGGACGCAACCAGCCTGAACATGTTGACGCCTCCGTAGAGTGAGTGTACAGTCACTCACATGAGCAGGAGCGGAGCCACACTCTCCCGATCGGACCAGCGTCGCGACGCCGTCATCGACGCCGCGATCACCGAGTTCGCCCGGGCCGGTTACCACGGCACACCGATCAGCACCGTGGCGGCGACCGCGCAGATCTCCCCGGCGTATGTCTTCAAACTCTTCCCCAGCAAGGTGACGCTGTTCGTCGCCGCGCTCGAACGATGCTTCGACTCCATCGAGCGGGCGATGTCCTCCGGGGCCGCCCACGTCGACGACGGCGCCGGTCCCGAGCAGATCCTGCACGCGATGGGCGGGGCTTACGCCGAACTCATCAGCGACAAGAGTTTGCTGATGCTGCAGGTTCATGCTCAGTCCGTGGCGGATGTCCCGGAGATCGGCGAGGCGCTGCGCCGCGGCCTGGCCGGCGTGACCGAGCTGGCCAAACGGCGCTCCGGCGCCGACGACGAACTCGTGCAACGATTCATCGCCTTCGGGCAGCTCTGCCACCTGATCACCACCCTCGGACTGGAGGGCGACACCAGCCCGTGGGCCACCATCCTCACAGCGGGCATTCGCCACCCGAACAATTACTGACCCGATCCCACCGCCCCTTCGGGGGCATTTCTTTCACCCATTCAGTGATTGATCAGTCACACACTAGGAGAACAGATGTCCACCATCACCGCCACCGAGATCGTCCTTCCCGGCCGCGTCGAGCCGCGGGGACTGCTGATCACCCACCGCGACCTGCCCGCAGCAGGGCCGGGCCAAGCCCTCGTCCGAGTGGAAGCCAGCGGCGTCTCCTTCGCCGAGCAGCAGATGCGGCGCGGCAAGTACTACGACCAGCCACCGTTTCCTTTCGTGCCCGGCTACGACTTGGTAGGGATCGTGACCGCGGTCGGAGCCGGTGTGGACCCGGCCCTGGTCGGCAGCCGCGTCGCCGCGCTGACCAAGACCGGCGGCTGGGTCAGCCACGCCCTGCTCGACGCCGCGGACCTCGTGCGGGTCCCCACCGGACTCGACGCCGCCGAGGCGGAAACCTTCGTCGTCAACGGCATCACGGCATGGCAGATGCTCTTCCGGACCGCGAAGGCGCGAACCGGACAGACCATCCTCGTGCACGGCGCGAACGGCGGCGTGGGCTCCACCCTCGTCCAACTGGCCCGCGCCCACGGAATCCACGTCATCGGGACCGCGTCGGCGCGCAACGCCGACGCCATCGAAGCCCTCGGCGCGACCTGGGTCGACTACCGAGGCGACGTGGCGCACCAGGTTCGCCTGCTCGCTCCCCACGGCGTGGACGCGGTCTTCGACCACATCGGCGGCCCCGGCATCCGCGACTCGTTCGCCCTGCTGGCACCGCACGGCACCCTGGTCTCCTACGGAACCGCGGCCACCAAGAACGACGAAGGCAACTCACGACTTCCAGTGCTGAAATTGCTCATCCAGCTGACGCTGTGGAACATGTTGCCCAACCACCGCAACGCGCACTTCTTCAACCTGTGGGCGGGCAAACGCAACCTCCCCCGCTTCCGCAGCCGCATCGCCGAGGACTTGGGCAACATCTTCGACCTCGCCGCCAAAGGCGCGCTCAGCGCACAGGTCGCTGCCCGCATCCCCCTGACCGAGGCCGCCCGCGCCATGGAACTCGCCGAGTCCGGCACGGTCGTCGGCAAGGTCGTGATCGTGGCCGACGCCCACCACTGAGCCACGCCTGCTGGCCTCTTCACCACCACGCCCGCCAGACCACGCGACCTGCCACTGCCCCCATAGACCACGTTCCGTCAGTGCGGCCCCGCCGCTGCTGCCGATAACCGAGCATGGTCGCAACCGTGTGCCCAGCCGCGGGGGGCCATGGGCGCCGCGGCCGATGGATGGCCGGGATCCGATTTCAGGCCGTTAGATGAGGCCGGCGACTTCTTGAGCGATGGCGGCGAGTCGGGTTTGCGCGGCGGAGACGACGCCGTGGCGGTTCTTGTGGGCCTCCTCGTAGGCGACGATCGCTCGGATGTCGGCGGGGTCGGTGAGTTCCTTCACCTCGGCGACGGCTTGGGAGACGTTCAGCTCGTCGTAGTCATCGATCGGCAACTCGCCGGGCTCGGGGACCCCGCTGGTGCGGATCGACCGCAGGGCATCGGCGGCGGCGTCGGCGCCTTCGCGGCGCGCGACCTGCTCGGCGGTTTCGAGCGCGGCGTCACGGGACGCGGAGAGGGTTTTGACGGCGACATCACCCGCCCGCGCGCCTTGGGCCAGTAATCCACCCAGCGCGGGTGGGGTGGCACGCACGGTGTCCAAGGCCCGGTCCAGGCCTCGAGCAGACCAGGTGACCGGGAGGTTGAACAGTTTCACCGCGGTCCCGGCCGCGGCCTGCAAAGGGGTGCGGCGCAGCGCGGCCGGGCCGCCGAGGGCGTCCTCGGCCAGGACGGTGGTCAGCCAGTCCACCGTCGCCGAATGCGCGGTGATCAACCGCTCCGCCAACTCCACCACCTCGGGCAACTGGGCGGTGGTCGCGAGGGCCTTGATGTAGCGGGCGCGGTCGACCAGTTGGTGTTCGAGAGTCAGGTCACCGAGCAGGGCCTCATCGAACGGCAGCGCCTGCTCGACCATCGCCTTGACCGCCGCGGCGGCCTGACCCAGGAATGGGCCGACCAACTCCGGGACTCCACCCAGGTCGCGGATGGCGGCCTCGATGGCCTGCGCGCGGGCGCGGGCGTTCTCGGCGTTTTCGGACAGCTCCCGGCGCACCGCTTCGGTGCGGGCTTGGGCGATGCGGGTCTCGGCGACCTGGAGCTCGGTATTGGTCAACGACAGCACCGCGCGCAACTGCGCCAGCAAAGTAGAGGTATCGGGTGTGCTCATGCGAATCTCGTCCCTCCGGTGTGTGACAGCATCGGGTCGGCGCAACGATGCACCACTCCCACGACTACCCACACCTACCGGTCGGTAACACGCTTCATCTCACGAAGAGCCGTCTTCGGCGGTTTCGTGGTGCGGCGGGGTAGGGCCAGATCGCATGCCCGCCCCTTGGAACGTTCGACGCTTACGGCTGCGGGACCAAGAGTGCCACGGTCACAATCGGAGCTCAGTGAACCCATGACTTTGTCGGTCCAGCCTCGCGGCTCCTGCTGAGGAATGCAGGAAACCATACGGCCAATCGAACAAATTTCCCCTAGCGGTTGCCTGGAGTCTTGGCATCTGCCAGAAGTTCGCTTATCCGATCCTCGTCAACCTCGGCCTCGTCAGCGGCGAACATCAGCCCCTCCAGCTAACCGGGGGTGCCTCTCTATGTTGTCAAGTCGCACAACATGGCTCGGCTGGGCTTCGGTGGCGGTTGGTGTCGTCGGCGATCATGATCCGCCAGATGACGTTGGACAGGTGTCGTTTCAGGCAGCGCATGGCCGCGCGTGGGGATGCTCCGGCAGCGATCCTGCGGTCGTAATAGGCGCGGCCAGCGCTGGCGGGCATGCGGACCTGGACCATGGCGATGGTGTGGAGGGCGGCGTCGAGTTGCCGGTCTCCGTAACGGCTGAGCCGATGTACCTGGCGGTCGGCGCTGGCGATCTCGATCGGCGCGGTGCCGTTGTAGGTGGCGTAGGCGACTGCGGTCGCGAACCGTGTCGCCGGACCGGTGCGTCCGATCAGCCGAGCAAGTCGTGGTCTGCCAGCGCCGCGCGGATCGTGGGATCGTCGAAGAAGTCGGCGGTGAGCGCGTGCTTGAACCCGGCAGCGCAGGCGCAATCGGCGCAGAGGTTTCCGGCGTGTTCGACAACTGGGTCAGCGCCCACCACCACCTACTCGCCATGAAAGTGCAGGTCAGATGAAAATCCTGGTCACCGGGGGTGCAGGATTCGTCGGAGCCACCGTCACACGACTGCTCCTCGACGCCGGACACAACGTCACCGTCATCGACGACCTCTCCCGCAACGACGACCGCCAAATCCCCCACGACGCCGAATTCATCAAACTCCG
>NZ_JBEYCG010000004.1:398377-467583 GCF_040632645.1 Nocardia sp. NPDC019219 | reverse complement strand
CCACAAAATAAGCACCTCGTACACCGTCGTGGGGGGTGGGGTTTTTGGCCGCCGGGGGGGGGGGGCCGCCCGGCGCCGGGCCTCGCGTGGTGGGGCGGGTCGCGGGGGGCGGGGGGGGGCCGGGCGGGCGGGGGGGCGGCCCCCGCGCGCCCCGCCCCGCCCGCCGGCCCCGCGCGGCCGCCGCGCCCGCGGCCGCGCACGATGCTTCGTGCGCGGCGCCGATTCAGCGTTCGCCGGGGCGGTGCGCCCCGAGCGGATCAGGACAGGTCGACCTGGACGACCTTGGCCGCGCCGACGGCCTCGGCGATCGCGGTCTGCACCCCGGCGGGCACCTCGCGGGCCACGCGCAGCACGACTGTGGCACCTTCCTTGTCGACGTCCTGGGTCAGCTGCGCGGCCAGGATGTCGACCTCGGCCTCGCCGAGCTTGGTGCCGATCTTGCCCAGCGCGCCCGGCCGGTCCTCGTAGTTCAGGATGGCCAGGTTCAGGCCCTCGGCGCGCATGTCGTAGTTGCGGCCGTTGATGTTGACGATCTTCTCCACCAGCTGCGGCTCGGTCAGCGTGCCCGCGACGTTCAGGGTGCTGCCGTCGCCGAACACGGCGCGCAGGTCGACGACGCTGCGGTGGCTCGGGCTCTCCGAGGCCGTGGTGACCTGGGCGGTGATGCCGCGGTCCTTGGCCAGCGCGGGCGCGTTGACGAAGGTGACCTGGTCCTCGACCAGCGCGGAGAAGATGCCGCGCAGCGCGGACAGCTCCAGCACGGCGACCTCCTGCGCGGCCAGCTCGCCGCGCACCTGGACCTCGACGCTGACCGGCAGCTCGTTGGACAGCGCGCCGAGCAGGGCGCCCTGCTTGCGGACGATGTCCAGCCAGGGCGCGACCTCTTCACCGACGGCGCCACCGGTGACGTTCACCGCGCCGGGCACGAATTCACCGGCCAGGGCCAGCAGCACCGACTTGGCGACGTCGGTGCCGGCCCGGTCCTGGGCCTCGGAGGTGGACGCGCCCAGGTGCGGGGTGACGACGACCTGCGGCAGGTCGAACAGCGGGCTGTCGGTGCACGGCTCGGTCTCGAACACGTCCAGGCCCGCGGCGCGCACGTGGCCGGACTTGATCGCCTCGGCCAGGGCGGCCTCGTCGACCAGGCCACCGCGGGCGGCGTTGACGATGATCACGCCCGGCTTGGTCTTGGCGATGGCCTCCTTGCCGATGAGGCCCTTGGTCTCCGGGGTCTTCGGCAGGTGGATCGAGATCAGGTCGGCGCGCTCGAGCAGTTCGTCGAGGGTCAGCAGCTCGATGCCCAGCTGCGCGGCGCGCGCGGGCGACACGTAGGGGTCGTAGGCGACGATCTTGGTTTCGAAGGCGGCCAGGCGCGCGGCGAACAGCTGGCCGATGCGGCCGAGGCCGATGACGCCGACGGTCTTGTCGAAGATCTCGACACCGTTGAACTTGCTGCGCTGCCAGGTGTGCTCACGCAGGGTGGCGTCCGCGGCGGGGATCTGGCGGGCGGCCGACAGCAGCAGGGTGACCGCGTGCTCGGCGGCGGTGTGGATGTTCGAGGTGGGCGCGTTCACGACCATGACGCCGCGCTCGGTGGCGGCGGGCACGTCGACGTTGTCCAGGCCGACGCCGGCGCGGGCGACGATCTTCAGGTTCTTCCCGGCTTCCAGGACCTCGGCGTCGACCGTGGTCGCCGACCGCACCAGCAGCGCGTCGGCCTCGGGCACCGCGGCCAGCAGGGCCGGGCGGTCCGGTCCGTCGACCCACCGGACCTCGACACCGTCACCGAGCGCGTCGACGGTCGACTGGGCGAGCTTGTCGGCGATCAGAACTACAGGACGGCCTGCTTGGCTCACGTGGAGTACTCCTGGGGAATGGGGTCGGCAATTACCGCCGACCAGCTTAGTGCGCGCGATTTCCGGCCCGCCTACCACCTGGTAGGCGGCCGTCGTCAGTCGCGGGCCTGGCAAAAATATGAAGACCGGTCTACAGTCAGGGCATGGGCGTCAAAGGCACCGAGACTCGCGGCAAACTCGTCGACGCCGCGCGCACCCTGGTCGAGCGGCACGGCTACTACGGGGCCGGACTCAACCAGATCCTGGCGGCCAGCGGGGCGCCGCGCGGGTCTTTGTACTTCCACTTCCCCGGCGGCAAGGACGAATTGGTCGCCGCGGCGATCGCACAAGCGGGCAAGGAGATCGCGGCGCTGATCGACGCGATCGAGCCCGGCGACGCCGCCGGGGCCGCGAGCAGGCTGCTGCGTGCGTTCGGCGATCGGCTCGAAGCGTCGGGCTGGCAGCAGGGCTGCCCCGTCGCCACGGTGGCCTTGGATGTCGCTGCCGCGAACGATCCGATCCAGGCCGAATGCGCCGCCGCGTACGCCGCTTGGGAGCAGGCGTTGCGATTGCGACTGCGCGCCGACGGTCGTAAGGACGCGGACGACTTGGCCGCCGCGATGCTGGCGATGGTCGAGGGCGCGCTGTTGCTGGCACGGGCGCAACGCAGTCGCGAACCCCTGGAACGCGTCGAACGGGCACTGCACTCCCTGCTCTGAACGCGGATGTTACGTCGGCGTTCACGCATGTCACCAAAATATGTAGACCGGTCTAAAAGGAGTAGTCATGTTGGACAGCATCGTCTTCGGAGCCGCGGGGTTCCTCGGCCGCAACGCCGTCGCCCGCTTACTCGAGCAGGGGCATTCCGTCGCCGCCGCCCTGCGGCCGGGCAGCGAGGAGCGGCTCACCAGCTGGCTGCGACGCCGAGGGGTGGACTCCAGCGGGTTGGAAATCGTCACGTGTGACGTCACCGCCCCGGATCTGGGCTTGCCCGCCGGGTTCGACGCGTCGGGCATCCGCGACGTGTACAACTGCGCGGCCCGCTTCTCGTTCGGGCTCGCGGCCGAGGACGCGTACGCGGTCAACGTCACCGGTGCGCTGCGCGTGCTCGACTGGTCCGCCGCCCTCCCCGAACTGCGCCGGGTCGTACACATCACGGGTTATCGGATCACCGTGGAGGAATCGGAGGAACAGCACTACGAGAACGGCGCGTACGGCGCGTCGAAGTTCGAATCGGATCCGCTGCTGCGCAGGCGGGCGGCGGAACTCGGCGTCGCGCTGACCATCGCGAACCCGAGCAGCATGATCGGTCCCGGCCAATACATCGGGCTGGCCACCGTCGTCGAGGACCTGTGGAACGGGCGGCTCCCGGCGATCCCCGGCGGGCCGGAGACCTTCGTGCCGATCGTCGATCTGGACTACTTCACCGACTTCCTGATCAGCCTGCCCGCGCTGCCCGACACCGCGGGCCGCTCCTACACGGTCCTCGACGATCGCACTCCGGTTTTGCCGAAGCTGATCCGGCTGCTGGCCGGGCACCTCGGGGTCCCCGCGCCGCGGTTCTCCATTCCGGTCGGCGTCATCTCGAAGCTTCCTCGTGCGCTGACCGGCGCCGATCCGGAGACGCTGACGTTCATCGCCGACGACCGCTACGACACGTCGGCGGCGCAGGACGTGGCCCGCCGCGCCGGGCTCACCATGCCGCCGACCGAGGCGACGCTCCGCACATGGGCCGACCATCTCGTCGCCAGCCGGTTCGGCGCGGTGCCCGACGATCCGACCGCCGGTTTCGCGGACGGCGTCTGGGTGAGCGGCGAGCGGCGGCGCCCTGACTACGTACTGCTGCACGGGCTTCCGCTCGACGGCGAGTCGTGGAACGCGGCGCGCGCGGAGCTGGACGGGCCGAGCCTGGTCGTGGACCTGCCCGGCCTGGGACGCTCGGCGCCCGGCGACGCCGATGCGGTGCTGCCGGACCTGCTCGCTTCCGTCCGCACCCGCCCCGTGCTGGTCGGCCACTCACTCGGTTGCGGTCCGGTGCTCCGGTACGCCGCGCAGCATCCCGAGCGGATCTCCGGGGTGGTGCTGGTAGCTCCGGCGTTTCTCCAGCCACGGTCCGGCTCGCTGCTGCGCTCACCATTGGCCGCGGCGGCGCTGCGCCGGATGTCGGCCGGCGATCTGGCCCGTCGGCTCGGCGTGCCGGAGAGCGCCGCGATCGCGAGCGCCGCGGCCAACCTGCGCAGGCCGGGCGTCGCCGCCCGCACCGTCGCCGCGCTGCGCCGCGCGAGCGCCCCCGCGCGGCGCGAGGAGTTGCGAGCCCTGCTCGCTCGGATCGAGGTGCCCGTACGGATCGTCACCGGTTCCGCCGATCCACTCACCGTCGCCACTTCCCGCGACGCGGTCTCGATCGAGGGTGCGGGCCACTACCCGCAGTTGACCCATCCCGCGCGACTCGCGGCCGAACTCACGCGAGTCTCCGCCGTCGAGGCGCGCAACTGACCGCACCCGTACGGGAGGCCGCCCAGACCTTCTGGATGAAGTCAGTTCGAAACGTGGCGCGCCTCGGCGGAACGGCCCACACAGCGGCGGGCCCCCGCACCATCCGGTGCGGGGGCCCGCTCGGTCACGCCTCGGGTCGGCGTGGGACCCGGTCGAGCGTCTCGACCGTCACGTCGGTCAGCGGCCGCCGAAGGAACCCGTCCACAGGGTGTCGACAAGGCCGTGCAGAGCAGCGCCGAGCGTATCGAAAAGACCGTTCAGTGCAGCGCTGCCGGTGTCGATGATAACGGGGATCATGGAAATACCTCTTCCTCGAACTTATCCAGTCGAACTGGCTGACACGGGGGACATCGGCACTCGATCGGCTCCGGTTACGAAATTCGATAATATGGAGATGCAGACCACATCCAGTGTCAATAGTGATCCACCTCACGGCGCATGGCTTGATTGAGCTGGCAATCTAGTCAAACGTCAAGGTCAGAAGCGTAAATTCGCGTCGGCAATTTCTTCCGACAACAGATATCTCGAGTAGCTCGGAAAAATTCGATAAGCCCCTGAAAATAGGGCCGCACACGCCCTCGGCGACGAGCATCACAGGCTGCGCGATAGAGAACTCGAATAATTCTCTGCTCTCTATCCGGCGGCTCGGGAAAATAAGCAACGCCATGTCGGCCGGGATATTCGGGCTGACGGAGCAATCCGGAGGGCCGGGTAGGTCAGCATGCCTCCACCGTGACGCTCCGCACGTCGTCGATCCCCTTCGTGGCGGCCACCGCGCGAGAGAACGCGCGCACCCGCGGCGTCTCGCGGTGACGGCGCCACACCAGCCCGAGCCGGGACTCGGCGATTCCGGTCACCGGGACGAAAGCCACCGGTCGCCTGCGGTGCGATTCCGCGGTGGGATGACACAGCAGCATCGCGCCGCGACCGGCCGCCACCGCCGCGAGGCCCTCCTCGAGCGTGCCGACTTCCGGGCCGGTACACACCGTCCGGCCCTCCGGCGTCACGTCCAGCTTCTGCGCCCGCCGCCAGTACTCCGGCGCCGGAGCGCGCACTCCGATCAAGGGAAACTGGGCGACTTCCTCCACCGACAGCGCGGCGCGTCCCGCCACCGGATGGGAGCTCGCCACCGCCAGCGTCTGCTGCTGCCCCGCGAACACCGCTCCGAGCACCAGATCACGTTCGCCCATCGGCAGCAGCACGACCGCGGCGTCGACCTCGTCACGCCGCACCGGGCCGAACGGATCGGCGAGCGGGATCTCGACCAGCTCGGCCGAGCAGTCCGGATGCCACCGCTGGAACAACTCGACCGCGGCCATCAGGTGATCGTTGCCCGCGCCCTGGAACCCGATGCGCAAGATGCCGTCCATGCCTCTGGCGGCCGTGCGGGCGCCGTCGACCGTCGCGCGCAGCGCGGCGTAGGCGGGCCGCAGTTCGGCGAGGAAGTCAGCGCCCAGCGGGGTCAGCCGGACGCTGCGGCTGGTCCGTTCTACCAGCCGCCCGCCGATGCGCCGCTCCAGCGCGCGCAGCAGCTGGCTCACCCGGCTCTGCGATACGTACAACCGCTCGCCCGCCCGCCCGAAATGCAGTTCCTCGGCGACCACGAGGAACGCCTCCAGCTCACGGACCTCCAGCCCACCCATCAGCTTCCCTTCCACGGTCGATGAGTCCAGCTCATAGAACTATGAGACCTTCGCCGTTGTTTCCCTTCGCCGGGCGCGTTTGCCTGGTGGACATGACACAGGTTGAGGAAGTCGTTGCGAGACGGCAGTTTCCGGCGCTTCGCGGCGCGCTCGGCGTCGCCGCGGTGACAGCGGGCACGTTCACGGTGGTGACCTCGGAGATGCTGCCGGTGGGCCTGCTCACTCCGATCGGCGCGGCACTGCGGGTGACCGAAGGCCGCGCCGGTCTCGCGTTGACGGTGACGGGGTCGGTCGCCGCGTTGTCGGCGCCCTTGGTGACTGCGGCGCTGCGTCGCGTCGAGCGCAGGCTGGTGCTGTGCGGGCTGATGGCGGTGCTGGCGCTGGGCAACCTCGGGACGGCCTGCGCGCCCGGCTTCGGTGTGCTGATCGGAGCGCGGGTGCTGGTCGGCATCGGCATGGGCGGGGTGTGGGCGATCGCGGCGAGCCTCGCGGCGCGGCTGGTGCCGGCGCGCTCGGTGCCTGCCGCGACGTCGCTGATCTTCTCCGGCGTCGCGGTCGCCTCGGTGCTCGGCATCCCCGCGGGGACCTTCCTCGGCGCGCTCGCCGGATGGCGCATGGCGTTCGTGGCCGCGGCCTGCCTCGCGCTGGCGGTGCTCGTGGCCATGGCGGCCTTGCTGCCGCGGCTGCCCGCGACGGAAGCACTGCCGTTGCGTGGCGTGTTGCGACTGACCCGGCAGCCGGGCTTGCGCGTCGCTCTGCTCGTGGTGGCGTTCCTGGTCACCGGCCACTTCGCCGCCTACACCTACGTGCGGCCGGTGCTCGAGGAGATCACCGGCGTCGACGCGGCGACGATCGGCACACTGCTGCTGGTCTACGGAATCGCCGGTGTGGCGGGCAATTTCGCGGCGGGAGCGGTGGCGGCGCGGACCCCGCGCGGCACTCTGATCGCGATCGGCTCGATCCTGGCCGCGGCCGCGATCGCCTTGCCCGCGCTGGGCGTCTCGCTCGCCCAGGCCGTGGTGCTGATGATCGTGTGGGGCGTGTCCTACGGTGGCGTCTCGGTGAGCGCGCAGAGCTGGGTCTTCGCCGCCTCGCCGCAGGCGAGGGAAAGCGCATCCGCGCTGTTCGCCGGGGTCTTCAATGCCGCCATCGCGCTGGGATCGCTGACCGGCGGCGTGGCCGCGGACGGGATCGGCGTCGCCGCCGCCATGTGGCTGGGCGGGACGCTCGCGGTCGTAGCGGTGCTCGTGGCTGCGCTGGGGGAGGGTGCGCGGCGCTCCTGAACGACGAAAAAGCAGCTGCGACAGCGTTACTCCGGCACCTACCATCGCGTCCATGTCTCTGCGCGCGATACCCGCTTCGATGGACCCGGCGGTGGTCGGGGCCATCGACGGTGAGCTGGATCGAGTGGAGCGGGAGCACCGGGTGTCGATCCGGCTGGCGATCGAAAGCGGCAGCCGTGCTTGGGGGTTTCCGTCTCCCGATTCGGACTACGACTGCCGGCTCGTCTACGTCGCGGCGCTGGAGACCTACCTGTCCCCGTGGCGCACCCGCGACGTGGTGGAGACACCGCTCACGGACCTGCTCGACGTGAACGGCTGGGATCTGGCCAAGGCGCTGCGGCTGCTGGTGCAGGGTAACGCCGTGCTCGTCGAGTGGCTGATGTCGCCGATCGTGTACCGCGGCGACACGCGGTTCCGCGATCGGTTGCGCGCGGTGGCCGACGAGGTCGCCGACCGCGACAAGATCGCCCGGCACTATCTGCATCTGGGCGCCAAGCAGTGGGCGCTGTTCGAGCGCAGCGGGGCACTGAAGAAGGTGTTCTACGCCCTGCGTCCGGCGATGGCGCTGCGGTGGCTGCGCGAGCATCCCGCGGCGGCGGTGGCGCCGATGCATCTGCCTACGCTGTTGCGGCAGTGCGAGCTGCCCGCGGAGCTGACGGCGGCGGTCACCGAGTTGACCGAGCTGAAGTCACGGACCCGCGAGATGGGCAGCGGTTCGGTGCCCGCGCCGATCACCGCGTTCATCGCCGCCGAATTCACCCGCGCGGCGGAGGTGTTCCGCCGGTCCGGTCACCGCGATCTCACGCGCGCCCGCGCGATCACCGCGGAGTTCTTCCGCGACGAGGCGCTGGCGGGCTGAACAGGGGAAAGGCCCCGCACCATCCCGGTGCGGGGCCTTTCGGAAGCTAAGTCGCGATCAGAGAACGCGGACGTCCTGGGCCTGCGGACCCTTCTGTCCCTGGCCGATCTCGAACTCCACGCGCTGCCCCTCATCGAGGGACCGGAAACCCGAGCCGCTCACAGCCGAGTAATGCACGAAGACGTCGGGCCCCCCGCCGTCCTGTGCGATGAAGCCGAAGCCCTTCTCGCTGTTGAACCACTTCACAATGCCTTGAGCCATTTCATACTTTCTGTAGACGAGCCAGGTAGGTGTTATGAGATGCCCTGGTCTCGTAGATCAACGATGCCATGATCCGACGAATTACTCACGTTCCGCACCACCAACTGTGAGCTAACGCTCACGACGGTGCTCGGCGCCGTCGTGCGCGAGTGCACTCGCGACGCTCGCTCAGGGGCGGCCTGGTCTTTCACCTCCCACGCTCGGACGGGTCCCGATCGCGCCACATCGTCGGGCCCACTCGTCGGATACCCGCACTTTTCGCCGGATAACACTCGCCGCCTCCCCCGGCGAGCACACCCGGCCGGACCCGGGCTACCACGCCGGACGGCAGGGGACTTCCGCCTCGGCACGACTCGGCGGCGATACGCATTCGCTACCAATTATCTTGTGCCGCAACGCCTTTCAGCGTACCACGGACAGACTCCCAATCCAGCCTAGGCCGGTGGATCCCCGGGCGCACCGTTCGTTAAGTTCTGTTCAGAGCCGAGATAGCGCACCTGACGCGGTTTGGTCTCGTCGTAGGCGGCTCGGCCCGCCAGATGTTCCGGCACACCGACCTCCCACCACGCGCCCGCGTCGGTCCACGCCGACGGCTGCGTCCGCACGACGAGCACGGCCGGACGACGCTCGGCTCGTGCCGCCGCGCGCGCCCGCTCGTATGCGTTACGGAATTCGTTCAGATCGGCGGCGGCGAAGACGGCACAGCCCAGAGCGGCGGCATGAGCGGCGAAATCGACGCGGGGCGGATGCTCGCGCGTGCTGCGGCAATCGGCGTAGAAGTTGTTGAACGACGCGCCGCCCTGCCCCTCCTGCAGCCGCGCGATCACGGCGTAGCCGTCGTTGTCGCAGACCACCGCGACGAACGGATGCCCCGCGAACGCCGCCGCGAACAGTTCCGAGTTCAGCATCAGATACGACCCGTCCCCGAGCAGGGTGGTCACCACTCCGTCGGTGCGGGCCATGGCCGCGCCCCACGCGCCGGCGAGCTCGTAGCCCATGCAGGAGAAGCCGTACTCCACGTCCATGGCGGGCGCGCCGCCGGTCGCCCGCCAGCCGCCGATCAGTTCACCGGGCAGGCCGCCGGAGGCCGTCATCACGTAGTCGCTCGGACCGCTCAGATCGTTCACGACGCCCACCACCTGGGCGTAGGTCGGCGTGCCCGGAGTCGGTGCGCGCAGTTCGTCGATATACGCGTCCCACCTCCCGCGGAGTGCGGCAGCCCGCGCGGTCCACTCCGGATCGACCGACCAGTCCCCCACCTGCCCGGCCAGCTCCCGCACGGTGGCCTCGGCGTCGCCGATCACCGCGCGAGCGCCGTGTTTGACGGCGTCGAACCGTGCGACGTTGATCGCGACCAGACGAACATCCGGTGCGAAGACCGTCCAGGAGGCGGTGGTGAAGTCTTGCAACCGGGTCCCGATCGCGAGAACCAGATCGGCTTCGGCCGCCATCGCGTTCGCCGACGCCGAGCCGGTGATGCCGAGCGGTCCCGCGAACAGCGGATGGTCGTGCGGCACCAGGGAGCGACCCGCGGTGGTCTCCACGACCGGAAGACCATGACTTTCGGCGAATCGCAGCACGGTCGGCCCCGCTCCCGAGTAACGGACGCCGCCCCCGAGCACCAGCAGCGGGCGGCGCGCGGCGCGTAATACGGCGACGGCGCCGGCAAGAGCTCGCTGATCGGGCCGAGGCCGCATGAGACGGTGCGTCACCGGTTCGAAAAGCGCGGCGGGGAAGTCATAGGACTCGGCTTGGACGTCCTGCGGAAGCGCCAGGACGACCGGACCGGCCGCGGCCGGATCGGTCAGCACGCCGACCGCTTGGGGCAGGGTGGCGAGCAGCTGTTCCGGGCGGGTGACGCGGTCGAAATACCGGCTCACCGCGCGGAACGCGTCGTTCACCGTGACGGTCGGGTCGCCGAAGTGCTCGACCTGCTGCAAAACCGGATCCGGCGCCCGTCCGGTGAACGTGTCGCCCGGAAGCAGGAGAAGCGGAAGGCGATTAGCGTGCGCGACACCCGCCGCCGTCACCATGTTGAGCGCGCCGGGACCGATCGAAGAGGTCGCGACACCGACCTGACGCCGGTGGGTGGCCTTCGCATAGCCGACGGCCGCGAGCGCCATACCCTCTTCGGTGTGCCCGCGCCAGACCGGGAGCTCGGCACGCCGCTCGTGCAACGCGGTGCCGAGGCCGAGCACGTTGCCGTGGCCGAAGATCGCGAAGACGGCGGGGAACAGCGGCACGTCGCGGCCGTCGAGCGTTTCGGAACGCTGGGCGATCAACCAGGCCACCAGCGCCTGCGCCGTGGTCAGTCGCATCCGATCCGTCCTTCGTGGGAGGTGACCGGGCAGCGCGGGTCGAGCGGCTCGGCGTCCCAGCGCGCCCGCACCCAGCTGTGGGCCGGGTCGTCGCAGAACGCCATCGATCGCTCGGGCGCCGGGCCGGCCAGCACGTTGAGGTAGTACATGGGGTAGCCGGGCGCCGCGACGCAAGGGCCGTGATAGCCGTGCGGGATCAGGAAGACGTCGCCGTCGCGCACCGCGACGTTCTCGTTCACCGTCCCGTCGGCCGTGTAGGTGCGGTGCAGGCCGAATCCCTCGCGCGACGGCGTGACGCCGTCGCGCCCGGCGATACGGAAGTAGTAGATCTCCTCGTTGACGACTTCGCAGTCGCTCGCTCGGTCGTGCTTGTGCGGCGGGTAGGACGACCAGTTGCCGTCCGGGGTGATCAGCTCGCAGGCGTTGAGTTTGTCCGCGTGCTCCCACACGCCGGGTATCCCGAAATTGGTGACCTGACGGGTCGCGTTTCCCGCGCCCCGGATTTCGACCGGCACCTCCTCCGCGGGGCCGTATCTGGGTTCCAGCCGTTTCCCGCAGCGGGCCAGCGGCAACGCCACCTCCAGGTCACCGCCCTCGGCGGTCAATTCCACCTCGGCGTCGCGCGGCACGTAGGCGAAATCCGTCACGCGAGTGAACACCGATTCCCGGCCGGTCAGCGCGAATGTCTCGCCGTCCACGCGCACCGTGCACGCTCCGGCCAAGGGTAGGACGAACGCCTCGAACTCGCCCGTCCGCAGGACCCGCGACCGGTCCGCACCGATGCGCAGGACCCGCAATCCGGCGTAGGTCCATCCGGCGGCGTCCGGGGTCAACAGGATCGGATCACCGTCGTGACACAGCGTTCCTTCGGGACGATGCAGTGTCATCACACCTCCTCTGTACGCGTTCCGTTCTCTGGGCGCGCTCCGGAGTACCGGCGACCCGCTCGCTCCGCAGGACGGCCGGACTCGACCGCGTCGTCCGGAGAAGGCGACCGGTGGAGCCGACGGGAAAGCGGTCGGCGCGGCGATTCGCAGCCTCATCGGCCTTCCTTCAACAGGCGGGCGGCGGTCGCGACCGCCTTGGCGACGTCACCGTCCGGCGGGTACAGCAGGGTGCGTCCCACGACGAGACCCCGAACCACGTCGTGGCCTAACGCCCCGCCCCACAGCGCGCGATCCACCGCCGGGTCCCCGGACGGCGCACCGCCGAGCACGAGCACCGGCAGGGTGGTCGCGTCGAGCACCGAGATATCTTGCGGCGCCGGGATTTTCAGCCAGGTATAGGCCGAGGTGACGCCGAGACCGGAAGCCACCGTGATCGCCCGCGACAGCGACAGCGCGTCCTTGCTCATCACCAGCGCCCCGGAATCGTCCCGGTGGTAGGGCAGCGGTTCGACCATCGCCATCAGCTGGTGCGCGGCCAGCGCGGAGACGGCCCGCGCGCAGGCTTGCAGCGTCGGGACGGTGCCCGCGTCGGAATCGACCAGACGCAGCAGCATCTTGCCGCCGTCGAGCCGGAATCGCGCGAGGGAATCCGCGTCGTATCCGGTGAATCGGTCGTCGATCTCCCACTCCGCGCCCGCCAGACCGCCGCGGTTCATCGATCCGATCACGACCTTGTCGTCCAGCGCGTCCAGCAGCAAGAGTTCCTCGACCACGTCCGGCGAGCCCAGTACGCCGTCGACATCCGGGTCGGCCAGCGCGATGAGCAACCGTTCCAGCAGCGTGCGCCGATCCGCCATGGCCGTGCGATCCTCGCCGACGCCGAGCGCACCGCGTGCCGGGTGATCGGCTGCGACCAGGAACAAGGTCTGCTTACCCGCCAGCAGGTCGGCGCGGCGCACCCGCTTCGCGTAGGCCCCTTCGACCGCGGCCGGGTCCGTCGCACGTACGCGCAGCAGTTCGCGCCACCGTTCGTCGGTCAGATGCATAGCACCTGCTCCAGCTCCGCGCCGACTCGGTCGCCTCGCGGCTCTTCGCCCGTGCGCCGGTTCACCCGCACAGCAGTTCCTCGATCTCCGCGTTGGTGGGCATCGCGTCCGCGCAGGCCAGACGCGCGGCGACCAGCGCGCCCGCCGCGTTGGCGTAGGTGGCGATGCGCCGAGGATCCCAGTCCGAGAGCAGGCCGTGGATCAACGCGCCGCCGAAACCGTCGCCCGCGCCGAGCCCGCACACCACGTCCACGCGGCACGGCGGCACCGTCCAGCGTTCCTCGGCGGTGGCCGCCAGCACCCCGTCGCCGCCTTGTTTGATCACCGCGAGGCGCACCCCTCTGGCGAGCAGCCGGTCGGCCGCCGCGTCCGGGTCGGCGGTGCCCACCGCCACCTCGACCTCCGTGCGGTTGCCGACCACCACGTTCACGTGGTCGACCATCCACCCGATCTCCGCCCGCGCGGTGTCCACGTCGGGCCAGAACATCGGCCGATAGTCCAGATCGAGCACCGTGTGCCCACGTCGTGCGCGCCGCAGCAAGATCTCCCGCTGGGTGCCGCGGCCCGGCTCGGCGCTCACTCCGGTGCCCGTGACCCACAGCAGCGGCACGGCGTCCACCACTGCCCAGGGCACTTCGTCCGGGGTGATGGTCAGATCCGGCGCGATCGGCGCGCGGTAGAACAACAGCGGCGGATCCGACGGCGGCGTCAGCTCGCAGAAGACTACGGGCGTCTGCAGGTCCGGCGCGGTCGTCACATACCGGGAGGAGACGCCGAAGTCCTCCAGCGCCATGCGCACGAAGTCGCCGAAGCCGTCGGGGCCCACTTTGGTCAGCACGGCCGAACGACGGCCGAGCCGGGCGGCGGCCACGGCGACATTGGTGGCGGTGCCGCCCAGGAACTTCGCGAAACCGCGCACCTGTGCCAGGGCTACGCCGCTCTGTTCGGGATAGAGGTCCACTCCCACGCGGCCGATGGTCAGCGCGTCCAGCTCGCCCGCGTTCACGGCGTCACCACGCGCTGCAGTTCGTGCTGCAGCGCCTCGAGTTCCGCCCCGCCCGCCATCTGGCGGATCAGTTCGGGCAGGTCGATCTCGGACTTCTCGTAGGAGCCCAGCACCGCGCCCCGCTTCAGCAACAGGAACCGGTCGCCGACCGGATAGGCGTGGTGCGGGTTGTGCGTGATCAGTACGACACCGAGCCCGCGGTCGCGCGCCTGCACGACGTATTTCAGCACCACCCCGGCCTGTTTGACGCCGAGCGCCGCGGTGGGCTCGTCGAGGATCAGCACCTTCGCCCCGTAGTGCACGGCCCGTGCGATCGCGACGCATTGCCGCTGGCCGCCGGACAGGGTGCCGACCGGCTGTTCCATGTCGCGGATCTCGATACCCATGTCCGCCAGTGCGGTTCGTGCGATCTCGCGGCCCTTCTCGCGGTCCAGCAGACGGAAGGGGCCGTAGCCGAAGGTGGGCTCGGAGCCGAGTACGAAATTGCGCCACACGCTCATCAGCGGAACCACCGCGAGATCCTGATAGACCGTGGCGATGCCGCGATCCAAAGCCGCACGGGGTGAGGCGAACCGGACCGATTCGCCGTCCACGCGAAGGTCGCCGCGGTCGTGCTGGTGCACCCCGGCGAGGATCTTGATCAAGGTCGATTTGCCCGCGCCGTTGTCGCCGAGCACGCAGGTCACCTCGCCCGCGCTCACCACCGTGGACACGTCCCGGAGGGCGACGACGCCGCCGTAGCTCTTGCCGAGGTCGACGGCCTGGATGAGGGAAGTCATCGGCGCACCCTTTCGGCTCGTTTCTGGAATCTGTTGTTGACCAGGACCGCCGCCAGCAGCAGCACGCCGAGGAACAGCATGAACCAGTCGCTGTCCCAGCGGGCGAACACGATGCCCTGGCGCGCCATGCCGAAGATGAGCGCCCCGATCGCGGCGCCGACCGCCGAGCCGAAGCCGCCGGTGAGCAGGCAGCCGCCCACCACGGCGGCGATGATGTAGTGCAGTTCGAGCCCGACGCCCTGGTTGGCCTGCACGCTGGCGAACCGCAGGATGTCGCAGGAACCCACCACCCAGGCCGCGAACGCGGTACCCATGAACAGCAGGATCTTGGTGCGGTCGGCGGGCACGCCGACCGCGCGGGCGCTCGGCAGCGCACCGCCGACGGCGAAGATCCAGTTGCCGAACCGGGTGCGCACCAGAATCGTCGCGGCGATCGCGGTCAGCACGATCCACCAGACCACCGAGGCTTGCAGGTGCGCCTCGCCGAGGTCCAGGGTCGACGCGAAAACCCAGCCCGCCGATTGGTAGCCGTCCGCGCTCCGCACGCCCGACACCTGCACCGTGTCGGTGACCAGCCGCGTCACGCCGAGGTTCAGTCCTTGCAGCGCGAGGAAGGTGCCCAGCGTGACGATGAAGCTCGGCAGGCCGGTGCGCATCACCACCCAGCCGTTGAACGCGCCGACGGCCAGCGCGAACACGAGCGAGGCGAGCAGCGCGAACCACACGTTCCACCCGGCGTGCACCGCGAGTAAGGCGGTGACCAGCGCCGTGGAGGCCGTCATCACGCCCGCCGACAGATCGAACTCACCGCCGATCATCAGCAGCGCCACGGCCACCGCCATGATGCCCAGCGTGGAGGCATCGTCCAGCCAGGTCGCGACGCCGAGGGGGCTTAGGAACCGGTCGGTGACGAGCGAGAAGAACACGAACACCAGCAGTGCCCCCAGCGCCGCGCCGATCTCCGGCCGCACGGCCAGGCGTTGCAGCGGCGAGAGGCCCGGCCGGTCCTGCGCCGGGTCGGATGTCTTCGTGGCAACGGTCATGTCATCCACCTCAGCGCGTGCCCTGCGCGACGAGCGCGGCGACGGCTTCCACATTGCTCTTGTCGACGAAGCCGGGGCCGGTCTGCACCGGCGCGCCGCCTCCGACGGTGTTCAGGTTCGTCCGGTACAGCTGCAGCAGCACGATCGGCAGATAGCCCTGCTCGTACTGTTGCTGATCGACCGCGAACAGCAGCTTTCCGGCGCGGATCTCTTCCACCACATCGGAATTCAGATCGAAGGTCGCGACGGTCGCACCGGACGCCGCCTCCCGGACCGCGTCCACGGCCCGCGCGGCGACCTGCGAGTTCAACGTCAGCACCGCGTCGATGGAACGGTCGGCTTCCAGCGCGCCTTTGATCCTCGATTGCGCGTCGGTGGGATTGTTGATGTCCACCTGCAGCGTGGTCGCGTCGCCGAACGCCTTGGTCGCGCCACCGCAGCGCTCGTTCGCGCCGATATTGCCCGCCTCGTGGACGACGCACAGCATCTTCGTGCGCCGGGCCTCGGCGAGCCGCTTGCCCGCGGCCTGTCCGGCCAGCGATTCGCTCTGGCCCACATGAACGAACGCGCCGAACTTCGCGCTCTCGGACTCCCCCGAATTGATGGTCACCACCGGAATGCCCGCGGCGACAGCCTTTTCCACGGACGACCGCAGCGCCTCGGGATTGGCCATCGAGACGACGAGCCCGTCGACGCCCTGCGCCACCGCGTTGTCGATCAGCTTCGCCTGCTGGCCCGGATCACCGGAGGCGTTGTAGGCCACCCGGATTCCGAGATCCTTGCCCGCGGCCTCCGCGCCGTTCTTGACGACGTTCCAGAACGCGTCGCCGGGACTGCCGTGGGTCACCACCGCGACGGATTCCACCGTCCCGGCGGCGATCGGCGTCTGCGAGGGTGCGGGCGCGTCAGCGCCGGGGCCACTGCACGCGGCCAGCATTGCGGCCGTGGCGATCCACGGCAGCAGGCGCCATCCGGCGGTCACGCCGCGCTGTCGTCTCGAAGACATCGTTGTCGTCGCTTCCTCTAGATTCCCGCTGCGGCGAGCGCGATGTCGGCCAGGTGGCGCAAACTGCGACCGGTGTCATCGCGGGCCTGTCGAGCCGAGTCGCCCGGCCGCAGTACGGCATCCTGCTCCAGCACGTACCAACCTCGGTAGCCCGCGGCCCGCATGGTGTGCACGAGTGCCGCGATGTCGACGTCGCCATCTCCCAGCGGGACATACAGCCCGCGGCGCACGGCCTCGCCGTACTCGAGCTTTCCCCCGCGGACCTGATCGGCCAGGGCGCCGCGGACATCCTTGAGATGGATGTGCCCGATCCGCTCGGCGTGTCGCGCCGCGAGCCGCACCGGGTCCGTGCCGCCGATGAGCAGATGGCCGGTGTCCAGACAGATGTCGAGATCGGAATCGGCGAGGAACCGCTCGACTTCGGCCTCGCTCTCCACATGGGTGCCGACGTGCGGGTGCAGCACCGTGCGCAGCCCGTGCGCGGCGGCGGCGTCGCGGATCGCGGCGGCCGTGTCGACCAAGGCGCTCCACTCCGAGCCGTCGAGCTGCGTGCGCGCGTCGTACCCGCCGAATCCGGTCGCGGCGGCGAGCACGAGAACTTCCGCACCGGCGGCGGCCAGCAGGGCGGCGGCGTTCTCCGCGCGGTGGACCGCGTCCCGCCGGTCCCGGTGCAGCACGACGGCGAGGAATCCGCCGACGGCGGTGAGCCCGAAGGTCTCCAGTAACCGGCGCAGCTCCACCTGATCCTGCGGCAGATAGCCGGGAGGACCGAGTTCTGTCGCGGTCAACCCCAGCGCGGCCATCTCCCCCAGGACGGTCCGCGCGTCGAGCACGTGACCCCAGCCGGGGACCTCACAGACCCCCCAGGAGATCGGCGCGGCCGCGACGCGCAGCGGGTAGAGGGATTCGGTCATCGGTACTCTCCCGTCGAGGTTCACCGCTCTATTGGAGCGCTCCAACTATGTAACGCGGGTCATAGCGTGTCAAGAGTCGTCAGCGCGTCGACCGAAGCGCGATTACCAGGCAATTTCCGCTCTTCACGCCGCTCCCGAAGTCGGTCCGCCATCGCGGATTTCCGATTAGAGCGCTCTATTGCCTCGCCTACCAGGAACTTGTATCGTCCGAGCCGAAAAGGGCCTACGGAGGCGGAACGGAGGCGTCATGGCACGACCGACCATGGAAGACGTCGCTGCCCGCGCGGGCGTCTCGCGCGCCCTCGTCTCGCTGGTCATGCGCAACTCCCCGAAGGTCAGCGAACACCGCCGCCGCGCCGTGCTGGACGCGGCGAAAGACCTCGGCTACCAACCGCACATCCTGGCTCGCTCCCTCGCCAGCCGGACCTCCAGCATCGTCGGCGTGATGGTTTCCGATCTGCGCAACGCCTTCTTCGCCGATGTCGTCGAGGGCATGGACGCCGCCGCCCAGACCCGCGGCCTGGAACTCATCCTCAACACCGGCCGGCGCACCGCCGCCCGCGAGCGTGCCGCCCTGGAGAGCTTGCTCTCCTTCCGGCCGGGGGGCGTCATCCTGCTGTCGCCGGTCCTGCCCGCCGCCGCCATTCGCGAAGCGGCGCAGCAAGCTCCGCTGGTGCTGGTATCCCGCACTTCCACCGTCGCCGAGGTCGACACGGTCAACGACGACGGCGAGATCGGTGTCGGCCTGGCCGTCGATCACCTCGTCTCCCTCGGACATCGGCGCATCGTGCACCTCGACGGCGGCGGCGCCTTCACCTCCGCGCCGCGCCGCAAGGGCTACCGCGCCGCCATGCGGCGCCACGGCCTGGAGCCGATGGTCGTGCCGAGCGAGCACACCGACGCCGCGGGCATGGCCGCGGTACGCAAACTGCTGAACCTGTTCTCCAGCGAGAATTTCCCCACCGCGCTCGTATGCGGCAACGATTTCAACGCCGTCGGGGCCATGTCCGCGCTCGAGGAGGCGGGCCTGCGGGTGCCCGAGGACGTCTCCGTGGTCGGCTACGACAACACCTCCCTGGCCGCCCTGCGCCACGTCGCGCTGACCACCATCGACCAGCCACGCATCCAGATGGGCCGCCTCGCGATCGAGGCGCTCGCCGAACGCCTCCACGACGGCCGCACCACCCCGGCCCGCCGCCGGGTGGAACCTTCGCTCGTAGTCCGCTCCACCACGACCGCTCCACGCTGAACCACCAGGCCCGCAGCCCCGCCACCGCACGTCGCGATTCCACATATATAAGGAGAGCCGATGTCCTCGCACCGAGCCGTCACGCTGGGCCTCGCCGGAACCGGCCGCATCGGGAGCGCGCACGCCGAGACCCTGAGGAAACTCCCGAACGTGGCCACCGTCCTGGTCGCCGACGCCGACGCGGCCCGCGCCCGCACCACCGCCACCGACCTCGGCGTCGAGTTCGCCCCCGATCTCGACGCCCTCTTCGCCGCCGACCTCGACGGCCTGATCATCGCCACCGCCACCGACGCCCACCCCGAACTCATCATCCGCGCCGTCGACGCGGGCATCCCCGTCTTCTGCGAAAAACCCGTCGCCGCCGACATCACCGGCACCCTCGCCGTCATCGACCACCTCCGCAGCTCCCCCGTCCCCGTCCAGATCGGCTTTCAACGCCGCTTCGACGCCGGCTACCGCGCGGCGCGCGAAGCGATCCGCTCCGGGCGGCTCGGCTGGCTGCACACGTTGCGCGCGACGACCCTCGACCCGGCGCCACCGCCCGCCGAATACATCGCCCGCTCCGGGGGCATCTTCCGCGACTGCGGGGTGCATGATTTCGACATCATCCGCTGGGTGACGGGTCGCGAGATCACCTCCGTCTACGCACTCGGGGCGAACCGGGGTGCGTCGTTCTTCGCCGAAGCGGACGACGTCGACACAGCGGCGGTGCTGCTGCGCCTGGATGACGGCACCATCGCCACCGTGTCACTGACCCGATACAACGGGGCGGGGTACGACGTGCGACTCGAAGCGTTGGGCTCCAAGGGGAATGCGATCGTCGGGCTCGACGACCGCGCGCCGCTCACTTCCGTCGAACCCGACCACAGCCCCTCCCCCTATCCTCCCTATGCAGGGTTCATGGAGCGCTTCCGTCCGGCCTATGCCGATGAACTGGCGGCGTTCATCGAGGTCGCGACCGGACAGCTCGACAATCCCTGCCCGCCTGTCGACGCGCTGGAAGCGTTCTATGTCGCAGAGGCGTGCGAGCTGTCGCGGCGGGAGAGGCGAGCCGTCGAGGTAGCCGAAGTCCGGCGCTGACTGATTCGAAGTACGCTCGGTTCGTGGCAGATGATCATCACCAGTATGTGCGGTATGAGCAGGACCGGGCCATGCTGGCGACGATCGGAACCTCTCTCGATTCCCAGACCACTCGGATCAGCGTGCGGTTGCCTCGGTCCGCGGCTGAGTCCGCGGTCGCTGCCTGGAACCGCGACGAATCGTGCGAGATCGAGAACGAGAGCCGTGCACAGTACGAACTCCGTGACGCTGCCGCCGAGCTGGCTTTGATCGGCCTCGCAATCACCACGCGCGGGGTCTGGGATGGTGATGAGGTCGTCGTCGACCTGGACCTCGTTCAGATCGCGGCGGCATTGCGGGCCGCGCGGTAGGCCAAGCCGCTGCAGCTAGGGCGCGCTTTCCGTATCTCAGGTCCTTTCGCTCAGTGCAACGGCCGGGCCATCTCGTCCATAATCGGCGCGTCGGCAAAGGGCTGATCTTGACCGATCACCTGCCAGCCCCACGCCTCGTAGGCCGCGCGCGCAGGGTTGCCCACTCGCACCAGCAGGTAAGCCAAGCGTTCGGGGCGCTGCGAGAGCAAGGTGTCGTGAAAGAGCCGTGCGTAGCCCTGGCCTTGGTAGTCGGGGTGCACAGCGAACTCCCGAAAGATATAAACGGCCACGCTTTTCGATCCCGTAGCTATACGCGGGTAGACCCAAACTGCTTTCTTCCACACCGCTTGCGATCGACGGTAGGGCGTGCCGAACGCATAGCCGATCATCCGGCCGTCGATCCGGGCCGCGACGAGTTCGAACCCAGGTATCGGGGCGTACATCTCTTCCAGGCGTTCCCAGAATCGGGCTGGGCTGTACCACGGTTTGTCTTGCTGCTCGCGGTGGGAGTCGAGATATAAGATCTTCAGTTCGTCCGCGAGCTCGAGTGTCCCGGCCGCGTCATAGCGGGCGAGTTCGAGAGAGCGCGAGGTGGTCACGATTCGAGGGTCTCTGTTCGACGCACGGCGTCGCCCCGAAGTAGCTCGTGCAGTTCCCGTGCGCTGCCCGTGCGCCGCTGGTCTTTCGGTACGGCTGCGAGGACTTGCTCACCCAGGCCCATGACGAATCGCGTTCGATGTTCGATCGGCAACTCTTCCAGCGTGGTCGTCGCGTAGCCGGCACCCTCGATGGAATCACCGGCCGAGACCAGGCAAAGCGCTCGTTGCAACTCGATCTGGATCGGCCCGCGTCGACTGTCGGGCGGGTACAAGTCGAGCGCCGCCGACTGCGCTTCTTCTGCCCGGCGGGTATCGCCCAGATGGGAGTACACGAAACTCTCGGCGAATTTGACTCGCTCTTCGGGGTAGGCCCAACAGTGCCAGCTGTGATCCTTCGTCATGTGAGACGGGAGGGCGGCGAAAGTCTCCCGCAGCTCGATCAACGACGCCTCGGCTTCCTCGGCGCGCCCTAGCAAGGCGAATGATTGTGCCCTTGCGGCAAGCAGGCTCGGTCTTCCGACTGCTGGACCATCGGCAATCAACTGATCCGATTCCCCGAGCTCTTCGATGATGGTTTCAGGTGACTGTCCGTCATAGATCGCCCGAATAGCCCTGCGCCCCCGCACGAACATCATCGTGTGAAGGTCACCAGAGCAGTCAGCCGCGTAACGCGCGGTGCGCCACCACCGCATGCCTTCGCGTCGCTGGCCGAGGTCCCCGATGGCCTGAGCCATGTACTGGCTCAGTAGAGCGCCGATCTTGTACAACTCGCGTCGCTGGCGGGAATCTGCCGACATGCCAAGCGCCATCTCGAGACTCAGAACGTCGGCCAACAGCATCTCGCGCAGTTCCGCCGCCGTGTGGGTGACGTAGGCGGCCCCGTATTCGCGGATGATCTCGTTCCAGTCGTCGAGGTCAATCGAGACAGTCTCGGCGACAGCTCGATTCAGCCCATGCCGCGCTGACTCCAAGCCAAAGGCCATACCGACACCAGCGGCCGGCGCGCTGAGCAGAAAACTTCGGCGTCGCACGTCATCGACCTCTTTCCCCGCGTTCGGCAGGAACATCGGTGAATCATCCGACTCCATGCTATCCCTGCCGGTTCCGCGCTGGGCCGGACGAAAACCGAGTTCGGCGTCAGTCGCCACACCGAGCACAGCCCGCAACCCGGCGCGGTATTCCGCATTCGGCCAGCGAAGGACGCCACGCTCCAACTTGCCGATAGGTGAATTGAGAAACAGCCGGGCACTACGCCTCGTTCGTAGGCGAGTCGAGATGCCGTAGAAGGGCGCGTACATCGGCGACATCCATTCCAGCACCAACCGCTGGTTCCTCCTGCAAGTCAGCGAGTTGCTGTACGCCAGGGTCGTCAAGGATGCGGCCCATGAACTCCAGTTTCTCGTCTAGTCGCAGACGCACCACCTCATCGACCGTATCGCGAGTGACCAGGATGGTTACCCTTGTCTCGGTGTCCGGCGCCAGGCCAAGGCGGTGAATGCGGTCCAGGCTTTGCAGAAACCGGCCGGCCATGAAGTCACGATCGACATATACAGCATCGTGGCAGACCTGGTGGAGGCTGATACCCTCGCCGAGGGTGGCCGGGTTTGAGATCAAGACATTGCATTCAGGATCTTGACGGAAACGCCGGAGTTGCTCGTCGCGGTCGGGGGTGCCGCCGTAAACGACGGCTGGGTTGTAGCTCGAAAGCAGCTTTTCCAGCGTGGTGAGACTGCGCACGAATGTCGTCCAAACTAGCGTTTTGCGGCCATTTGCTACGTTGTCCGCGACGATCCTCAATGTCTCCTGATACTTCGGCGAGAGCTCGATGCGCGGTAGCTTTTGCAGAAGCTCGAATAGGGAATCGCCTGGCGAGGGTTCTAGGGGCGGAAGTTGATACTCCAGCGGTTCGTATGGGCTGGCGCCCTCCAGGAGCAATGCGGGGCTGATGGCAGCCATCAACAGCCGCAGCATGGCCCGGCCAAGAGCCTCGATGCTCTTACGCGAGCCTTCCGCCCGGGCGGAGAAGTTGCCCTTGAGGGCTTCATAGACTTCGGCGTGAAGCGGCGGCATATCCAGGTAACGGACCTTTGGTTCGAATGGCGGAAGCCCCAGCTCTCCCTTAGTCGTACGGGTGAACAAGGGCCGCAGCACCGAACTGGCGTAAGCCAAGTCACCGCCCCTGACGGCATCTGTCACCACACGCTTCCCATGCCCTGGCCATACGAAGGACAGTAGGTTTTCCAGATCCTTCGCTCCATTGGGAGCCGGCGTTCCGGTAAGGATCAATCGCCTGCTTGCCAGCGGACCGAGGGCGAGGCAGGCAGCACCATAAGTACCATTGGCGCCGAGCTTCATTCGGTGTGCCTCGTCCAGCACGATCATGGATGGCCCCGACCGCAACCAGGTGGCTAGGCGGCCTAGTGAACGGTCCAGCCGCTCGTAGTTCACGATTCGCAGCTCGGCGAGGAGGTCATCGGAACGTCCAGTTACCGCAGTGCGTAGCGGTTGCTTGAAACACACGGCGCTCTCGTACTCCCAGGACTCATAGGCTGACTTCGGTCCTACAACCAGCAGCCTTTGAGCCTCTCCGCGCTCGCGTGTCGCTGCGTAAACCGCCAGGGCAACACGGGTCTTGCCGGCGCCTGGGACGCTGAAGTTAGCGCCGTGGCGTAGCGAAAGTAGCCGGGCGACATCCCGTCGCTGGAACGAAGTGAGGTCGGCAGTCCAGTCCGAACCCAGCAATGCGACCACGTCTTCCGGCTGAACGACGTCATCGATGTTTCTGGAGCGCGGGTCTTCCAGGCTACGCTGTACCACGTCGGCGTCGTCAAGCACGCCATTGACGAGCGCCATGAGGTCTGCGTCCCAGTCGACGCCTGGGTGGGTCCAGGTGGCGAGTTCGCTAAGGTTGACCAGGAAGTCGTCTAAGTCGATCTCTGCAGACAGCGGTCCGCGCTGGCCGCTCGTAGACATCTTTGCGGTCAGCTGCGCGAAGTCGCGCTGGAAGCTCGATGAGGTACGGAGTTCCACTCTGGTGCGTGTAACGTCGAAGCCCAGCAGTAGCGAAGGAGTGGTCTGGTGGTTGCTCATGCCTGTGGTCGCTTCACGCTGACCGCGGCGATCAGCCAGCCCAGTCCGTTCCCGGGCAAATCTATGCTGCGCTGAGCCTCAATCGCCAGTTTGTCTAATACCGTGCGAAGCCGATCGATAGCGTCATCGAAGGCCCCCTCATCGAGGCTCGAATTTCCCCGGGACATCACGAGATCGGTGATGGACTGCTCCAAGTCTTTGCATGCGTCGTTGATTCGGTCTGGGGCAGCCAGCCGCTTTCGTCGCAGCCGAGCATCCCGGCCTGCGGTATCGATTGCCTCGTTGAACGCATCTCTATAGCTAGAGATGATCGATGCGGCAGCAGATTGCTCGGCAGGCGTGGCAACCTCGCCGATCGCCTCGACAGCCTTTGCCTGAAGTAATGCATCGGTGACAGAACGCGCAGCGGCAACGTTCGCACCTGCCGTCTTCACGCTACGGTTCAACCCCGGAATGGCAACGGTAGAGGGGGTATCCACCTGGGTTGCCCTCAATTCGTCGGGCAGGATCTTATCCAGGTAGCGACTCTGGAAGTCGGCGTCGATATAGCGAACGTCGGTCTTGGAGAAGTCGAGCAAGATCGCAGAAAGCCGCGCCTCCTTGAGCAGGTCGGCCTCTTCCTTGGTCTTAGCGTTCCTGTAGGCGCGGTAGAGTTCGGCGAGCTTCTCCTGAGATCGCTCGAGGTCCATGAGGCGCAGTGACGCTCCGCCGGCCGTCACGCTGCGCTTTATAAGGTCCCGTAACTGCGCGAGGACCCAGAGATCGCGCTCACAAGCTTGCGTGGTGGTGTGAAACGCCTTGGCTATTATCGACAAGTCGCGATTCAGCTCGACCCTCTGCTCATCGATCGCAAGCAGACGGTTGATGTACGAGTAGTCACGCCTCTGGTCCGGGCGCAACTGAAGGGACAGTTCGACGTCATTGATGTCTTCCCATGTGCAGGATTCCGGCAGTACCCCGACGCGCATACTATTGATGGTGTTGAGTTCGCGAAGCGCTGCACAACGGGTGTTTCCGTTGACCAGAATGCCTTCGTGGGTGATCAGGCCGGGTTCATTCTGCTTGTGCTCCTGCAGGCTTTCTTTCAAATCATCGAACGCAGGGTCACGGCGATCAGGTTCCGAAGGCCGTATCGTCAGCAGATACCGCAGGTAATCTTGACTCTTCTCAGCCCAAGGATCTGCAGTGAGGATGGCATCCCGGGCTGGATCCAGGCTGCGCTGCGCGCGTATGCGATGTGTGCCGGGGTTATAGAGCAGAGCATCCAGAGGCATGTCGATCACCTCGACGTGCAGCGGTCGGCCGCGCCACTCCACCGTCAAGGTCTCGGTAACTCCTGTGTACTCGCGCTGCTCCTTGAGCCGTTGCTCAACCAGGGAGCGAGTAGTAGCGGCGTTCGGAGGAACCCCGAAGTCAAGAAACATTTCTAGCAATCTCCTTGCGAAGATGTGGAGGAGGAAAAGTGCAGCAACCGAAGACGAGATAGGGCAGCCGAGACCGCCCCGACGAGCAATGAGCCCCGAGCTAGGTCAGCGCGGCACGGATAATGTCCCTGGACTCTGCAGGCAACGTCCGGTAAGCGGCCCATAGGTCCTCTGTCTCACTGAAGCTGCGAGCGTCCTGTTCTACCCAAGCCGCCAGCATCTTCCGCTCGTAGGCAGGCAAGCAGTCGATACGTGACAGGACCTCGCCCAGATCGGCGGTCAGGTCGCGGCCTCCGATGCGGCAGCGGTTGCACTCGATCACCAATTGAAGCTCCGTCTCACCAGTAGGCATCCGGACCGAACGGCGCGCAATATCGAGCTGTGAGGCGACGTATGTGCCGGCATACCGCTCACCGGGCCCGATTCCGCACGAGCGGCACTTATGACCATCGCGCATCATCAAGGCGTGCCGCTCAGCGGCCGTCACCGTGACACCAACCTTCCGAGTTGCCTTGCCGGGCTCCCATACGGGGATACCCTGCCTGACGAACCGGTGCTCATGTGAACCCAGGGCGGGGTCCTCGCGATTGGTGTCGATGCGCCATTCGAAGTCACGCAGATCGCGCATCCGACGGTCGATCTGGGAGGTATCGGGGAAGGCATCGCGCAAAGCGGTCTTCGTGAACACCTCACCAACGCCTACCTCCTGCACGAGCCAGAGCGCTACGCGCTTCATGGTACCGAGATTCGAGTTGTTCCAGCTAGGCATTGTCATATGAGGAATCCACCTTTCGGGTCAAGAGGGGCCAGCTTCGAGCAGCACCGCAGGATTGCGGCACCGACCAAAGTGCGGCATACCGCACCCTCTGAACTGAACAGCAAGGGAGGCCGGATCGAAAGGCAGCCGTGTGTCCTGGCTTTCGGATCATCCAAACCAGGACAGTGAGCACACGCGCAAACCTCCTGCGAGACAGGAAGATGGGATGGTTCCTGTGGACAACCCTCAAGGGGAGAACCAGCTTGGTGCAGCCCAGTACGTTCCCGAAGAGTCAAGAGTTCGGAGAACTTAGTCCCACCTTGTCCGACTCACAGAGAGAGTTCGCACTAGCCGTGCGCTGCCTGGTTGACCAAACCAGCCTTTCCTGCCGAGCAATCGAGAAGGCCATCGCAGCAAAGCTGCAGGAAGGAAGCAGTTCGGGGAGGTATCTGAGCAAGTCGGTGCTATCGAAGCTAGCCAACGGTGGGCACAAGCGCCCCCCTAGGGAAGCACCCCTTCGGGAGCTGCACACTTTGGCCCTTGACAGCTGCGGCACTGACGGAACGGTCATTCCCTGGGACGAGCTCAACAGCCTCCGCCTAGCAGTGTCGTGCCCCTCGGCCGAAGATGGGCCTCAACCCAGTGTCAATTGCCCGACGTGCGGTGCGGCCATGGCGCCCGAACAGGCCAGCGCAGCGACCAAGCCGGCTGAGCTTCTGACCGCCACAACCACGGACGTTGTGCCGGTCCCCTCACTCATGGGGGACCGGCACAACATCGGAACCATTGACGTGGCGTGGCCGCCAGCAATGGACTTGGCTGGATACATCTCGGCCGGCAATTTCGAGCGTGTCAACGGCCTCATCCGGTACGTCGGCACTGAAGCCACCCCGGCTGAGACAGCGGATGCCGTCATCTCCTGCCGGGAATTGGGCTTAGACGAAGCGACTGACACGATCATCAGCTACGCCGGAAGCCGATCGGAACTGGATGTGTTTCAGATTCTCCAATCGCTTAATCGACGCGACAAACGTACTGACGCCGATATTCTGCTGGAGCGAGCGCTCGCCAGCTTGATCCGCTCGAGATCATCCTGACAAGGCATTCCGATGTCGCAACCGGCCCACGCTGCGCTCGATGCCCTTGCGCAGGAGACACGGGACTCGACGGAAAAGCTACCTATCCGGGCTTGCCGGCTTCGCCACCTTCCAGGGCTCGGACCACAGCTTTTACCGAGACGTCGATACCCTCATGCTCCCACAGTCGCACAACTTTCCAGCCGGCGATACGCAGCGCAATGTCGGCGTCTCTATCACGTTCAATATTACGTTTAAGTTTTGGAGTCCAATACCACTCATTTGTTGCTGGTTGCCGTCCATGTTCCGGACACACATGCCAGAAACATCCATCGACGAAAACTGCTACCTTCCGAGCAGTGAAGACAATGTCCGGGCGAATCTTCACAGTTCCCAGATCCAGGCGGAAATCCTTACGGAACCGGTAACCCAACCGGTGCAGCGCGCTCCGCAGCCGTATCTCCGGCTTCGTGTCCGTGCGCCGGTTAGCTCGCATGTTCCGCGACCGCCCCTCGTTAAGCGGCGCGGGGTATCTACTCCCACTGCGCCGACTCCGAGATGACCTTCCCGCGTTAACCTCGGTCACTTCTCACCTAACTCACCTGGATGCGCACTAGAAGAACAGCCCTCCAGCGGTAAATTACCGATCTTAGCCGATGACTACCAGTCCACCAGCGACCGGGCCAAAATTTTGTAGTCCAGAAGCCTGCCCTGGCCCGTAACCTCATCCCAGGCAGCTTTCTGAACCGAACTCCCCTCCAGTCCAACTGCATATTTCAGTTCATCGAACGTAATGTGGTACGTCGCATCGACCTCACCAGTTCCTCTCGCAATCGATGCGAGCCGAGTAGGAAGCGGCTCAGCCGTGACTGTAACCAAATGAGGCAACCTCCCGCGGCGATGCCGGATCATGTTGCCGTTTTCGTGGCGGATATTTTGTACCCGATCGGATCGGATTGTCCACTTACAAGCCAACGCCGCGTGAAGCCATGGGTGCTCGGTCTGGGTGGGAGTTCCTTTAATGCCCACCAACACGTCTGGCTTGATCAAATAGTCTGTGCCGAGTGTGACTCGGAGGTTGGGATCTTGCTCGATTGCCCTGTCGATGCCCGCCAAGTGTTGATACTGGGCATATTCCACGATACTGCGACCGCGCTTCACCTCCCAATCGCGACGCGGGTCCAGCACGGGCAACTCGGTGGCCAAGTCAGTCCCAACCTGCACTTCCAGGAGCCCTCCGGGGTTGACCGGCGGCTCCTCGACGGGCCGACCGGTTAGGTTTGGGTTCGGCTCCCCCAAGTGATCGAGCACCAACGCCGCCAACCTCAGACTAGTCGGGTTGTCGACATCAGCCGAGTTCGGAACCCATTGCCAGCGAAGCGCGTTCTTTTTGCTGCGCTTCCACCCCAACAGTTCTGTCCTGAACGCCGCTCCCACGAACCGTAATGTACTCCGCCGGCCGAGGCGTGCCGCCGGTTGGTGCCACTCCTTGCCCTATGATCGCTCACATGTTCGGATGGCCTATCGAGGGCGCCGCCCCCAACGCCTACCGCGGTTGCGTAACTCCGGCACCCCCATCAGCGGAGGGACCATCAGCCGACGACGGTCGATGCGATGGCGATCTCCCGCTCCCGTTCGTCGCCCCGTCAACCTCGGGTAGCCCCATGCCGGGGGGCGACTATGCTCCGACCACGCAGCACGTTGCAGCCTCTTCTGCAATCCGCAGCAATGACTCCAGGTTCGGAATGGCCTATGCCGTAAGAACAGTCGGATGTGTGGACAACTTCGCGCACAACCGGCCACGACGTCGAGAGGTATTGGAGTGACCGAACTCAGTGTGATCGAAATTTGCGCCGGCGCCGGTGGGCAAGCGTTGGGTCTCGAGCTGGCCGGCTTCGAGCACGAACTTGCAGTAGAACTGGACCCGACCGCGGCTGCCACGATTGAGCTTAACCGACCTAGCTGGAAAATCGTACGGGGGGATGTCGCAGACATCCAGGTCTTCAATCCAAAGGCGTTCGCTCCAGAATCCCGGCCGACCGGCCGCCCGATCGACCTGTTCGCAGGTGGAGTTCCGTGCCCGCCTTTCTCCATCGCTGGAAAACAGCTCGGAGCGAATGACGAGCGAGACCTCTTCGCATGGGCCGTCGAGCAGGTTGCTATCTTGCAACCTCGAGCCTTATTACTCGAGAACGTACGCGGATTGAGCCTGCCGCGCTTCGCGGGATACCGTCAACATGTTCTGGACCGGCTACTTCATTTCGGCTACTCGGCCGAGTGGCGACTGATCCAGGCTTCCGACTACGGCGTCCCGCAACTTCGGCCCCGATTCGTACTCATCGCCATGAAGCCGGAAGAATTCGAGTACTTCCATTGGCCGGAGACTACGGAACAGGTCAAAACTGTGGGAGAAACTTTGCTACCACTGATGGAGGCGCGTCAGTGGCCGGGCGCAAAGGAATGGGCGGAGAAGGCGAATGATATTGCTCCGACGATTGTAGGCGGTTCTAAGAAGCATGGAGGCGCAGACCTCGGGCCCACACGCGCAAAACGCGCCTGGGCCGAACTAGGGGTCGACGCATACGGCGTGCACGACACCGCTCCGCCGTACGACAAACGTCCAATGACCGAATTCGGCCCAAAGCTAACCGTCGAGATGGTTGCTCGGCTGCAAGGCTGGTTGCTGATCCGGGACACAGAACATGCTGCGGAAATCGCCTCTACACGACCTGAGGGGCACGAATATGCGTGGTGGTTCACAGGCGGTAAGACAGCGCAGTACCGGCAGATCGGTAACGCGTTTCCACCACCCGTTGCAAGAGCGCTCGGATTGTCGATAGCGCGCGCACTTCGCCGCGAAGGCCAACCAATTAAGCGCGATATAGATACGTTCACCGACCCCATCTACCGAATTCTGCGAGACCAAAGCTCTTTCCTCACTGCGGAGCAGATTGCCAAAAAGTCCGGGCTGGAACTGGATGATCCGGAGATCGATCGACGGATAACTTTGCTCAGCAAAGACTTCGAGATCCTGAAAGAAGAGCGCAGTACAGGGCTGGCATATAAACTGGGCGAGTTCAGAGCCTTCACCGGCCAGAAGGACCACGCTCGCCACGAGTTCTACCGGAAGAACTTGTCACGCGTAAGCTGAGATGACAGTAATAGCGCATCAGAGCACGCCGTCTGGCTATACGACCTGACGGCGCACGGCCGGCCAGCGGATTGGAAGAAGGCGGGTGGTTCTTTTACCTGCCGGGTACCGGCGCGGCCATGTTCTCCGCGCCTACGCTTGCCAACACAGCAGGTCGACGGCCTGACAGCGCGGCAAAATGCACTTACCTACGTATGAGTGTGGCGCTTGCACCGATGCGTTCCGGTGGTTTGGATAGGCCTTGAGGTACACGAGCGGCGAAATCCCCCTCGAGCACGAGAAGGACAGCTCAGGATTGCCGCGCATGGCCTTGTCATCATGGCAAGCAAAGGTTTATAACGCGGCCGACGTTGGAGCCGGACGATTACGAACCCAGCCTTTCGACACCGACCGGGCAGTGCCTTAGGGCGGACTCTGATCGATGAGGAGTGCTGGAATCAGCAGATCCATCGCTGTTACCTCGTCAGCGACCACAAGACCTTCGATAATCGGGTCGAGGATCGGTGCCGCGTACAACCGCCCGGCCTCCGGGCCAGCGATACTGCGTGCACTGATAATCAACTCGTACAGCACCACGGCGAACAAGCGCAGACGAGCGGCGTCGTCGAGTCCGCGGCCGATCGCTGTCTTGGCGGCGTTGTCGAGCGTGGCCAGCACGTCCGTCAGCACGTCAATTTCCGCCTCAGCTTGGGCGTCATAGTTCATGCCCCGGAACGCCTGCCGTTCGAACTGAGCGCATCAGCCGGGCGTGGTTCAACGATTCGGCGTTGAACCGATGCGTGGTCGTCGACCACGCGAATGCCGGTCCATGGGCACCGACTGCGGGTCGCTCCTGTTCTGGCGACATGTGGCGCGATCCGGCCCGCGACCAGCGGCACAACGAGATCGACGCAGGCGGTGGATGGACAGCGCACCGCCAGGAGTTCGCCCGTCGCGTGATCGAACTTCGTCACGCCGCAATGCGTAGCGGTGATCCATGGTTCGCATTCCGAGCCGCACCCGTGCGCGTCATCGGGCATGGTGCACCAGTCCCCTCCGCTTGCTCGCATGCTGGACGACACTTTCCCGAATCGCATTGACCACGGTGCGCGCGGACGGCCGGAACGAGTTGCGCGGCGGTTGTACCCACGCACGGAACAGACCTGGTCGCTGGCCTGGGCCAGGCAGAGCGATGGTCCCTCCGCCACGGATGATGGATACCTGCAAGCGCGACATCTCCGCGAACAGCGCTATCCCGTCCGGAAGATCCGCACCTGCCAAAAATGTCCACCGCTTCGAACGCGGATGAGTCAGAATCGGGCCCGTCTCCGGGCCGTGGCACTCCAACCGCGCCTTCACCTCTGAACCTATGAATGCCGGCATCATCAATCCGCAGATCGCCCCGGTGCGGATCACAATGCGGCCCGTGTGCGGAGGATCTACCTCAGCGGGCAGGCCACACACATTTCGATAGAAGTGGCACACCGACAACGGCGTGTCCTTGATGTCGTTCGGCGAACTCATTCGGGTGTCCCTCCGCCTGGTTCAACGTGGTCGGCACCCGCCGCCGGGGAGTCGGTGAAAGTCCGATCTCAACCCGGCGGCGGGGCTGCTTTCAGCTTCGCCAGATCAGGCATTCGATCCCAGCCACAGGACTCACACAGAAGTAATACGCTTGCGCCAGCACGCATTTCAGGGGCAACAGGGGGTGAGCATGATCGTCAGCAAGTGGACAAGGTGGAGGTCAAGGCGCTTCGCTCGGCAGCCCTACGGCTGACGCAGGAACAGTTCGCCGAGAGGGTGGGCTTCACAACGGCGACGATTCGTAAATGGGAGCGCGCAACCCACGAGAAGCCGGTTCGGAATGAGTCAGCCGAAGCGTTGGACACCGAGCTTGCTCGACTCACCGACGAACAACGCGCTCGTTTCCGTGCCGAGATCAACTCCGTACACGAGGCTACGGTGCCGCTTGTTCACCCGCGCTTCGCCGGCATACCAAGCGCTAGCCTGGTCTCGGATGGTCACGATAGGGCGCCGGAAGTCGAGGACATTGTGAAGCGACGCGAATTCGGAATGCTACTAAGTGCCGCGTTCTTCGCGGCAGGTGATGGCCGGGCTCCGGCTCGGATCGGGATCGCCGACGCGCACAGGCTCGACGCGCTTGCGGCCGAGTTCGGACGCCGCGAGCAAGTCGTCGGTGGCGCTGCCCTTGTGAGCGACGCAGTTCAAGGACTCGAGGCAGCGAAACACCTCTTGGATACCTGCGCTTTCTCCGAGCAGGTGGGCCGCGCATTCACGAGCGCGGCCGGAGAACTCGCGACTATCGCGGGTTGGCTGGCGTATGACGCCGATATGTATCCTCTCGCCCGTCGTTGCTACGCCGGTGCGTTCGCGCTGGCAAGCCAAGCGGGCGATGACGAACTCACTGTGCATATCTGCCTCAACGCCGCACAGATGGCGCTGTCACGGCAGCGCACAGGCGAAGCGAATCCGCATCGCGCCCTCGCTCTCGCCGACCGCGCTCGGGCGCTCACACGCGGCCACGCACCGGGCCGAGTCCATGCCCTTATCGCGACACGCGAGGCGCAAGCGTACGGAATCCTCGGCGATCGCACGGCCTTCGGAAAGGCCATGGCTACCGCCTGGCGGGAGCTCGATTTCGCGCTCGACCATGAGTCGCGCGAGGACTGCCCACCATGGTTGCGGTTCCTCAATGCCACCGAGATCAGAAGCCATGAAGCCCGCGGCTTCGGCCACCTGGGTAATCATGCAAAGTCGGCAGACCTGTGCTCTGGTTTGGCCGTGGATAGAACCAGTGCCCGTAACTCTGCGAACTATCGCGCGGGTTCTGCGGCGGCGCTGGCCGATCTGGGCGACATCGGCGCTGCGGTGGAGCAGGGCATGTCGGTAATCGCCGACTTGGAGAACTCCGTGTCCTCCACTCGCACACTTCGTCTGCTCGAACCAGTACGGGTAGCGGCAGAAGGCCGGTCCGAAGAATTCTCGACTCGATTCGATGAGCTGGCGGGAAGGACGATCACCGTATGACCTCCGAGCATTCCGCGATGTCGGATCTCAACTTCCAGCACTACACCGCCCCAGAGGCCCGCGAACTCCGCGATGACGTCGAACGCATCTTCCGGGACTCCTACGTCGATGCGATCGAGTCCGGCGAGGAGTTCGAATCGCCGGAAGCGTTCATGCACCGGTTCGACGCCTACACCGATCCCGGCCGCGCCGGTGCGTTCGAGCTGGTGATCGCCCGTCTCGGCGGCGAGCTCTCCGGGCAGGCGTGGGGTTGGCCGCTCACCGCCAAGACCGCGTGGTGGGACGGGCTGCGACTGGACGAAGGTGACCACGTGGCGTTCACCGCTGAGAATGGTTCTCGGACATTTGCTTTCAGCGAGATCATGGTGCGCAAGCGGTTCACCGGCAGAGGAGTCGCCCGTGCCCTGCACGACGAATTGCTTGCGGATCGGACGGAGCAGCGGGCAACGCTGCTGGTGCGCCCGGACAATCGTCGGGCGTACGACAAATATCGCCGATGGGGGTGGTACCGCGTCGGTACTCTTCGACCGGGTTGGCCCGATGCCCCGCTGTTCGATGTTCTGATGCGTGCTCTTCAGTAGGTTCGCGTGGACCAGATCGGCGCGTACTTCGGCGTAGAGACTATCCCTCAGGGCTGATCAGGAAAATGTTCTGGCAATTGCCATTTCACCAAGGGTGGATCGTCCGTGCGCTGACGCGTTGCTAGCATCGGGCGGTTCGTGACAGGGGTTCCTACGAAGGGGGAATACGTGAGCGGATCGGACTGCGATCGTCGGCAGAAGCGGGTCATGGCGTCGCGCCGTGTCTCGTACACTTTGCCCGCACTGGTGGCTATGGCGCTTGTGTCGAGTGGCTGCGGGGCTGGTGGCACCGCTGCTCCCCGGCCGATCACCACGACCTATACCACCACCTCGAAGCCCCCGGCCCGCACGACTCCGCCGGTGACCACCACCCCACCGACGACGACCACTTCTCGGGTCACCTCGACCACGCCGACCACCGACACCGCGCAGCCGATCCACGTCGGGATCTGTGTCGACCAGATAACGAACACCCGGGTGATCGATGACCTATGCGACACCACCGACAGCCGCTACGCCACCTTCTGGTACCGGCACGCCGACACCCTGGTTTACCCGGCGGTCGGCGCCGCGGTGCTCCTGGCCGCCGGGACCTTCATGCGCCCGAGCGGAACGGCAGTCCACGACCGAGTCGTTCCGACCAGTGGCGGCACAATCCAGCGCGGTGTGCTCGGCCAGGGCCGCCCCGACACCGGCGGCGTCGGCTCGTAGTACGCACGCGCCGCAATTCCGTTCGGCTACGGGCGAGAAGGGCTCCGGGTCGAGCCGTGCGGAAACGCCTTGTAATAGTCGCGTCCGCGCCGGGTAATCACGTTGTCGACGCAATCTCTTCTGGGTATCGCCGTCACGACCCGGACATGCAGGAGCGCAGAAGTGGACATCGAGGACGCACGCCGCTACGCCGCAGCGATATGGCGGCGGGAAGATATGACGGCATCCGAGCGCCTGGCGGCCGTGAAAGCGGATGCCCATGCGCGCGGCAAGGAACCCTTCGATCTCGGGCGGCTGGAATCGCTGTGCGACACCAGCCATGAGGGCCGCATGGATCCGACGCACTGGCGCAAACGCAAGTTCGAGCTGATGTACTACAGCCATCCCGAGATGATGACGATCGAGGATCTCGCCGAACATGTCATGGCGACGCAGGGATGGATGTGGTGACCGGCGGAGATATCAGTCGGCGATCTGGCGCGTCGCCCGATCCGGCAGCACCCCGGCCAAGACGAGCTCCTCGTAGATCCGCTGCTGCTCGTCGTCGAGATTCGAGTACAGCATGTCGTAGGCCAATTCTTCCTCGGCGAGCACCGCGACCGGGTCCCAGTCGTCTCCGAGTGCCGCGACGACGGCGCCGCGCCGCCTTACCTCGTCCAGCGTGAGGTCGTAAGCGAAATTGTGGTCGGCCATTCAGGCATCTCCAACCAGGTTCTTTCCGAAATCGAAGTGACGACGATGCCCAACCGCATCCTTCCGAGCAATGATCTGCATCACATTCCGCCGTCGGACTTCATCACATTCGGCCGCACGACATCAGAGGCGGTAAGTGCGCCCAGAATTCGGCACCACAGCGGGCGCTAGGCGGGCAGTAGCCGCCCGATGGCCTTGGTCAATAGGTAAATCGAGGAGTGTCATGGGCAACGATCGAACGTGGGAAGACTTGGTCCCCGAAATCTGCGATGTCGCGATCCGCTACGGTGCCACCACGCACCTGTCGGAAGGGCAAGTCATCGTGTCGGCGACCACATCGCGGCCACACGATCATTCCGCCCGAAGCATCCTCATCACCCGTTTCGACGATGAAGCAGCGCGGATACGGACAGGATGGTGCATCGACGGCCTCGCCGACTATACGATCGGCAATCCCGGGCGGCTTTCGCACGTGGCAGCCATTATTGATGGAATTTGCTCGGGTGGCGCAGAGGAGCATGCCTTCCTCGGCGCTGACGGGCGCTGGGTCGGAGTTGCCTGGCAGATCCGAAGTCGACAGGGAGACGGGTTGGGCGGTGGCGATTTCGAAAGCCCGCATCCCAGAGCCGTACACCGTCTCGGTGCTTGGGATGATGATTCCGACTGACCTCTGAGAAGGAAGAAGCCGATTGCTGTCACGGTGTGCGAACCGTGGCAGCAATGGTTCCGTCGGCACCCGATTCGCTCGCCAGCTGCGTCTGCTGACGTCGGTGCGGGTAGGTGCATTGCTCGGCCGGAGACGCGCCGATGCAAATCGACGTCTTGTCAGCGAGCCGAGTCACGCTGGCAGTAGCCGCGCGATGACCTCGGTCAACTGTTGGACGTTGCGGCATTCGTGCATCGTCACCTGCTCCGCGTAGACGTGCGCCGCGGAGTCACCCGTCGACCACGACCGAGACGGCTCCGGATTCAGCCAGTAGGCGTGCTTCGCCCGGTCGACGATGGACTGCACCGCAGTGAGATTCGGATCCGTGCGGTTGGTCCGCCCGTCGCCGAGGATCAGAACCGAGGTGCGGGGGCCGAGGGCGTCGGCGTAGTTGTCGAGGAAGCCTTGAAAGGCCTCGCCATAGTTGGAGCTGCCGAAGCGCGCGACCTTGGTGGAGCGGATGATCCGGGCGGCGGTGCCGGGGGTCGGGGGTTCGCCGGGAGTGAAGAAGTGGGTGATCTCGTCGCAGGTGTCGACGAAACCGAAGCTGCGGACCTTGCTGAACTGGTCTTGCAGGGCCTGGATGAGCTGGAGGGTGAATTCGGCGAAGCCGGTGACCGAGCCGGAGATGTCGGCGAGAACGACCAGGTCGGGGCGGCCGTGTTTGCGAGCGCGCAGGACGGGGTCGATGGGGACGCCGCCGGTGGACATGGAGCGACGCAGGGTACGGCGTAGGTCGATCTGGCCGCGGACGGATTTGCGGCGGCGGACGGCGAGGCGGGTGGCGAGTTTGCGGGCCAGAGGGTGGACCAGGCGGCGCATTTCGGCGAGGTCCTGTTCGCGGGCGCCGAGGAAATCGATACGGTCGGTGCTGGTTTCGACGCCGCGGCGGGCGATGTATTCGGTGCCACGCAGTTGTGCCGAGCGCAGGCGGGCCTCGGTCTGGACGGCGGTGCGGAACGCGGCGAGGCGGCGGTTGGCTTCGATCGTGTGGACGGTGGTGTCGAGTTGGGAAGCGCCGTTCATGCCCGCGACGATGCGATCGATGAGCTCTTCCGGGCGTAGGGCTTTCATGGTCAGGTAGGAGGACCAGCCTGCGCCGGACGCGGTGGTGACCGGCGTGGACTGCCCGGCGCCCGCGCCGCCGTAACCGCCGAGTTCGGTGAGCGCCTGGCGGGCCAGTTCGGCGACCGAGTCCGAATCATCCTGTGCCAGTGCGGAGACGAGGCGATCGCGCAGGGCTTCGACGGACTCGGGTGTCGACTGATCGACCTGCTGCGGCTGCTGAGCGGTCAGGAAGTAGAGGTCGAAGAGCTGATCGAAGACGGCGCGCTGACCATTGCGCCGCAGCAGGCAGGCGGCCATGCCGGAGCGCAGCCGATCGCGATCGTCGATTCCGAGGGCAACCATCGCTTCGGCCGCATCGATGGTTTCGCTCGGCCCCGCGTTGATGCCGTGATCACGCAGGAGCCCGACGAACGCGACGAGCCGATCGGTCATCGATTCGGCGGCTCGCTGCCCTGCCTCGACCGCGCGAGGTGCGGACTTCACCTCACCGCCCTTCCTGCTGGGCATCCATGTCGAGCCCGAGCCGCTCGATCGCCAGGCGATGGTCCGACTGGTACTTCAAGAGCACCCCGAGCGTCGAGCGGACCACGCCTCCACTCAGGTTGCGCGCACCGAGGGCGACCAATGTCTTCGCCCAATCGACGGTTTCGGCGATCGACGGAGCCTTGCGCAACGAGAGTTGACGCAAGGCCCCGACCACCCGGACCACCGGCTCCCCCAGCGCCTCGTCCAATTCCGGGACCTTCATCCGCACGATCGCCCGTTCCAGTTCCGCCGTCGGGTAATCGATGTGCAGATACAGGCAGCGCCGCTTGAGCGCTTCGGACAGTTCGCGGTTGGCGTTGGAGGTCACGATGACGAACGGCTTGCGCACCGCGGTGACGGTGCCGAGTTCAGGGATGCTCACCTGGTAGTCGCCGAGCACCTCGAGCAGCAGCCCTTCCAGCTCCACGTCGGCCTTGTCGAGTTCGTCGATGAGCAGCACCGTGGAACGCGGGTTGCGGATGGCGGCCAGCAACGGGCGCGCGAGGAGGAACTCTTCGGTGAAGACGTGGTCGCGGGTGCTGTCCCAGCCCTCGTCGCCGGTGGCGGTGATACGGAGCAGCTGCTTGGCGTGGTTCCACTCGTAGAGGGCGCGGGCCTCATCGATGCCCTCGTAGCACTGCAGGCGCACCAGGTCGGACGTGGTCGCGGCGGCTACGGCCTTGGCGAGCTCGGTCTTGCCGACGCCCGCGGGGCCCTCGATCAGCAGCGGCTTGCCGAGGTGGCCGGCGAGGAACACGGCGGTGGCGATATCGAGGGACGGGAGGTACCCGGCCTCGGTGAGGCGCCCGGTCACCTCGTCCACCGACGCGAAGAACTTACTCATCGGTAACTAGTCTAGACGGCCTCAGCTCGGCGCCGGTATCCGGAAATGACTCGGCTCGGCATCCGAGGGCACGGCGCTCGCCATGGTGAACGGTTCGACCAGCGACCGCAGTTCGATCAGGTGCTTGGCGTGCGCGTCCAGCGCCCGATCCTCCTCCGAGACCGGCTGCCATTGCCGCACGGCGCGCGCCTTCATCTCGTCGTCCACCGCGACGACCACGGCGAGGCCGTGCGCCGCCAGCGCGGGTTCGTCGGAGTGCGCGTCGGTGGACGTCACGTGCACGCTCACATGCATGCTGCGCGGACCGGTGTGGATCAGCCGCGCGGTGACCTCCACGACGTGCCCGATCACGATCGGGCGGTAGAAACGGATGCCGCCGAAGTAGGAAGTGATGACCCGCTGCCCGGCCCAGTCCGCGCCGCACACGTACGCCGCTTCATCGATCCACCGCATCGTCCGGCCGCCATGGACCTTGCCACCCCAGTTGATGTCCGAAGGCGCCGCCAGGAACCGCAGAGTGGCGCTCGGCGCGGTGCCCGCGGACGTGTACCGCTGGGCGGCCATCGCCTCCTCGATGTGCTTGCGCACCGAGATCCGGGCGCGGGCCTGCCGGTGCCGCTGCGATTCCAGGAGCGTCGTCGGATTCCATTGCGGCACTTCGACGGTGCGGCGGTCGTCGTCCACCGCGACGAAGATCGTCAGGCACTGCGCCGACTGCACCGGCTTCACCCGGGTGGGATCGGTCGAATAGACCGTCACCAGGATGTGCATGCTGGTGCGCCCGGTGTGCACCAGGTCGGCATGCAATTCGACCAGCTCCCCGACCGAGATCGGCCGATCGAGGTGGATGTTCCCGACATAGGCCGTGACGCAGTAGCGGCCGCTCCACTGGGCCGCCGCCGCGTAGGCGACTTTGTCGATCCATTCCAGGAGTTTGCCGCCGTCGACCGAGCCCACGATGCCCGCGTCGGCGGGCTGGACGAGGAAGCGGTGGATCGCCTCGGCACGCCGACCGGCCGTAGCCGGTTCGGACACAGTCGGTTCGCTGTCGGTCGAGTTGGTCAAGGTCCACCATCCGTTCGGGCAGAGAATTTTCGGCTACCTGACCCCGTTGTCCGGGAGAACCTTAGGCCCCGGCATCGGTACGAGCGAGTAACGAGCCGACACCGACGCGGGACGGCTCCACCGGACGGCGCAGTTCGCGCTTTCGCGACCGATCAGCAACGCAGATAGGGGGTGCCCCTAATATCGCGGTTCGATTTGGTCCGCAGGGGAGAGAACACCCGTGACGTTTCGCGGCAAGTGCGCAAGAGTGAAGTCGTGCAGTCGCTGCCCCGTCGGTAAGCGCGACCGCGAAGCAGCGACCGTAGATCCGAGATCTGTCCGCGGGGGTAGGCCGTGGGCGGACCCGCAACGGGGGATGGTGGGCGAAGACGCTCACCGCAGAGTGAAAGGATTTACGTTGTTCTCCACAATCAGCGCACGCCGTACCGTGGCTCGTGTGGCCGTCGCCGGCGCCATCGCCGCAATCCCGTTGACAGCGCTGGCGATGCCCGCGTCCGCCACCCCGGGCACGCCCGGGGCCACCCCGGCGCGGTACGACCCGTATTACAACGACCGGTGCGACTTCGGCCCATTCCAGAACTGGAGTTGCAACAACAACCCGTTGTTCGGTTGGGGCTACAACCAGTACGGCGGCCCCTTCGGGCAGGGTTACGGACAAGGCTTCGGGCCGGGCATGTTCGGCAGCAGTTAAAGGTCCGCGAAGACGCGGTTGGCCCGCTCCGAATTCCGGAGCAGGCCAACCGTGCGAATCAGCCGAGAGATCAGGCGGTCTCGGTGATCGGGCGATCGACCCAGCTCATCAGGCCGCGCAGCTTGGCGCCGGTGACCTCGATCGGGTGCTCGGCGTTCTTCTTGCGCAGCGCCTCGAGCTCCTTGTTGCCGCCCTCGACGTTGGCGACCAGACGCTTGACGAAGCTGCCGTCCTGGATGTCCTTGAGGATGTCCTGCATCCGCTTCTTGGTGTCGGCGTCGATGACCCGCGGGCCCGACAGGTAGCCACCGAACTCGGCGGTGTCGGAGACCGAGTAGTTCATCCGCGCGATGCCGCCCTCGTACATCAGGTCGACGATCAGCTTCAGCTCGTGCAGCACCTCGAAGTAGGCCATCTCCGGCGCGTAACCCGCCTCGACCATGACCTCGAAACCGGTCTTGACCAGCTCTTCGGTGCCACCGCACAGCACGGCCTGCTCACCGAACAGGTCGGTCTCGGTCTCTTCCTTGAAGGTGGTCTTGATGACGCCGGCGCGGGTGCCGCCGATGCCCTTGGCGTAGGACAGCGCCAGCGCCTGGCCCTCGCCCTTCGGGTCCTGGTCGATCGCGATCAGCGCGGGAACGCCCTTGCCGTCGACGAACTGACGACGCACCAGGTGGCCGGGGCCCTTCGGGGCGACCATGCCGATGGTGACGTTGGCCGGGGGCTTGATCAGGCCGAAGTGGATGTTGAGGCCGTGGCCGAAGAACAGCGCGTCGCCGTCCTTCAGGTTCGGCTCGATGTCGTTGGTGAAGATCGACGCCTGCGCGGTGTCGGGCGCGAGCACCATGATGACGTCCGCCCACTCCGAGACCTCCGCCGGCGTGCCGACGGTCAGGCCCGCCTCCTCGGCCTTCGGGCGCGACTTCGACCCCTCGGCGAGACCGACGCGGACCTCGACGCCCGAGTCGCGCAGGCTCAGCGAGTGCGCGTGACCCTGGCTGCCGTAGCCGATGACAGCGACCTTGCGGCCCTGGATGATCGACAGGTCGGCATCGTCGTCGTAGAACATCTCGACTGCCACTGTGGTTCCTTCCGGGATCATCCCCGCGCGAGGCGGGGCACACCGTGCTTGCGCCGGTGTTGATTTTCGTTGTTCTGGATCGGATCACCCCCGCAGGAGCGGGTGGGGATCATTCCCGCGTCAGCGGGGAGGGCGGCACGCCAACCGTCGATCGCAGAAAGACTAGCGTGTGGCCGCCGCTCACTACCTCATCGAGTGGCGGTGATGGACTTCGGTCCACGCCCCACCGCGACGACACCGGACTGCACGATCTCCCGGATGCCGTACGGCTCGAGCATGCGCAGCAGCGCGTCGAGCTTGGAACGGGTGCCGGTCGCCTCGACGGTGAGCGCGTCCGGCGACACGTCGATCACCTTCGCGCGGAACAGCCCCACGGCCTCGATCACCTGGGTGCGCACACTGGCGTCGGCGCGCACCTTCACCAGGATCAGTTCGCGGGCCACCGAGCTGTCGGAGTCCTGCTCCACGATCTTGATGACGTTCACCAGCTTGTTGAGCTGCTTGGTGACCTGCTCCAGCGGCAGGTCTTCGACGGTGACGACGATGGTCATGCGCGAGATCTCGGGGAGCTCGGTGCCACCGACCGCCAGCGATTCGATGTTGAAGCCGCGGCGGGAGAACAGCGCCGCGACCCTGGCCAGCACGCCCGGTTTGTCCTCGACGAGAACGCTGAGGGTATGCGTGGTACTCATCCGTTGTTCACCCTGTTCTGTTCCTGCGACATCGCCGCGTGGATGACCGCCGGCTCGGCCGCCTGCTCGTCCTCGTCGAACAGCGGGCGGATGCCGCGAGCGGCCATGATCTCGTCGTTGCTGGTGCCCGCGGCGACCATCGGCCAGACCTGGGCGTCCTTGCCGACGATGAAGTCGATCACCACGGGGCGGTCGTTGATGGACTGCGCCTCGCGGATCGCGGCCTCCACGTCCTCCTCGCGCTCCACCCGGATGCCGTGGCAGCCGAGGGCTTCGGCGAGCTTCACGAAGTCGGGGATGCGCAGGCTGTGCGTGCCCAGGTCGGTGTTGGAGTAACGCTCCTGGTAGAACAGCGTCTGCCACTGGCGCACCATGCCGAGGTTGCCGTTGTTGATCAGCGCGACCTTGATCGGCACGCCCTCGACCGCGCAGGTGGCCAGCTCCTGGTTGGTCATCTGGAAGCAGCCGTCACCGTCGACCGCCCACACCTCTTTGTCCGGCGCGCCCATCTTGGCGCCCATGGCCGCCGGGACGGCGTAGCCCATGGTGCCGAGACCACCGGAGTTCAGCCAGGTGCGCGGCTTCTCGTACTTGATGAACTGGGCGGCCCACATCTGGTGCTGGCCGACGCCCGCGCAGTAGATCGCGTCGGGACCGGCCAGGCGGCCCAGCGCCTCGATGACGTACTCCGGCGACAGCGAACCGTCCGCGGGCGGGGTCCAGCCCAGCGGGTAGGCGTCGCGCACGCCGTCGAGGTAGGTCCACCAGTCGGTCAGCGGCAGCGGCAGCGAATTGCCCGCGGCCGGATCCGCCTTCAGCGTCTCGATGAGTTCGACGATCACCTCGCGGCAGTCGCCCACGATCGGGACGTCGGCGTGCCGGTTCTTGCCGATCTCGGCCGGGTCGATGTCGGCGTGGATGACCTTGGCGCCGGGCGCGAAGGAGTCCAGCTGGCCGGTGACGCGGTCGTCGAACCGCGCGCCGAGGGTGATCAGCAGGTCCGAGCGCTGCAACGCGGCCACGGCGCCCACGGTGCCGTGCATGCCGGGCATGCCCATGTTGAGGCGGTGGCTGTCGGGGAACGCGCCGCGCGCCATCAGCGTGGTGACCACGGGGATACCGGTCAGCTCGGCCAGTTGCAGCAGTTCGGCCGAAGCGTCGGCCTTGATCACGCCGCCGCCGACGTAGAGCACGGGGGCCTTGGCCTCCATGATCATCCGCGCGGCCTCGCGCACCTGCTTGCCGTGCGGCTTGGTGACCGGGCGGTAGCCGGGCAGCCGCATCTCCGGCGGCCAGCTGAAGGTGGTCTGCGCCTGCAGCACGTCCTTGGGGATGTCGACGAGCACCGCGCCGGGGCGTCCGGACGCGGCGAGGTAGAACGCCTCCGCGATGATGCGCGGGATGTCGACGCCCTCGGTGATCAGGAAGTTGTGCTTGGTGATCGGCATGGTGATGCCGGAGATGTCGGCTTCCTGGAACGCGTCGGTGCCGATCAGGCCGCGGCCGACCTGGCCGGTGATGGCCACGATCGGGACCGAGTCCATCTGCGCGTCGGCGATCGGGGTGACCAGATTGGTCGCGCCGGGGCCGGATGTGGCCATACACACACCGACCTTGCCGGTGGCCTGGGCGTACCCCGTGGCCGCGTGACCCGCGCCCTGCTCGTGCCGGACGAGGACGTGGCGCACCTTGGTGGAATCGAAGAGCGGGTCGTAGACGGGAAGGATCGCGCCACCCGGAATGCCGAATACGGTGTCGACGCCGAGCTCCTCGAGCGATCGGACGACCGACTGCGCGCCGGTGACCCGCTCGGGCGGGACCGGGCGGCGGTTGGCCGCGGAGGTCGCGTTGGCAGCGGGCGTGGCCTGCTGGTTCGCCGAAGGCGCTGGCCTACGGGCCGAAGGCCCGGGCCGTGCGGTAGGTGCGCTCACCGTCTTCGTTCCTTACTGGTTGTGGTTCCGACCCCGGATGTTGTGCCAGCGGTGTCTTGCGCTTCGCCATGTCGGACAGTAGTCCGAACATAAAAAAGCCCCCGACAGCACAGGGCTGATCGAGGGTGGCGCGTCGCAACGCGAGCTGACGTATTCGACTCAGTGTGTCAGGCTCAACGCTGGACGCGCCGGCCGATTACGAGCAACTCGTTTCGATTCACGCGCACGACGTTAAGCGGGTGTGAACCGAAGAGTCAAACAGATGACCCCGTGTGTCCCATTATGTGGGACAGTGCGGTTGCTTGTGTCCGTTCATCAGGATGCGAGGATGGTGGTGTGTCATCACCGCATCAGTCCGTGCCACCGTCTGAATCGTCCCACACGCCCGCGACGACAACGGATACGGGTAGCGCCTCCGAAGCCCGTGTGATCCGCATCCCACGGCTGGCTTTCCTGGGCGTGTTCATCCTGCTGATGTGCGTATTCTTCCCGTTCGTCGGCTGGCCCGCCGGACTGTGGTGGCTGCTGCTCATCCCGGTCGTGGTGCTGGCGTGGGTACTGCGGACGCAGACCGCCGTCTCCGACGCGGGACTGGACCTGCGGACGCTGTTCGGTTCGCGCCACCTCGACTGGGCGCAGGTGAAGGGTGTGCGGATCCCCAAGCGCGGATACGTGCGCGCCGACCTGACCGACGGCACCGAGGTGAAGTTGCCCGCGGTGAGCTACGACCGGTTGCGCGATCTGGCGGCGTTCTCCGGCGGACGGATTCCGGACCCGTTCGCGGAGCCGCGTGAACCTGCGACGGAAGAGTCCACCACGGAGACGAGCGACCAGGACACGGATCCCAGCGGCGACGGCGCCCCTCGGACCGATGGGGTCGCGAAGTCCGGCGAGGACGCGACGAAGACGCGCGACGGCGACAACCCGGCGTAAGCGCCGACAATGCCGGCGGCCGACGGGTCGCACAGTCCAGCGTCGACGAAGGCACGTGATCATGGCCACAGCACGGCATCGAGCGCCGATGGCAACCGCGAACCGGCACAATCTGCGTTCACTCACGCCCTGACGCCTCGCGTCGCGTGGTCCGGCGCGCCGAGGCGGAACATTCACCGCTATTGGGAGGTTGCCCGAGTCATGGGATGATTCCCCCGGAGCCGTGACCCTCCTCGTCCCACCCCGACGCTCCGGCACCTCCGGCGTCACCCCGTCATCGCCCGCGACATCCCGCACCGGCGACACACCCGACCCGGCTGACCGCGCGATCGGACGCCACACCACCCGGCCGGTGGACACGCCCACCGGGAGTAACGTGGTGGACCGCCGAGCAGGCTCTGCGCCGTCGCACGTCAGCCCCCCGCGACCCGAGGACCATCCACATGCCACCGCTTCGTTCACGAACCACGACCATCGGCCGCAATGCCGCGGGCGCGCGCGCACTCTGGCGCGCCACCGGCATGACCGACACCGACTTCGGCAAGCCGATCGTCGCCATCGCGAACTCCTACACCCAGTTCGTGCCCGGCCACGTGCATCTGAAGAACGTCGGCGACATCGTGGCCGACGCGGTGCGCGCCGCCGGTGGCGTGCCGCGCGAATTCCACACCATCGCCGTCGACGACGGCATCGCCATGGGCCACGGCGGCATGCTCTACTCGCTGCCCTCGCGCGAGATCATCGCCGACTCCGTCGAATACATGGTGAACGCGCACACCGCCGACGCGCTGGTGTGCATCTCCAACTGCGACAAGATCACCCCGGGCATGCTCAATGCCGCCATGCGGCTGAACATTCCGACGGTGTTCGTCTCCGGCGGGCCGATGGAGGCGGGCAAGGCCGTCGTCGTCGGCGGCGTCGCGCAGGCGCCCACCGACCTCATCACCGCGATCTCCGCGAGCGCGAATCAGGCGGTGTCCGAGGAAGGTCTGTCCGAGGTCGAGCGGTCGGCGTGCCCGACCTGTGGCTCGTGCTCGGGCATGTTCACGGCGAACTCGATGAACTGCCTCACCGAAGCGCTCGGACTCGCACTGCCCGGCAACGGCTCCACCCTCGCCACGCACGCCGCGCGCCGGGCGCTGTTCGAGCGGGCGGGCACCGTCGTGGTGGACATCGCCAACCGCTGGTACCGCGAGGACGACGCGTCCGTGCTGCCGCGCAATGTCGCCGACGCCAAGGCCTTCCGCAACGCGATGGCCCTGGACGTCGCGATGGGCGGGTCGACCAACACCGTGCTGCACACGCTGGCCGCCGCGCAGGAGGGCGAGGTCGACTTCGATCTGCACACCATCGAGGAGATCAGCCGCCGGGTGCCCACCCTGTCGAAGGTGTCGCCGAACTCCGACTACCACATGGAGGACGTGCACCGCGCCGGCGGCATCCCCGCCATCCTCGGCGAACTGCGCCGCGCCGGGCTGCTGGAGACCGACGTCACCACCGTGCACACCGCGTCCTTCGACGAGTGGCTCGACACCTGGGACATCCGCTCCGGCAAGGCTTCCCAGGAAGCGATCGAACTCTTCCACGCCGCGCCGGGCGGGGTGCGCACCACCGAGCCGTTCTCCACCGACAACCGCTGGTCGTCGCTGGACACCGATGCCGCGGGCGGCTGCATCCGCGATCTGGAGCACGCCTACACCAGGGAAGGCGGCCTGGTCGTGCTGCGCGGCAACATCGCGCCCGACGGCGCGGTGCTCAAGACCGCGGGCATCGACGAGGCGCTGTTCTCCTTCCAGGGCCCCGCCGTGGTGGTGGAGTCGCAGGAGGAGGCCGTGTCGGTCATCCTCGGCAAGAAGATCAAGCCCGGCGACGTGATCGTGGTCCGCTACGAGGGTCCCGCGGGCGGTCCCGGCATGCAGGAGATGCTGCACCCGACCGCCTTCCTGAAGGGCTCGGGCCTCGGCAAGGAGTGCGCGCTGATCACCGACGGCCGGTTCTCCGGCGGCACCTCCGGTCTGTCGATCGGGCACATCTCGCCCGAGGCGGCCAGCGGTGGTGTCATCGGGTTGGTCGAGAACGGTGACCAGATCCGCATCGACGTGGCCACCCGCACGCTCGAGGTCCTCGTCGACGACGCCGTCCTCGCCGAGCGCCGCGCCAAGATGGAAGCGTCGGAGCGGCCCTGGCAGCCGGTGAACCGCGATCGTCCGGTGACGACCGCGCTGCGCGCCTACGCCGCCATGGCCACGTCGGCCGACAAGGGCGCCGTCCGCCACGTGCCGTAGCTCGCCGGATCCGCCGCCCATCGGCTCCGATGGGCGGCGGAAAGCGGCGTTCCCCGACTCGGTCAGCCGATTGTGGCGTGGTCGGCGATCGGCGAATCCCGGAAGAGTTCCGCGTGCTCGGCCACCCACTGGTCGAACGTTCGCGCTGGTCTGCCCGTCACCTGTGCGACGGTGTCGACGACGGTCGTGGACGCGGCGTCGGGTGTGGCATACCAGCCGACGACGTACTCGGCGTCCGCCCGGGACACACCCGTGGCAACCAGCCGCTCGACGGCCTGGTCGTGCGTGATCCGGACGAAAGCGATGTCGCGGCGAATGGCCCGGGACAGGATGGCGATCCGTTCTCGCGGTGTCAGCGGCGCGGGCCCGGTGAGGTTGTAAGCACGGCCGGAATGGCCGTCTTCGAGCAGCGCGACAGCTGCCACCGCCCCGATGTCGGCTTCGTGTACCAGCGCGCTGGGGAAGTCGTACGGCTCGCGCACCACCGCCTCGCCGCGAATCGATTCGATCCAGCCCAGCGTGTTCGACATGAACTCTTGCGGTTCCAGTCGAGTCCATTCCACACCCGAGTCCCGCACAGCCTCCTCGACCGGCCCGACCGCGCCACCCCACACCACCGTGAAGCGGCGCACGCCCGCCTCGACCGCGCGCCGGACCAGCTCCGGCCCGGCTTCGGCAAGGCCGGCGGTCACGGTGACGTGCAACCGGTCGACGCCCTCCAAGGCGGCAGCCAACCGCTGCGGTTCCGTATGCGTGCCGGCCACGAGTTCCACCTCGGCCGGGAACTTCCCCGCGGCGGCGACCGGATTCCGGGTCAACGCACGAACGCGCTCACCGCGGCGGACCAATTCGGCGACCACGTGCCGACCGGTGTTGCCGGTGGCACCCGTAACAAGTGTTGTCACAGTCGAATTCCTTTCGTCCCGAGGGACGCTAGAAGTTCAACTGCGCTCGAGGTCAAGGAGACGGCGAAGCCGCGCCCGTCCGGGAGGAACCTAGTCGAAGGGCCCGACGCCGGTGAGTGGGTTGCCGCCGTGCAGGTACCAGTAGGCGCCTACGGCGGCCGCTACGGCGAGGAGAAGGACCACGAACGAGCCGGCCGCCGGGCGGGTGGCCCAACCGCGATTGCGGTCGAAGGACAAGCGACCCGGACCGGTCAGGATGATGACGGCGGCGACGCCGGCCAGGATGCTTTCCAGTTCCACCGCTCCCGGCCCGGCCTTGTACTGGAAGCCGGGGGCCATGCCCTGTTTCCAGGCCCAGGCGTCGAGGATCACCGCGAGCACCGCGCCCGCGGCCAACGGGGTGGCCAGCCCGAGGATCAGCAGCGCGCCGCCGCCGACCTCGCCGGCGGTCACCAGGATGGCGGACACCGACGGGTGATCCCAGCCGCCGCGCTCCATCATGTCGCGGGTGCCGTCCAGGCCGGGGCCGTGGAACCAGCCGGTGAGCTTCTGCAAGCCGTGGTAGAGGAAGGTGGCGCCGACTACCAGGCGCAGCAGCAGCAAACCGAGATCGAGCGTGCCGCGGCGGTAGTCGCCGTTGCGGCGGCGCAGGCGCGCGCTGTCGCTCGGCGGGGTGGGAGCGGGCGGGATGCTGGCGTAATCGTAGGTGGACGCGGACTTGTCCCCCGCGACCTTGCTGTGGGCGGTGGTCGGCACGTCCGGATCGAGCCCGAGCTCGTCGTCGGTGCGTGGGACGTCCTTGGACAACTGCGGCCGCTGGGCTGGATCCACCCGCTCGAATTGCTCGGTCGGCGAGTCGTACGGGCTGGTCACGCCCCGACCGGTGGTCGAAACCGCCGACTGCTCGGCCGTGGAGGGAGCGGGGTTCCCGGCCTTGGGATCCGGCGTGTCTTTCGGCTTGTCGGTCACGGCAACTACCCTATGCCGCACCCCGTCACGGCGGGCAAGTACGGCGCGGCGTGTTCGGTGCGCGCAACACCCACCCGGAGGGGGCGCGGGCGACGTTATTTCCGTAACGTCTGGACTATGAGTTTGGTTGTCGTGGGCCGCGTCGCGGCGAGCTTGGCGCTCGGCTCCGTCCTGCTGGTCGGGTGCGCCCGGTTCGACGATTCGGCGTCCAGCCCGTTCACCCCGGAGCCGACCCTGCGCGGAGCCAACATCGACCCGAAGAAACCGAGTCAGCCACCCACCTCGACCACCCGGCCGAGCGGCCCCTGCATCGATCCCGACCCGGCGGTGGTGGCCACCTGCCTGGACACCACCGGCGGCCTGGTCACGCTCGCCGACGGCGCGCTGGTCGCCGAGCGCCGGACCGGCCGCATCCTGAAGGTCGCCCCGGAGCAGCCGCCGGTCGAGATCGCCCGGCTGGACGTGGACGGTTCCGGCGACGGCGGTCTCAGCGACATCGCGCTCTCGCCGACCTACCGCGAAGACGGGTTGATGTACGCCTACATCACCACCGGCAGCGACAACCGCGTGGTCCGCATCGCCGAAGGCGGCTCCCCCAAGGACGTCCTCACCGGGATCCCCAAGGGCACGACCGGCAATCACGGCGCGATCGAGTTCGCCGCACCGGACCAGATGCTGGTGCTGACCGGCGACGCGGGCAACCCCGGCGCGGCGGCCTCGGCGGGCTCGCTCGCGGGCAAACTGCTGCGGGTGAACTCACCGGTGCCCGGCCGCACGCCCGCGCCGGAAATCGCCGTCTCCGGCATCGGCACCGCGGGGGACGTGTGCCAGGACGGCAAGGACAGCATCTGGATCACCGACCGCACACCCGCCGAGGACCGGTTGCAGCGGCTCGGCGGCGACGGCGTGGTCACCACCGTGTGGACCTGGCCGGACCGGCCCGGCGTCGCAGGCTGCGCCGCCGCGACCGACGGCGTCGCGATCTCGCTGACCCGCGCGAAGGCCGTCGCCATCGCCTCCGCCGACCCGAACACGCACGCCGTCACCGCGGCCCCGTCCCTGGTGGCGCAGGACAGGTACGGACAGCTCGGCGGCGCGGCGGTCGGCGCCGACGGCACCATCTGGGTGACCACGGTGAACAAGACCGACGGCCAGCCGGGACCGTTCGACGACCGCGTCGTCCGCATCCCGCCCCCGCAGGCCGGTGGCGGCGGCCCGGACTGAGTTCGCTGTGTTCTCGGCCGCGCGGGCGCGGCGTGTTCGCGGCCCTCTTGTGGTTCGCGTCCGAGTGGCCGCCGCTGGCGACTGCGTCGCGGACGTGGCGGCCACTCGGACCCGAACCGGGCCGCGAACGGAACATGCTCGGTCTCGCTTCGCTCGAAACCGGCGGTAGAGCCGGTGAGGCGCGTGCGGCGGTGACAGCACGATCCGGGCTTCGCCTTGTCGAGGCGACCAAGGGGCCAGGAGGCCATGTGTCGCTTGACAGCGCCGCTGCGGTCCGGCCGCTCATGCTGCGTGCGTCGCCTTCGATCGGCCGGAATGCCCGCGGACGCTTCAGGAGTCGTCCCGATCCTGGGCCGGGATACCGAGCACGGTGAGGAAAGCGGTCGCCGCGGGTGGGCGGCTGCGGCTCCAGATGACGTATTCGACGCGGGCCGGGGCGTCGGCGACCTCGATGGTGACGACGCCCTCCAGCTGCGGCGCGTAGGCGGCGGGGAGCATGGCCACGGCGAGTCCTGGGCGGACGAGCCGAGCGATGTAGTCCGCGCTGGTCACTTCGAAGGCGACGTCACGGTCGAGACCGGCGGCTGCGAACGCCTGATCGGATTGAAGGCGTCCCGCGGTTCCGGCCGGCAGGTCCACGAAGACCTCCGACGACAACCTGCGCAGATCGACCGTCGGCGCACCGGCGAGCGGGTGGTCCCGCGCGACCACGGCGACGAGCCGGTCGCGGGCGAGTTCGTGGGCGGCGACGCCGCGTGGTCGCGCGGTGACCGGCAAGCCGAGGAAGGCCACGTCGATGGCGCCTTGCACGACGCGCTCGATCAGTTCCTCGCTCGCGCCGACCCGCAGACTGACGCGCACGTGCGGATATCGCGTGCGGAACTCACGCAGCGCATCCGGGATGTCGACCGCGGCGACGGTGGGGATCAGCCCCACGGCAAGTCGTCCGCGCACCTCACCGACCGCCGCGGCGACCTCGGCGGCCGCGCGCTCGGCGGCGTCCAGGCACTGGCGGGCAGCGGGGAGGAACGCCGCGCCTGCCGGTGTCAGGCGCACCCGGCGGCTGGTGCGCTCGAACAGTCTCACGCCCAGTTCCCGTTCCAAGCGGGCGATCTGGTGGCTGAGGGCGGATTGCACGACCAGGCATCGTTCGGCGGCTCGGGTGAAGCTGTTCGTCTCGGCGACCGCGAGGACGTAGCGCATCTGTTGGAGCTCCATAGACCAATCGTGAATCGAGATCGATGAAGTGACAAACATGTGTTGGACTCATCAATAGTCGCCGGGCGAGACTTCCCCTGTGAAAAGTCCAGCAGCACAGACAATTTCCGGCGGAGACGCGCCGCTCGGAAATCTGTCCCGCACCGTCCTGACGGCGCTCGCGCCCGTGTCGTGGGGCACGACCTACGTCGTCACCACCGAACTGCTCCCACCAGGACACCCGCTGTTCGCGGGACTCCTGCGCGCGTTGCCCGCGGGGTTGATCGCGCTGGCGATCACGCGAACGCTGCCGCGCGGAGCGTGGTGGGGCAAAGCAGCGGTGCTCGGCGTGCTCAACATCGGGCTGCTGTTCCCCCTGCTGTTCCTGGCCGCCGAACGTCTGCCGGGTGGCGTGGCCGCGACCTTGGCGGCTGCCCAGCCGCTGGTCGTGGCTGTCCTGGCCGTGGCCGTCCTGCGGGAGAGCCCGTCCGCCTGGCGCCTCGTGTGGGGCGCGATAGGCGTCCTGGGTGTCGGCTTGGTGGTCATCGGGCCGGATGCTTCCCTCGACTTCGCCGGAGTCGCGGCGGGCATCGCGGCCGCGGCTTCGATGGCGCTGGGCCTGACGCTCACGAAGAAGTGGGGACGCCCCGCTGCGGTCGGTCCCACCGCTTTCGCCGGCTGGCAGCTCACCGCGGGCGGACTGTTTCTGCTGCCCCTCACGTTCCTGGTCGAAGGTTCCCCGCCCGCGATCGACGCGCCCGCTGCCTGCGGCTACCTGTGGCTCGGTCTGGTCGGCGGTCTGCTCGCCTACGTCGTCTGGTTCCGCGGCATCGGCGCCTTGCCCGTCACCTCGGTCGCGGTTCTCGTGCTGCTGTCGCCGCTGGTCGCCGCCGTTCTCGGCGCCGTCCTGCTGGGCCAGACCCTCGGCCCGGTGCAGTTGGCAGGCTTCGCGCTCGCGCTCGCCGCCATCGTCGCGGGGCAGCTTCCCGCGCCCACCCGCTCGTCCACCGTCGTATCGACCCCCGAAGGGATACTGAAATGAAGATCGCAGTCGTCGGAGCCAACGGCATGGTCGGCTCGCGTGTCATCGCCGAGGCCGTGCGCCGCGGCCACGAGATCGTCGCCGTGTTCCGGAGACGGCCGCCGACTCCCTTGCCGCCCGGGATCTCCGCCGTCGAAGGCGACGCGAACGACGCCGACCGGATGAGCGAACTGTTCGACGGCGTCGACGCGATCGTGGCGGCGACGCGTCCGGCATCCGGGCAGGAACACACCGTCACGGCGACGACGACGACCCTGCTGGACGCGGCACGGACCACTCGGTCACGCATCCTCGTCGTCGGCGGCGCCGCCCCTCTGCAGGCTTCGGAGCACTCCGATCGGCTTGTCCTCGACAGTCCGGAGTACGTCCCGGAGGCGGTTCGCCCCATCGCCGCCGCCAGCGTCGCGCAGTGGGAGTCCTGCCGGGCGCATCCGGCCAACTGGGTCTATCTCAGCCCGCCCGCCCTGCTCGAGCCCGGACAGCGGACCGGAAAGTACCGGCGCGGCGCCACCACACTGATCATCAGCGCCGACGGCTCGTCCCGAATCTCTGCCGAGGATCTCGCCGTGGCCGTCCTCGACGAACTCGAAAGCCCAGGCGAGAGCAGGCATTTCACCGTCGGTTACTGAGCGCGGGCATCAGCCGCCCATGGCTTCCGCGTGCGACGATCGGCATCAGGCACTCCGGCCGGTGGGCCCGGCGATGACGACAAAGGAAACGACCAGATGAAGAGAGTCCTCGTGCTCTCGGCCGCGCTCGCCTGTCTCGGCGCTACGGCGCTGGTATCCGCGGAGCGGACGACGGCACACCGTCCGGACCCGCGCACCACGATCGGCCTGCCCGCCGGATTCCAGCCGGAGGGCATCGCGATCGGATCGCGACCGGTGGCCTACTTCGGCTCACGGGCCGACGGCTCCATCTACCGCGCCGACCTGATGACCGGACGAGGCGACATCCTGAGCCCCGGGCCGGGTACGCCGGCGCTGGGCCTCCAGATCGACCACCGGGGCAGGCTGTTCGTCGCCGGTGGCACCGGAGGCGACGCCCGCGTCGTGGACGCCGACACGGGCGCGGTGCTGGCGAGCTACCGGCTCGGTACGCCTCCGGACACGTTCGTCAACGACGTGGTGCTCACCCCGACGGGCGCGTGGTTCACCGACTCGCGAGCGCCGGTGCTCTACCACCTGCCCGTCGGCGACGACGACGCGCTGCCGCCGCCTCCCGCGGTGGTGCGGCGACCACTGACCGGCGACCTCCGCTACGAACCCGGCGCGATCAACGCCAACGGAATCGTGCGCACGCCCGACGGCGACGGGTTGATCGTCATGCAGTCGGTGACCGGCCGGTTGTTCCGCGTCGAGCCGGCGACGGGCGTGACGCGACAGGTCGATCTGGGCGGCGAGACGCTGCCCGGCGGCGACGGGCTGCTCTTGCGCGGCGGCACACTGTTCGTCGTCCAGAACCGGTCCAACGCGATCGCCGTGGTCTCGCTCGATCCCTCCGGCACGACGGGGACCGTCGAACGGCGCGTCACCGACCCGCGCTTCGACGTGCCGACGACGGTCGCGATGTTCGGAGACCGTCTCTATCTCCCGAACGCCCGCTACACCACGCCGCCGACCCCGGACACGACCTACGACTCGGTCGCGCTCGACCGCCCTCGCTGACGGCTCAGCCGCACGCGGCGAGGACGAGTTCCCGGACGCGGGCCGCGTCGGCCTGGCCGCGGGTCGCCTTCATGACCTCGCCGACGATCTTGCCCGCCGCCTGCACCTTGCCGGAACGGATCTTGTCGGCGATATCGGGGTTGGCGGCCAGCGCCTTCTCCACCTCCGCCTGCAGGGCGCTGTCGTCGCTGACCATGCCGAGCCCCTTGGCCTCGACGATCTGCGCCGGATCGCCTTCGCCTTCCAGCACATGGTCGACGACCTGCTTGGCCACCTTGTTGTTGATCGTCTTCGCGTCGACCAGCTTGATCACCTCGGCGACCTGGGCCGGGGTGATCGGCAGCTCGTCCAGCGCGACTTCGCGCTCCTTGGCCTTCTCGGTGAGGTAGGCGACCCACCAGGAGCGCGCCTCGTTGGCTGGGGCGCCCGCGTCGACGGTGGCGATGATCAGGTCCAGCGCACCCGCGTTGACCAGGTCGCGCATCACCTCGTCGGACAGGCCCCAGTCGGACTGGATGCGCGCCCGGCGCAGCCACGGGTACTCCGGGATGGTGTCGCGCAGCTGCTCCACCCAGTCCGCGTCGGGCGCGACGGGCTCGAGATCCGGCTCGGGGAAGTAGCGGTAGTCCTCGGCGGTCTCCTTGCGGCGGCCGGGCGAGGTGGTTCCGTCGGTCTCGTGGAAGTGCCTGGTCTCCTGCACGATCGTGCCGCCGCCCGCGAGCACCGCGGCCTGCCTGCGCATCTCGAAGCGCACCGCGACCTCGACGCTGCGCAGCGAGTTGACGTTCTTGGTCTCCGTGCGGGTGCCGAATTCCGTTGCGCCGATGGGCATCAGCGAGACATTCGCGTCACAGCGCAGCGAGCCCTGCTCCATCTTCACGTCGGAGACCCCGAGCGACTTCAGCAGATCCCGCAACGCCGTCACGTAGGCCCGCGCCACCTCCGGCGCACGCTCCCCCGCGCCGGTGATCGGCTTGGTGACGATCTCGATCAGCGGCACACCCGCCCGGTTGTAGTCCAGCAACGAGTGGCTGGCGCCGTGGATGCGGCCGGTCGCGCCGCCGATGTGCACCGACTTGCCGGTGTCCTCTTCCATGTGCGCGCGCTCGATGTCGACGCGGAAGGTGCTGCCGTCGTCGAGCACCACGTCCAGGTGCCCGTTCGTGGCGATCGGCTCGTCGTACTGGCTGATCTGGTAGTTCTTCGGCTGATCGGGGTAGAAGTAGTTCTTACGCGCGAACCGGCCCCACGGGGTGATCGAGCAGTTCAGCGCCAGACCGATCCGGATCGCGGACTCGACGGCCTTCTGGTTGACCACCGGGAGCGAACCGGGCAGACCGAGGCACACCGGGCAGACCTGGGTGTTCGGCTCGGCGCCGAACTCGGTCGGGCAACCGCAGAACATCTTGGTCGCGGTGTTCAGCTCGACGTGGACCTCCATGCCGAGCACCGGCTCGAACCGGGCGATGACATCCGAGTAATCCATCAGGTCGACCGTGGGTGCGCTCATGGCCATCAGTTTAGGTAAACGCTCCCGTCGCAGCGCAGCGGCTCTCGCGTCGCGCGGCGCTACTTCGACGGGACCCGCTGCCGCAACCACCCGGTGACGTAGTCGAGGACCTCGGGCGCGATGGTCGTCTCGATGGTGCTGTACTCGCTGGGACGGCCGGTCTCGGTGGGTTGCATCAGATGGTTGAGGCCGGGGAAGACGTGGACGGTCGCGTCGGGGTCGGCGGCGAGGAGGTCGCGCATCGGCTGCTCGCTCTGCGCCGGGGGCACCTGGAGATCCTTGCCGCCGAAGAACGCGAGCACCGGGACGCGCAGGGCCGAGAGGGCGGGCGCCGGATCGTAGGCGACCAGGGCCGCCAGATACGGCGTGATCTGCGCGGCCGCCTGATCGTCCGGCACGCGCTGGTCGGCGGGCCGGGACTGGTTCTGCCGCACGGCCAGCTGTTTCGCGCCTTGCAGGTCACCCGCCTTCAGCAGAGTGGCCACTTCGGTGGTGTCGCGCACCTGGGCCTCGATCTGGTCGGGTGGTGCGCCGTTGGCGGCGGCGAGCAGGCGGGTCTGCTCGATCAGCACGTCCGCGCCGGGAACGCCGGGTCCGGCCATCAGGACGGCGAACGCGACGCCACTGTCCGGGCGCGCGGCGACCAGCGGCGCGAGGTAGCCGCCCTCGCTGTGACCGAAGAGCCCGACTCGGGCCGGGTCGATGTCGGCGCGGTCGCGCAGGAAGCGGACGCCCGCGGCGGCGTCCTCGGCCAGGTCCGTGTAGCTCGCGTCGTCCAGCTTGCCGCCGGTGCCGCCGACGCCGCGATCGTCGGTGCGCAGCACGGCGTAGCCCGCGCGGGTGAAGGTGTGGGCCAGCAGCAGGAACGGCTTGTGCCCCATGAGGTCCTCGTCGCGGTCCTGCGGTCCGCTTCCGGTGATCATGAGGATGGCGGGGAACGGGCCCGCGCCCTGCGGCTCGGTCAGGGTGCCCGCGATGGTGACGTCGCCGTTGCGGTAGGTGACGTCCTCGGTCTTGTACGGGAACGGCGGCTTCGGTTCCTGCGGACGGGCGGGGGGTTCGACCTTGCCTCGGCTCAGCGTCAGCCGGAAGCTCTGGCCCGACTGGGTGAAATCGCCGGTGATCCGGTCGCTTCCGGACTCGTATTCGCCGTGGAACACCGGGTCGCCCGGGATGTCGGGGATCGCGAACGACACGCCGTCGCGGTCGGAGCTGACATCCTTCAGTTGCGTGCCCGTCACCCCTTGCGAGGGGATGTCGATGGTGGCTGTGCCGTCGTCGCGGAAGGTCACGCCCACCTGCACCGGTTGACCGGGGACCTCGATGGCGCCGTGCCAATCGCCGATGGTCGGATCGGGCGGATTCGACTCCGAACACCCGGCGACCAACGCCGCGATCACGAACAGGGCCAACGCGATCAGTCGCCCACTGCGCATGCGACTCACAGTACCGACCGCGCGCACCGGCCCCCGCTATTCGCCGCGCGCGTACCGCACCGCAGCGGCGATTTCCGCCATGTCGAGCTGCAGGCCGGGGTTCTGTTCCCGCACCTCCTGGAACTCCAGCAGGGCGTCCTCGACGGTGGTCTGCCGAGCGGTTCGGTTCAGCTCGCGACGCACGTACTGCCCCAGCGGAAGTCCGGCGGAGCGAGCGCGGCGGCCGAGGACGCCGAGCGCATCGATGGGCAGGCCGTAGCTTTGCACGAGCGCCACGGCGTCGTCATCGATATCCGGTGCCAGGTCGCGTCCTTTGGATTCCAGGAATTCCACGACCGTGTCGTCCGGTGTACGCCGCCGCGCCAGCGCGATCAGCTCACGCCCGATGTAGTCCGGCAACGGCAGCCCCGCCGCGCGCGCCCGCCGGTGCAATACATCGACGGTGGCTTTCGGCAGATCGTTCACGTGGATCTCGGCCATACCGGCCAGGGTAGCCGCCGCGCCGGTACGGGACGAACCGAAGCGGTTTCGGTCGCCGGTGCGCCTCCGTTCACGCGTCATCGATCCGGTCTGCGCCGAAGAGCGCGTCGACCTGTGCGCGTTCCTACCCGAAGAACGCCTCCGCTTCGCGATAGCGCTCCGTCGGCACGCGCTTGAGCTGTTTGGTGGCCTCCGACAGCGGAACCAGGTCGATGGAGGTGCCGTGCAAGGCGACCATCTGGCCGAACTTGCCCGCGTGCACGGCCTCGGCCGCGTGCAGGCCGAAGCGAGTGGCCAGCACCCGGTCGTAGGGCGTGGGGCTGCCGCCGCGCTGCACGTGACCGAGCACGGTGGTGCGGACTTCCTTGCCGATGCGCCGCTCGATCTCCACGCCGAGCTGCTGCGCGACGCCGGTGAAGCGCTCGTGGCCGAACTCGTCGATACCGCCCTCGCGCAAGGTGAACCCGGAGTCCGGCGCCGGGTGCGAGCCCTCGGCGACGACGCAGATGAAGTGCTTGTCACCGCGCTGGAACCGCCGCTTGATCATGGCGCACACCTCGTCGACCTCGAACGGGACCTCCGGCACCAGGGTCAGGTGCGCGCCGGCCGCCATGCCCGCGCTGATCGCGATCCAGCCCGCGTGGCGGCCCATCACCTCGATGAGCATGACGCGCTGGTGCGATTCGGCGGTGGTGTGCAGCCGGTCGATCGCCTCGGTGGCGATGCTCAGCGCCGTGTCGTGGCCGAAAGTGACGTCGGTGCAATCGATGTCGTTGTCGATGGTCTTCGGGACGCCGACCACCGGCACGCCCTCGTCGGACAGCCAGCTCGCGGCGGTGAGGGTGCCCTCGCCGCCGATCGGGATCAGCGCTTCGATGCCGTTGTCGTCCAGGGTCTGCTTGATCCGGCCCAGGCCGGCGCGCAGCACGTCGGGGTTGGTGCGGGCGGTGCCGAGGATGGTGCCGCCCTTGGTGAGGATGCGGTCGGTGCGGTCGTCGTTGCGGATCTGGATCTTCCGATCCTCCAATAGGCCGCGCCAGCCGTCCTCGAAACCGACGATCGCGTCTCCGTAACGGCCGTTCGCGGTCCGAACGACAGCGCGGATGACCGCGTTCAGTCCTGGGCAGTCTCCGCCTCCGGTCAGAACTCCGATGCGCATGGCCGCTATCTTGCCCTTCATGTCCGATCTCGGCAGCCCCGCCCCCGTGAACGGCGTGTAACACCGACCTGGACAGATGACCTCATGCGGCCGGGCAGCGTCCCCCGGACAGTTCGTCGAGATGCTCCGAGACGACCGTGGCGAGTTTGTCCAGGACGTTCATGCCGTCGCTGAACGATCCCGACTCCGGCTGCACGGCGATCGCGATCGCGATCTGCCCCGAGGGGACGTCGATGACCCCGAACTGCCGCACCAGGTAGTTGCCCGAGACGTCCGGGCCCCAGCCGCCCTTGAATTCGGCGCCGCCGAGCTCGCCGAGACCCCAGCGCTGGCTGGCGATGACCTGTTCCATCAGCGAGGTCACGCGATCGGTTTGCGGCAGGCAGGGCAACCGCGAGGCGAACCGCACCTGATCGGTCAGCGACCACTCCGCCTGCCCGAAGGCCGAGTGCTCGGAACGGGTGCGGGTGGCGGGCACGACGGTCTTGTTGTCCCCGCCTTCGCGCAGGACCGCCTGGACGGCCTGCGCCGCCTCCTGCGGCGTGCCGAGCGACTGCCAGAGCACGTCGGCGGCGGCGTTGTCGGACTGCGTGATCGCGGCCGACGCGGCGTAGCTCGAGCTGCCCGGACTGCGCCGCAGCGCGGCGATGGTGAGCGGCACCTTCATCGTCGACCAGGCCGGACCGCTGGTCCATTCACCGAAGGTGATCGCCTGCTCGCCGCCGACCGGCATGATGGCCATGCCGAGCTTCCCCCGCACGCCCGCCGCGAGCTCGGCATAGCTCGCGGCCAAGGTGCCCGGCAGGATGAGGGACAGGCCCTTCTGGTCGGTGCGCGCCGCGGCCTCGGTGATGCTCGGTTCGCTCGATGCCGAGTCCTCGCTGCGGTCGGTCGTACACCCGGCCACCAGCGCTACGGCAAGCGCCGCACAGCCGAGGACGTTTCGTATTCTGCGGAATCGCCGACCGCCGGCCGCGACGACAGGGGCGCGGCCTCGGGTCGGCTGACTCTTGTCTCCCCGCCAAGTGACGACGGCGCGGTCAACAAGCATGGACACCTCCACCTACCCGCCCGATGTCGCCGAGCGGCCGGGATCGGAACCGGCGCTGCTGGCCGGCCTCACCCGAGAACTGCTTCTCGTTATCCCGGAGAACGTACTAGATGTTTCGATTACGCCCCAGTTCGCCGAAAACACCTGACCGACACAGCCGGTGCCGAACAGAGCGCCGGATATCGGTAACACTCAATAGCATTGCGGTATCACCGCAGGATCTGTCGGGTTCGCCGAACCCCGTCGCCGCGATCCGGCTTCCGGCGAACACGTCTGGCGGGCTTCACGATGTTTTTATATTCCATATGAGCTATATTGCCAATATGGCATCTACGTTCGAGGCGCTGGCCGAGCCACGCCGCCGGGAGATCCTGGACCTGCTGCGCGAGCGGGAGCGACTGGTCGGCGACCTGGTCGCGCAGCTGCGACTGGCCCAGCCGACGGTGTCCAAGCACCTGAAGGTCCTGCGCGGCGCGGGTCTGGTCGACGTGCGCCAGGACGCACAGCGGCGCTGGTACCGGTTGCGACCGGAACCACTGGCCGAGATCGAGGCCTGGCTCGCGCCGTACCGGCGGATGTGGGACACGAGCCTCGACGCCCTGGAACGTCATCTCGACGCCATGCCCGACGAGAAAGGACAACCATGAGCGATCCCCGAGCACAGCTGCGCACCATCGACGGCGCCCCGACCCTGCGGTTCGAACGCAGGCTGGCGCATCCCCCGGCGAAGGTGTGGCGCGCGATCAGCGACCCGGCGGAAATGGCCGCCTGGTTCCCGGCCGCGGTGACGACCGAACCACGGCCCGGCGCGGCGATGCGCTTCACCTTCGCCGACGCACCCGAGACGGTCGAAAGCACCTCCCGCGGCGAGGTGCTCGAGTTCGACCCGCCCAAGGTCTACATGTTCCGGTGGAACGAGGACGTGCTGCGATTCGAACTCGTGCCCGACGGGGACGGGACGCTGTTGGTCTTCACCCACGTCCTCGGCGGCGGACCGCTAGGACGGCTCGGCGCCGCGCGATCCGCCGTCGGGTGGGATCGTTGCCTGACGGCACTCGCGGGCCTGCTCGGCGACAGCCCCACCGAGCCGGACACGACTTGGCTTGCCGATATCGAGCGCTATATCGAGGAGTTCGGGCTCGACACGGGCGACTGCGAGGAGGTCGCCGGTGGCTACGTGTTGCGGTTCGCGCGTGACCTGGTGTGGCAGCCGATGGACTCGGTGTGGACTTCGCTCGTCGGCGACGAGACCCCGTCCGTGGGCGCCCGGCCACCCGTCCGGTCGACCAATCAGCATGTCGAGGCGGGTGCGCTGGTCGACGTCGAGCCGCCTCGAACGTTGGCGTACGAGTGGCGGCACGACGGCGCCGTCGCGGGCACGGTCCGCTGGGCCTTCGAGGCCGATCCCGACCTGGGCGTCCGAGTGGAACTCACCCAGACCCTGCCGGAGGAATTGGCTCGGCTACGGCCGGAACTGCTGGCCGCCTGGCACGTCCAGCTGGAACTCTTCTTCGCCGCCACCCGAGGCGACATCCGCTGCCCCTGGCCCGCCGATCGCGTGGCCGCGCTGGCCGAACGGTACGCGGTGGCACTCGGGTGAATCACTCTGTGCCACTGCGGCTCAAACGCACCCGCCACCGGGTTCCGACTGCTTACGATCCCGTAGCACATCGCGAAACATGCACCTGACCGGCGCGTAGCCGACCCGCTTGCCCGCACGCGTCGGCGAAGAGCCTTCCCTTCTGGAGTCATGCCTTTTGTCCACGCCACCGTCCCCGCAAGCCACTTCCGAAAGCCCGAAAGGCTGCCCCGTCCAACACGGTTCACCGCTCGACGCCGACGGACCCCGGGTCCCGCTGTACACAGAGGAATTCGCCGCCGACCCGCATCGCGCCTACCGGGAGATGCGCCGCCGGTTCGGTTCGCTCGTGCCGGTGGAACTGGCGCCGAATGTGCCCGCCACGTTGGTGATCGGCTATTACACGGCGTTGCGCATCCTCAACGACCCCGTGCACTTCCCGGCGGACCCACGGACCTGGCAGCAGGGCATTCCCGGAGACTGCCCGATCCTGCCGATGATGGAATGGCGGCCGAATGCCCTGCGCAGCACGGGCTTCGAACACGAGCGCTACCGCCAGGTGAACGTCGCGAGCCTCGGCGAGGTCGACCTGTACGCGTTGCACACGACGACCGAACAGGTCGCGGGCCCGCTGATCAACGCCTTCTGCCAGGACGGCGCGGCGGACCTGATCAGCCAGTACGCGTTCCCGCTCACGTTCGCGGTGCTCAACGAGATGCTCGGCTGCCCGCCGGAGATCGGGCAGCAGGTGGCGATGGGCATGGCCGCCATCTTCGAGGGCGTCAACGCCGACAAGGGCAACGCGATGCTCGCCGACGCGCTGTTCGAGCTGGTGCAGCGGAAGCGACGGAATCCGGGCGACGACATCACGTCGCGACTGCTGCGCCACCCCGCCGCCCTCGACGACCGGGAGATGATCCACCAGCTGGTCACCCTGTACGGGGCGGGAATCGAACCGCAGCAGAACTTGATCGCCAACACCTTGCGACTGATGCTCACCGACCGCCGGTACGCGGGCGGGATCTTCGGTGGCAGTCTGTCCACCCGCGACGCGCTCGACGAGGTGCTGTTCGACGACCCGCCGGGAGCCAACTACTGCTTCAGCTACCCCAAACAGCCCATCCTGATCGACGACGTGTGGTTGCCCGCGCACCAACCGGTCGTCATCAGCATGGCCGGGTGCAATCACGACCCGGCGATCAACACCGGCGAGCACACCGACAACCGCGCGCACCTCGCGTGGGGTGCCGGACCGCACGCCTGCCCCGCCAGATCGATGGCATACCTGATCGCGCAGGATGCCATCGACCAGTTGCTCGACGCGCTGCCCGAGATACAGCTCGCGGTCCCGGTGGAGGAGCTGATGTGGCGCCCGGGTCCGTTCCACCGCGCCCTGGTCTCGTTGCCCGTCGTCTTCCCGGAGACTCCACCGTTGCCCGCGTTCGGGTAGGCGAGCGATCGAATTTTATTCGCGCTGATCGGGATTGGTGGCAATCAGCTTCCGATGGAGGAGGATCCACGCGGCGCAGCCGCGAGCGCTCATCCGACCGACCGTCAGGAGCACATGTGACCACTTCCCTTCCGGTGAACCTCGAGCACGCGAGCGATATCCATCCCGACATCGACGTGCCGCTGATTCGAGACGCCATCCACCCGGAGCGGGCACTGTGGTCGGCTTCGCAACTACACCGGCTGACCAGCCTGGTGGCCGCGGAGCTGGCGACGCCGCTGCTGGACATCGTGCGCTTCGACGCCGAGCGGCGCTGGTGGAAGCGCTTGGCTCTGACCATGGGCGTCGAGCTGTGGCTGCTGTCCTGGGCGCCGGGGCAGGGCACCGCACCGCACGACCACGGCGGCGCGTCCGGCGCGTTCACCATGACCGTGGGCGAACTCAGCGAGGAATACGTGCATCCCGGCGGGACGGTGCGGAAGGCGGAACGGCGGGCCGGCGACACGATCGGATTCGGCCCCGATCGTGCGCACCAGTTGCGCAATGACAAGTCGTTGCCCGCCGCGTCCGTGCACGCGTACTCTCCCCCGCTGCGGCCGGTCCGGGAATACCGTACGCTAACTGACTTCGCAGGTTCGTCGGCGAGCGGAGTGAGTGCACGATGAGTACAGGCGCCGAGGACATGGTCGCGCAGGCCAGGGCGCAGCTGGAGCGGGTGGCGCCGGAACAGGCGGCCGCGTTGCAGTCCCAGGGAGGGCTGATCGTGGACATCCGGCCCCACGCGAACCGGAGCGCCGAGGGCGAGATACCGGGTGCGGTCGTGGTCGAACGGATCGTCCTGGAGTGGCGACTGGATCCGAACGGCGAACACCGGCTGCCGGGCATCACCCCCGACACGCCGGTGGTGATCGTCTGCAACGAGGGCTACGCCTCCAGTCTCGCGGCCGCCGACGGGCTGCGGCTCGGGCTGCGCCGGGTGACCGATCTGGTCGGCGGGTTCCGGGCGTGGAAGGCAGCGGGCTTGCCGGTGGCGCCGGGCGGAACCCCGGCCGTGCCCTAGCCGGCCCGGCGGCGACGAAGCCGCGCCGCCGAACCCGTCAGTAGACGTACACGACCGCGTTCTCGCCGCCGCTGCAGGTGACGAGCGGCCCGTCGGGCTGACAATTCATGGTGTATGCCCGGCCGGTGACCGGGCTCGTCGCGACCACCGTGCGCGGTGCGTCGCGGGTGGCGTTCTGCGCCGAACCGAGTGCGGCATAGGCCTGGCGCACCTCTTCGGCGAACGCGCAGCTCGTCACGGCGGTGCCGGTCGCCGACTGGGTGAACGTCCCGGAGGAGGCATGGCCCTGGCCGCACGGCTTCGCGCCGGGGGGCAGCGTGACGGGAGTCTGCTTCGCTGAGCTGGACGTGGTCGGCGAAGCAGCGGTGCGGCTCGGCGCTTGGGCGCTTGGCCGCGTGGTCGCGGCGGGCGCCTCGCCGCGGTCGGCGGAGGAGGAGGTCGTCTCGACGCCGCCGGAGCCGAACGATTGCCACGCGATCGCGCCACCGACGGTCAGCGCGACGATCGCGAAAACGGCCACCATGATGGGTAGCGCGATCGAGCGCCCCGGGCGCGACGCGTCGTACGCGGCCTCGTCGTAATCGTCGTAGCCGTACTCGGGCTCCTCGCGGCCCAGTGGACGGCCGGTGCGCGCCGGGTAGTCACCGTGCGGCGGATAGTCGGTGCGTGCGGCGTGATCGCCCGGTCCGGCCGGCGTCAGGAACTGGGTGGGAGCCGAGTCCGGCGCGGGAAGGTAGTCGTGGGTGGCTTGCCGTGTAACCGATTCGGATAGCCGTCGATCCGGAGAGCGCGGGACCTCCGTGTAGTTCTCGGCTCCCGGATGCGGCTCGGCATAACCCGGCGCTTCCGAATAAGCCCGCGGCATGTCGGAGTACGCCTGAACCGTGGTCGGTTCCGCGTACTTCTGCGTGGCGGCGGGATCCGCCTGCCCGAAGGCGTCCGGCTGTCCCGCGTACCCCTGCGCGGAATCGAAGGGGCCGGGTGCGGCGTAACCCTGCGGATACGCCTGCGTCGGCGGGGCCGGATACTCCGGCCCCTGCGAGTATCCCGCGGTCTCCAGATACGCCTGGGTTTCCGGGTACAAGTGCGCGTCCGGGAAGGGGCGCATCGGAGGTAACTCCACCTCCGGCGTGTGCGGCGCACGCGGCCCCGCGTCCGCCGGCGGGAGCGGCGTGAACTGGAACTCCGTCGGCCGGACCACCGTCGGCGCGCTCGGATGGATCACCGCGGGCAGCGACAGCTCTCCCGTCGACTCCGGCGCGACCGCCGCACCCGCGGGTTCACCGGTGCGCGGGGACCGGTCGGGTGCGCGCACCACGAGCGTGGGCCCGGTGGCCGGAGCCGCGGCGAGGGCGGCGCGAGCGGCCCTGGCCAGCGCGGTCGCGGTCGGGAAGCGGTCGGCCGGATCCTTGGCCATACCGCGGTTCACCACCTCGTCCAACGCGACCGGGATACCGGCGGCCTGCGTGCTCGGCCGCGGCGGCGGATCGGACATGTGCGCCTTGATCAGCACGTTCATGCTGGCCGAGGGGAACGGCGTCGCTCCGGTCAGGCATTCGTGCAGCACGCAGGCCAGCGAATAGACATCGGCACGGCCGGTCACCGGCCCGACATCGAAACGCTCGGGAGCCATGTAGATGTAGGAACCGACGGCCATGCCGACCAAGGTCACCGCGCTGTCGCCCTCGGTGTGCGCGATGCCGAAATCGACGAGATACGCGAAATCCGCGTCGGTGACGAGGATGTTCGCCGGCTTCACGTCGCGGTGCACCAGATTGCTCGCGTGCGCGGCGTCCAGGGCCGAGGCGATCTGCTCGATGATGCCGACGGCGCGGGCGGGACTCAGCGGTCCCTGACCGCGCAACAAGGTGCGCAGGTCGACGCCCCGCACCAGCCGCATGTCGATGAACAGCACCCCATCGATCACGCCCCAGTCGTGGATCGGGATGACGTGCGGTTCGGCCAGCCGCGCCGCAGCCTGCGATTCGCGACGGAAACGCAGCTGGTACATCGGGTCTTTGGCGAGTTCTTCGGAGAGCAGCTTGACCGCGACCACCCGGTCCTTGACCGTGTCGTAGGCCTCGTAGACCTCCCCCATCCCACCCTTGCCCAGCAACGATCGCAGTTCGTACGGCCCGAACCGCGTGCCGGTTCTCGGCCCAGGTTCCTGCACCCGTCATCCCTCCGCATCCCGGGCAGGGATCGCACACCGGGATCACGCGGTCCGCGACCGGAGCCTGCCCGTCACAGAGTGGATTCTCCGGGTGTCACCACCCCGTGGTCAAACGCGAACACGATGGCCGCGGCCCGATCCCGCAGCTCGAGCTTCCCGAAGATATGTCCCACATGACTTTTCACGGTCACCTCCGAGATGCCGAGTTCACGAGCGATCTCCGCGTTCACCCGGCCGCGACCGATCAGTACGAGCACCTCGTACTCGCGTGCGGTCAACTCGGACAGGCGCGCGTCGGTGGGGGTGCGCACCGGACGCACCGTGCGGTAGGCCGACAGGACGCGGCCGGTCACCGCCGGGTCGAGCCAGGCTCCGCCGCCCGCGACCGTCCGCACCGCGCGGATGAGGTCCTCGGCGGGCGAGTCCTTGAGGATGAATCCGGCCGCGCCCGCGCGCAGCGCCCCGGACAGCAACTGGTCGTCGTCGAAGGTGGTGAGCACCAGAACCGGCGGAGCGCCGTCGCGCGTCCGCAGCGTCCTGGTCGCATCGATGCCGCCGACCCGTTTCATCCGCAGGTCCATCAGCACCACGTCGGGGCGCGCCTGCGCGACGGCGGCGGGGACTTCGTCGCCGTCGGCGCACTCGGCGACCACGAATCCGTCCCGTCGGCGCAGGATGCGCCGCAGACCGCCGCGCACCAGCTCCTGGTCGTCCACCACCAGCACGGAGACGGCGTCGTCACCGCTCGCGGGCGAGGTCACGCTCACTCAAGAACCCTCTCGTCCGGTGGTGGCGCCCGGTAGCACCGAGCACGAGAATCCGCCGCGCCCCGGCGCGAGCGGAATGCCCGCCCGCACCGACCAGCCGCGGCCGGACGGACCCGCGGTCATCCGTCCGCCGAGCAGTTCGGCGCGCTGGCGCATGCCGGACAACCCCATGCCAGCGCCGCGCTGGGCCGGCAGCCCGGCGGGCACGGTGTTGTCCACCGTGAGGGTGACCACCGTCGCGTCCACCGCGAGCCGGACCCTGGCCGACGCCCCGTACGCGTGCTTGACGACGTTCGCCAGCGACTCCTGGCCGATCCGGTACAGCGCGAGCCCGACCGCCGGTGACACCGCGCCGAGATCGCCCTCGCGGTCGTAGCGCACGTCCAGGCCGGCTCGCACGAAATCGCCGACCAAGTCCTCGATGTCCTCCACACCCGGTTCCGGGACCTGTTTCCAGGGTCGCGCGTCGAGCAGGCCGACCGTGCGGCGGATGTCGGCCATCGCCTGCCTGCCCAGCCGCTCGGCGTCGGTCAGCGCTTCCACGGCCTCCTCCACGTCGCGGTCGGTCTCCAGCGCATGCCGGGCGGCGGTGAGGTGCAACAGGGTGACGCTCAGCGAGTGCGCGATCACGTCGTGCACCTCCCTGGCGATCCGGTGGCGCTCCTCGTCGGCGGCCTGCGCCGCGCGAATGTCCTGGTATCCGCGTTCCTGGTAGAGGAAGCGACGCTGATATTGCAACATCAGCCCGGCCATCCAGCCGAACGCGATCCCGACCAGATAGGTGGGCAGCCCCTCGGGCACGTGGCCGATCGCGTCGAAGGCGACCAGCTGCAGCATCATCGCGACCGTCACCGGGATGCTCACCCGTTTCGGCGCAATCGCCGCGATCTCCCCCGCGGCGGCCACCAGCACGAACGGCGCGAAATCGGCGGCGACCGGCTGGGCGAGGAACAGCGCCTCGGCCGCCATGGCGAGCACGCCGAGCAGCAGCGGGCGCGGCAGCACGCCGAGCAACGCGTGCAACGGCCCGAAGGCGCAGGTCAGCAGGACCGCGATCACCGGAAGCAGGGTCGGGAAGTAGCTGTGCCGCTGCACGGCGGCCGCGACCGCCACGGCGAGGACCGCGACATCGACGCTGACGATGACCGACGGCGGATAGTCGTAGGGCAGCTCCTCGACGCTGCGCCGGAAGGACGCGACCGGATCGCGCGCGAACTCGGCGCACCGTTCGCGAACGCGCCGCATCGAGGCCCGCACGCGGCCGTCGCGCGGCGTACCGGGCGGTGCTTCGGATACGCCGGTCGAACCCATTCTGTAAGGCTAGCCGCCGTATCCGGGCCGGTACATCGTCCCGCGAGCGGGCCGCCGCTCCTACCGTGGGCGGAGACGCATTCGGGTCCCTGGCACGACGACAACAAGACGGTCGCGTCCGTAGCGTTGGCGGTAGTTCACAGAGGAAGGCGAGGGCCATGTCCTGGACGGATCAACACGCTCGAACCGACATCGTGCACGCCGTGCTCACCCGCGCGGCGCTCGACCCGGCCGATCCCGACCTGTTCGAGGGGTTCTCCGAGCTGGATCGGCTGTTCGGCGGCGCGGACGGACTTCTGCTCACGCTGCGCTACCGGTGGGACCTGCATTTCGCCGCGAAACTCGACCAGGGGCTGACGGCGATGGAGGCCTATCTCGAGCTGGCGGCCGAGCAGCCGGTGCTGCGCGCGGTGCTCGACGCACAGTATCGTCGCCGCAAACTCGCGTCGGAGGCCATGGCGCGGTAACGCGCGACAAGGAACGAAGAGATTTGATCGACCGTACGGAGCGGGGGACGACGATGCCGGAACCGGCGATGCTGGAACTATCGGGCGTGACGAAGGAGTATCGGGTCGGCGGGCAGGCGGTCCGCGCGCTCGACGACGTCGGATTGCGCATCGAGACAGGGGAATTCACCTCGATCATCGGGCCGTCCGGGTCCGGCAAGAGCACCCTGCTGCATTTGCTCGGGGCGCTGGACAGCCCCGATGCGGGCTCGATCCGGTTCCGGGGCGAGGAGATCGGCGCGCTCGACGAGGAACAGCAGTCGGAGTTCCGGCGGCACCAGGTCGGTTTCGTGTTCCAGTTCTTCAACCTGCTGCCCACGCTGTCGGCCTGGGAGAACGTGGCGATACCGAAGTTGCTGGACGGCACCGGTTTGCGCAAGGCCAAACCGCGCGCCCTGGAGTTGCTCGACCGGGTGGGCCTGGCCGAGCGGGCCGAGCACCGTCCGGCCGAGTTGTCCGGCGGGCAGATGCAGCGGGTGGCGGTGGCGCGAGCGCTGATCATGGACCCGCCGCTGATCCTGGCCGACGAGCCCACCGGCAACCTCGACTCCAAGACCGGCGCGGCGATCCTCGAGCTACTCGGGGAGATCGCCGGATCGGGCAGTTCGGTGGTGATGGTGACCCACGACATGGGCGCGGTGACCTACTGCGACCGGGTGATCACGCTGCGCGACGGGCGGATCGGCTCCAACGACAAAGTCGAGCGGACGGTCAACGCGTGAGCGGTCAGGC